>JALONJ010000085.1 GCA_025455045.1 Microscillaceae bacterium | reverse complement strand
TTTTGCTTGGTAATGTTCAGAATCACTGAAAAGCGAGAGCTTTTCAGAATTCAATGGAATTGCCTTCGGCAATTCCTGAAAAGTGGTGAAGAACCCAATTATAAACATAAAACTCTAATAATCAATTAGTTATAAAAACATTGTCATTTCGTTATTAGTTGATAAATATTTGGAAATCTAATCAAACAACTCGGAAATATCGTTTTTTCCGAGTTGTTTTATTTTGATTGTTCAATAAAACACAAAAATACATAAACCACTGATTATCAGATAATTACATATTTTTTATAGCTAATGTATTCCAACCTCAAACCTCACCGCCTACTCCTGCAATGCTCGTTTATACAATTGAATCGTGTTTTCTAAGCCATAATAAATCGCATCGCAAATAAGTGCGTGTCCGATAGATACCTCGAGCAAACTTGCCATGTTTTGCTTAAAAAACTGAAGATTGTGCAAATCCAAATCGTGTCCGGCATTGATACCCAAGCCCAAATCGACTGCCAGCCGACAAGTGTCGCGGTAAGCGGCTATTGCCCTCTCGCGGTCTTGGAAATAATGATGGGCATACGTGCCGGTATAAAACTCTATGCGGTCAGTGGCTACTTTTGCCGCCCCTTCTATCATTGGCGCAATTGGATTGATAAAAATCGAGGTGCGGATTCCGGCTTTTTTAAACTCTTGAATTACCTCGCGCAAGAAGTCGTAATGCTTGATGGTATCCCAGCCGGTATCGGACGTGAGTGCATCGGGCGCATCGGGTACCAGAGTTACTTGAGTAGGTTTGGTAGCCAATACCAAATCGATAAACGAAGGTATCGGGTTGCCTTCAACATTAAACTCAGTCGTAATCACTGCCGGCAAATCGCGCACATCTTGGTAGCGAATATGGCGTTCATCGGGGCGTGGATGTACCGTAATACCCTCCGCTCCAAATCTCTGGCAATCAATCGCTATTTGTATCAGGTTGGGATTGTTGCCTCCGCGCGCATTGCGAATCGTAGCAAATTTATTGATATTAACACTTAATTTTGTCATAATTGAGCAAACTTGAGCCTTGGGTTTAGCAATCAAAAAATCTCAAAGACAAAAATATTATTAAATCTCGGCAAACACTTATTTGTCGGGCAAAAAAATCAAGTTTGCTTTATTTTTCAATACTCAAGCCATTTTCTCAAGTATTTTATTCAATATAGGCGCGCTTTCCGGCTGTCGTGTATAGAACCTCGTCGGGGGGTGCGCAATTAATTTTTATAAGCCTGTCAGCCGGCTTCTCACTGCTCATTATTTGCTATCTGCTATTTTATAACTAACTCATAATCAATGGTTTATGCAATTTCTTCTATCGCTATTCAATCCTAATCAAATCCATAAAAAATCTGATACTTATCCTTTTATTTGGCATAAATTATCCTTATTTTGCCAAAAAATCAATGAACCCTATAAACTTAATTCATATATGAAAAAAATATTGGTGCCAACCGATTTTTCCCCTTTTGCCGACCACGCCTTGCAGGTTGCCGTGGCGATCGCGCGCAAAGCCCAAGCCGAAATTACGCTGCTACATATCTTGCTTACCCCCGACAACACCGAGATTAGAGTCTCGGCAGAAGAGTATTTTATGAGCAAAAACGAAGATGCTCCCTATCTCAAAAGCATTGTTGAGGTCAATCAAATCAATTTGAATGACTTGATAGCCAAATCAGGTTATGGGCACATCAAATACCAAATTGTCTCCGGCGATGTTACCAAAGCCATCACTGCCACAGCCGCCGCCGAAAAGAGCGATTTGATCGTAATGGGTACGCAGGGCAACAGCGAGTACGAGAATTTTTTTGTCGGTTCTAATGCCGAAAAAGTAGTCCGATTTGCGCCTTGCCCGGTACTTACTTTGCGCCAACGCCCCAAAGAAATTGATTTCAAAAATTTGGTTTTGGCTTGCAATTTAGATGATAAGGATAATTTGCCGATTGCTCAAATCCAAGAATTTCAGGCTTTTTTTGGAGCTAAAATTCACTTGGTACACATCAATACGCCCGCCAATTTTACCCCAAGCAAAGATTTGCGCATAAAAGCCAAAAATTTTGCGCGCAAATACAGTCTCGAGAATTATGAGTTTGAAGTATATTGCGACTATATCGAAGATGATGGCGTAGTCCACTTTGCCACTACCATTCACGCCGACTTGATAGTGATGATTTCGCACAAGCGAACCGGCATTGCCCGACTTTTTTCGGGAAGTGTGAGCGAAGGGGTCGTAAGTGAAGCCACCACGCCCGTGCTTACTTTCAGTCTCAAAAGTTGATTGATTAGCCAAAACGGATTGGTAGGCTGGGTGGCTACCCACCACCTATCCGTTTTTGGTATTATGGATTATTTCATATTTGAAAGCAAATTTTCCTATCATCTCATTACCAATTGCCGTCAACGAATCAAAACAAAAGTTCCTTTTAGATTGTATTTTTCGCCACTATTGTCTTCTACCTCCGCCAAGTAGATATAAGTTCCCCATTCGGCGGGTTTGCCCTTATAGTTGCCGTCCCAGCCATCTTGCAGGTTTTGCGTGCTAAACATTACTTCGCCCAATCGGTCATAAATCGTGATTTTGTAGCGGCGCACAAAACCCGCCGGAGTTTTGGGAAAAAAAGTATTGTTTAAACCGTCAGGCTTGAAAGCATTGGGAAAAAATATCCGAAATTTTTGTTTAACTTCAATAATATTGGAATAACTAAAAATATTATTTTGTGCATCAATCACAGTTTTGATGCGATAACGCACTATTTGATTTTCTGATTTTGCCTCAGTATCAAGGTATTGCGGAACACTAAAAGCACTTTCGCTCCGAATTACCTGCCCGCGATTGTCTAATACTTCCACGATATATGTCTCAGCTCCGGCTTCATAAATCGTCCAATTCAATTGAATATTGCCATCGCTAGTCAGATTTCCACTCAAAAAAACCGGACAGGTTCGGATAGAAACCGGCGATAAATTACCACACACATTTTCGTAACGAATTTCATAACAGTATTGGCGGTCAATTTTCAAGTCAGTATCGAGCAATTCGGGGCGGGGCGTGGTACTTTGCAAGGGGGTGCGGGTATTGGTGCCGGGTATAATACGCGTAATTTGATAATTAGTAATACGGGGCTGGTCGGGCGGAATTTGCCAAAACAAGCGGATACTACGCGGAGTCTCAACACTCGAGTATACCACGAGCCGAGTCGGTTGTACTCTTGACTTGCTAATGACACAAGACTCTTGGCTTCGGCTCACAAAATTGCCCAAGGGGCTACTCAATCTTTTTTCTAGCCAATAGCAATACTCTTGCTCACAAAAAACCCGACTATCTGAATAAGTAGTTTCTTGGGCAAAAAAAGGCTGATACAAACTCCGATTTCGATACAAAAAACTGCCTTCATCGCGCCCAAAAACGGCGGTAGCAGGATATACTGACCACTCTATATCATTGGTGGCAACGGCGGCATTGACCAACACACTGCGCAAATGTACCGAACAAAATACATTGCTCGAGAGCAGGGCATTGCCACAAATATCGCGGATGCGCACGCGCAAGCAATATACTTGCGAAGTAGCATTGGCTACCGGAATGGTTTGGGTAAGCAAGCCATTGATGCCGGCAAAAGTTGCCAAAGGTGTATTGCTCCCATCGGGCAATATTTCGTAGGTAAAGTTGGCATCGGTACGCATTTTTAGCTCTAAGCCGGTAGCCGTAGTGGTAAGCGTGTCAATAAATGGCTGGGGCAATACCCGCAATATATTTACATCGCTTGAGTCCACACCACCACAATTTAAACCCGTATATCTCCCGCGCACCTTGATACGGAAAGTGCGCGTAGCTCCATAAGTTTTGCTTATCGGTGGTTGGCTGTGGGCTACTACTGAGGTTTGGTTATCGCCCCAATCAATCACATACTCATCATACACCGTGTCCAGTATTTGTAATTGAATGGTTTGATTTTGGCACAGTTTGACCGAAAATTGCGGGGGCAAAGAAGGATACACTATCACGCGCCGCAAACTGCTGTCGGCACGTGCTGAGATTTGAAGTTTTTGCCAAATCTTAAAAGTATCGGGCAAGGTACGCGCAGGGGCTAAGGTATAGGTAAAAGTGGAATCTAACTGAAAGGTCAAATTGTCGGCAAACCGATAGCGAATACTATTGGGTTCGAATACTCGCGTACAATTATTGAGGCGTACCGTAAAAGGTGAACAACCTACAGTATCGCCCGCCACTCGAAAACAAGATTGAGCCGATACAATATGCCATTGAAAAAGGAAAATCCCAATCAAGAGCTTGATTTTTAAAAACAAAAAGGGCGAATTAGCTTTGTGGGGCATATCAGAGAATTTAGGAGTAGCCATCAAGGTTTTTGGGTAATATAATTAAATATAATGTAGGAGTCAAACCTAAGCCCAAATATATTCTAAAATATACTTTTGACTTCAATACTGCCAAAAGTATGTGCGACAAAATGGTTTCAACTATAATAACTAAAAACTAAGTGGCTAAGTATTTGATACCCGAACAAATTTCGGCGCGTATTTTCGCCCGCCAAGTTAGCAAAGTCCTCGTTTTTTACATTTATTACCTGCCAAATTATTTTGTATATCAATATTATTTCAAAATAATTAATTTAGTATAATTAATTGATAATCAATTGCTTATGAATAAGTTTATTCAAAAAAGCCCCTTATTATATAGTGATTCAACTTGCTAAAATCATATTTTAACTTTATATTCGGCAATAAATTGAGCAGACTTATGCAATACAAACTTTCGCAAATGTATCCCCAAAAACGCGCCTTTATTACCGGCGCGGCTTCCGGCTTGGGCAAAGCCCTCGCCCACGAACTTGCCCAAGATGGGTGGACAATCGGCATTACCGACATCAATTATACCAAACTCCTCGAGACTGCCACCGAAATCAAAAATTTAGGCGGTAAGCCTTTGCCCTATGAGCTAGATGTAGCCGATAAAAACCAATATGCCGAGGTAGCTCAAGACTTTTTGCGCCAAGCTCAAGGGATAGATGTGCTGTTTAACAATGCCGGAGTAGGCGATGGCGAAGAAATCGGCACTTATAGCCTCGAAAATTGGGAGTGGATGATAGGCATTAATCAAATGGGCGTGGTGTATGGATCGCATTTTTTTGTACCGACTATGAAACATCAACGCTCGGGGCATATCATCAATACTGGCAGTGCCGCTTCGTTTTGCGCCGGGGCGCGGATGGCAACCTACAATATGACCAAAGCCGCCGTACTTTCATTGACCGAAACAATGTATGTTGAGTTGGCAGATTTCAATATTCGTGCTTCGTGTATTATGCCTTATTTTTTCAAAACCAATATTATGCAATATGCTCGCGGCAGTGAAGAAGCCCAAAAAATGGGCAAAAAAATGATTGAAGAAGCCAAAATGACCGCCCCCGAAGTAGCCCAAGAAGTATTGAAAAAAGCCGCCAAAGGCAAACTCCATATTTTGATAACCCCCGAAGCTCGTTTTTTGTGGGCTTACAAGCGATTTTCGCCGCTTGGTATGCTAAATTACTTGCGAAAAATGCTCAAGAAAAACCAAACTCAGGCACAAGCCGTAAAGGTTTGACCATTATTTTAACGTGAATATTTTGAAAAATATTGAAAAAGTACAAATAATTAAAGTTTTAAAAAGACAATCCAAAATCTCCCCAAGCCGTCATCCTGCGTGGAACTTTGTTAAATTGTTACCTCTTAGGATTTTTATGTAATCAATTGAATATCAATAAATTGTGCTTTTATTCAAAAGCGAAAAAAGTCCACAAAGTTCCTTACAGGATGACGTAGTTGTGTTATTTTATTGGTTCTATTGGTTCAGTTTTTCATTAACTAATTGGTTATCAGTATTTTATATATTTCTACAAAAATCATATTAAATATTTATTATATTAAAATAATACAATTTTGTTTTTGAAACAATTGATTTTTTGTAAAAAAGAGTGCATTTTTGTATGATAATTAGCTCATTATCAAATAGTTACTAAAATATTCACGTTATTTTAAATTTTTGTACCAAATATATAGGGAATTAGGAATTAATAATTGGGAATTAGGAATTATTTAATTACCTGATTTTCAATTGATTATGTTTTTAAAAAGTTTACTTTATTTTGTATCTATTCCTAGGTGCTTCATCGTAAGTATGTACACATTCTTTTTTTTCTGTAAACTCAAAATTAACTTTGCGGCAAATTTTTGCAGTAGTTTGATAAAAAAGGCAAAAAATTTGCTCATTTTGGCGATGATTAATTAGATAAGTAATTGAGCAAGTATATTTTGGTAAGCAATTGATTATCAATGATTTATAAAATTTGCCAAGTACTCAATACAGTAAGCTGAACCAAACTTATGCCTTTGTGTGAATTATGCGAGCGCGAAGTAGAGCGCACAAGCAAACATCATTTAGTCCCCAAATCAAAAGGTGGACGGTACGGAGCTACAGTCAATCTGTGCCAACCTTGCCACAAATCATTGCATCATTTGTTGAGCAATACCGAATTAGCCAAAAAATACAATAGTGTAGAACTGTTGCAATCTGCCCCTGAATTACAAACCTATTTAGAGTGGATTCGCAAGCGAAAAATCGAGAGAATCAATTTTTAGCCCCCAAACCGCCAATGGTTTTTTTTGAATTGCTCCCCGCCGGGGTTGGGAGCTTTAATAAATTAAATAAGCAGGTTGAATGGGAAGACCGCGCAAATCGAAAATAGTTGCTAAATGGGCGTATGAAGCCCAAACCGATACCGAAGTTCTTTTTTCGTACAAAGGTCCGGTCAATCACGCTTTGATTGCTGATTTGAGCAATTCTTTGCGTACTTTATTGGCTGATAATCAGAGGATTAGGCGCAAAGTGGTGTCGGTTTTTATTGAACTGGCACAAAACATTATTTACTATTCGGCAGAAACAAGCAAATACAATCGGGTAGATAAAGTAGGGTTGATACTGTTTCAAGAAAGCCCCGAAAGTTTTTGGCTCTCGATGGGCAATATGGTAGAAGAAAAATCAATTGCCGTGTTACAAGAACGCCACGAAAAAATCAATGGATTCGACGAAGAAGGCTTGCGCAGGTATCGCCTTGAGCTAGTCGAGAATACAGATAATGAACTAAGCAAGGGCGCAGGCATTGGCTTGGTAAAGGTGGCTCTCACCAGTCAAAACCCAATTGAAATGAAAATAGAAACCTTAGAAGAAAATCGTAGTTTTTATATTATTACTGTCAAATTTGATAAATAATGATTTTCTAGTTTCGGGCTTTTAGTTCCGAGTTTCTAAGGGTGCATTTCAAATTTACTACCTATCACCCTCTCCTTCGGAGAGGGCAGGGTGAGGCAAAAGAAATGCGTAAATTTGAAATGCACCCGTTTCTAATGTATAAATATATCAGATAAACTATTTGGATTAAAGATTTGAATTTATATAAACATTTGATAATCAAGTAGTTAGATATTTTTAATTACTAATCAAAGACACTGGATAAATTTATTATCTCAATAGTTCGGACAGTTTCTAAGCCCCCTGCCCCCGGAGGGGGTTCAGTTCCGAGTCATTTGCTAAGCATCTGATAATCAGGTAGTTACATAAAATACTTAAAATAGCATAACTTGTTGATTATCAATTACTTACAAAAACCATCCGAAGTATTGTTGTCTCTGAAATCAATAAATCTCCAAATGATAGATAATCAGCTTTATAAATTTAATTAATTGCCGTAGATTAAAACCAAAAATGGTGTATGAATAATTTGATAATAAAAGGCGAGCGTACCGAGTTTTATACGCCGAATGTAAGTCTGAATGCCGACACCGGAGTCTGCGAAATAGCCGGAGAGTCGTATCTGGAATATACCGTCGAGTTTTATGACCAAATCGTAAGATGGGTCAAAGCCTATACTCAAGAGGTAAACCGGAACTTACAATTCAACTTTAAATTGACTTATTTCAATACCAGTTCTTTTAAGTCTATTTTAACCTTGTTGAAAAACCTCAAACAATACCAAGAGCGGGGTGGTAGAGTCGATATCAACTGGTTCTACCCCGAAGATGACGAGGATATTCTCAAAGAAGCCGAAGACCTCGCCGAAGGCTCAGAATTAGAAATCAAATTTATTCCTTATCAAGTTGAGGATTGACAAGGTAATATGAGAGACTGGTGAAATCAATGACTTTATTGGTTGATTGGTTGATTTATGCATTTGGAAAATTTAATGACGCAATGACTTGATTGGTTGATTTATTCATTTGGAGGTTTGTTGATTTATTGATGGTCAATGCCCCAATGACTTTATCGATTGATTGATTTTTAATGATGTTTAGATAACCTCTTGCCAAACGCTGATAATTAAGTACTTACAAAAACGAGATAATTGCACTTTTTTTTATTTTATAAAACAAAACTCATTTTAAAAGTAAGAATATTAGAAAAGTACAATTTTTAAATGCCTTTTAGGTGGAGTTTTATAAAATTCAAACCGATTTTTTTGTAAGTAATTGATTATCAATCACTTACAAAATAGTGAGGAGTTATCTCATAGTTTATAATGACTCCAAAAATAATTTAATCACCAAAACTCAAACCTTGCCATTAAAAAATATCCTCAATCACGAATTGAGTAGTAATTTATGAAATACATCTACAAATTTTGGCAATTTTATAGCAATATTGGTGTGGGTTCTGCTTGGGATATGAACCGCCAAGACCGTGTGCGCCTCTCCAATCAATTCAGCTTGCTTGCGATTGCTCTGTCTGTATTTTTGTTGATAGCTTTTTGGGGAGCTTCTAATTCAAATCTACGCGTATTTTGGGGTTTGATGCTTTTTGCTTTGCTATTTCCTTTGCTCAACTACCTCAAAATGAGCATTTTATCTCGCTTGATTTTGGCACTTACTCCGGCTACCGTAGTTTTTTTGTATGATATTCTCAACAAACTCAACCCCGCCAGCGAGCGCGACCCCCTTACCTACACTTCGCCTCATTTTGTGATTATTGTTTCGGTATGTTTACCCTTTGCCTTGTTTACGCTCAAAGAGAAAATTCCGCTTATTTTGGCAGTTTCAGTGGTTTTGATAGCTGGGTGGTTGTTTGATGATATTTATCGTTTTTTTGGCGCACACTTTACTCAAATCGGCAAAAATCATCCGAGTTATTCATTTGTAATGGTAAATGTGGTCATTATTACGGTGCTTTTGGTGAGTACTTTCAGCTTTATGCTCTACAGCTCGGCAAAAAGCGAGCAAAACAATCAAAAAATATTGCAAGATTTTCAGGCGCAAAACGAATACCTCAATCAAAGCGAAGAACGACTCAAGAGCAATTTGCAAGTAATGGAGTTGATAAGGCTTGATGACGAAAAACGCAGTTTTATCAGCAAGGGTTTGGCTGATTTTGGGGTTATTTTGCGCTCTTTTCAAGACAGCCAAACGATGTACCGCGAACTCATCATCCATTTGATCAAATACCTCAATTGGCAACAAGGGGCTATATACCTCAAAAATGCGTATAAAACCGAATCCGATTATTTGCAATTGACGGCTTTTTATGGCATCAGTGCCGAAAAATATGCCCAAAACCAAGTCTTGGTTGGTGAGGGTTTGCTTGGGCAGTGTTTTACCCAGCAAAAAATGATGCACCTAGACCACCTCCCCAAAAACTATTTCAAAATCAGCTCGGGTTTGGGCGAGGCACTACCTCAATATTTGTTATTGATACCATTGGTTTATGACCGGCAATGCTTAGGCGTAATCGAGTTAGCCGGATTCACTACAATTCCCGAGTATTATGAAGAATTTTTGGCAAGATTAGCCGAGGCAGTAGCCATTACCACGTACAATTTGCAAAATAATCAACGCACTCAACAATTGCTCACAGAAGCCGAGCAAAAAACCCTGATAATCAATCAAAAAGAAACAGAATTTGCCCAAAAAGAAGCTCAATATCTGGCGCAAATCAAAGCTCTGGAAGCCGAACTCAAAAGCGAGAAGGTGAATTAGGAAGGGTGCTATTTGAATATAAGTATCTAAGCACAATGGTTCAGACAGTTTCTAGTTTCTAAGCCCCCTGCCCCCGGAGTAGGGTTCTTTTCTGAGTTATTTGCTAAGTATCTGATAATCAGTCAGTTACAAAAAATATTTAAAATAACATAACTAGCTGATAATCAATTACTTATAAAAACTATCCGAAGTATTGTAAAAAAAACGGCTGAATAAAAATTCAGCCGTTTGATATTTTTATGTAAATATCTGATAATCAATGGTTTAAGAATATTTTACGGATTTATTTTCAAAAATCGTACGGTACTTTTATTCCGTGCCAACAAAATCACTTTTTTGCCTTGATAATCAAACATAGCCATATTCCGAATTTGCCCACTCAAAAACAAATTAATCTCTCGATTGGGTTTCAAGGTCAAATTACCTTTTTTATCATTCAATAACAAATTGCCGTAGCTGGCATCGTGCCTCCCCATTTGAATATTGACTTCATAAAAATTGCCGGCAGTGAATATATCTTTTATTCCATCTTTATTGAAGTCATTGATTATCAATGCGTTAATTGTCGAGAATTGGGTTTCAAGCGGCAAAGGCTGTAAAGCAAATTGATTATTTCCTTCGTTTTTAATCACGCACGAGCGCATTTCATATACTTGTAAAAGGTCGGCTTTTTTCAACTTAGCCGGTTCAATCACTTGGTCTTCATTTGCCTCAGCAAAGGCTTTATAAGTAACAAAAGTTTTGTTCAAACTTACCAATTGCTTGGTGATTTCGTCTTTGGTCATAAACAAGCGTTTTTTCCCTTGATGATAATGGAATAACAGTTGCTCAATTTGTCCGTTTTTATCAAAATCATCAACATACATACAAAGCGGCTCGGCTTGGCTGGCTTTGAGCCGCGAGTTTAAGCCATAATTGCCGGCTATCATATCCAAATCGCCATCGCCGTCTATATCATTGAAAGCCACTGTATTCCAAAAGCCATTGCTAAATGCTAAACCGGTCGTTTTTTCCGAAAGTTTATTCAATTTGCCTTTTTCATTCATAAAAATGGTAATTGGCATCCAATCGCCGACTACGACCAAATCGGGGTAGCCGTTTTTGTCCAAATCGCCCCAAGCGGCACTTTTGACCAAGCCCACTTGCTTAAGACCTTCGGTTTGGGGGGTGATTTCTTTAAAATTGCCTTTGCCATCATTCACCAACAAATAGCTATCGGGAATTTTGCCATAATTATTCGGCAAGGCGCGCGCGCCTATAAAAATATCTACATCACCATCTTTATCAAAATCAGCCGTTGCCAAAGCCCCTCCGGTGAGGTAAATTCCGGCAAAAGCCTCTTTATTTTTGCTAAAATCGCCTTTGCCGTCATTCAAATACAAACGTGGGCGATTGGGTTCGGCTTTGCCCCAAAATTCATTGCCCCCACTCAAGACAATTAAATCCAAATCTTTATCATTGTCCACATCCAAAAACTCGGCTTTTACGTCTTCGGCAATACTATCTTGGCGAAAAGCCAATAATTCTTTGCCATCAAAACCATTGTTGGTTTGAATATGCAACATTCCGCTTTGATGCTTTGCCCCGCCGGTATAAAAATCAACTTTGCCATCGCCATTGACATCACCGACTGCCAAAGCCGGACCTTCACTCCCTTGCGTGTGCGGAATGAGGGCTTCGCGGTTAAATTCAATAAAATCATTTTCCAAATGCACAAAATCAACTTTTAAAGAATCGCTTATATCCTGAAAAAGCGGCTTTGCCAATTCATTACTAGGAAATTTATATTTACTCAAGGCATTTTTTTGTTCTAGGATCAAAGTCTGATTTGCCTTGACATTTTTCAAAACTTGGTAGCGGTGATTTGCCCAGATAACTACCAATGAATCAAGGCTTTGGATATCGCCCAAGCCCATTATAATTTCGGGATTGACCGCCGATTGAAAACCGCGCGTAGTATAAAGCTCTTGTTGCATTATGCCTTTTTTGGTATTGGCAAGCACGCGCGCACCAATGCCCAAGGTATTCATAGAATCGCCTTTGAAACGGATTTTGAGGTAATTATTTTCTTTTTTGATTTCGCGGGTCAGGTTTTTATAGACCGAAGCGGGCGTGCCGGTATTGTTTGCCACCAAATCCAAATCGCCATCATTGTCCAAGTCGGCATAAGCCGAACCACTGGCAATGGTAGGCGTGCCTAAGCCCCATTTTTCCGCCATATTTTCAAATTGCAAATTGCCCAAATTGCGATACAAATAATTCGGCAATTTGATGACCGGCATTGATTCAATCAATTTTAAATCTTTGGAAGTCAAATCGCCGTGCAAACGAATTTGATTGGCTTCAGTAGAAATGTATTTGATATAATCCAAATCATTGGAGCGGCGTTCAATGCCATTCGAGATAAAAATATCTTGCCAACCATCTAAATCAAAATCGGCAAACAAAGCCGACCAGCTCCAATCGGTGGCATAAACCCCACTCAAAGCCCCAATTTCGGAAAATTTGTTATTGCCCAAATTCAATTGCAAAGTATTGCGCGAAAATTGGTGGTTGTAGCCAAATCGAAGTTTATAATTATACACATTCAAAGGATCTTCGGCTTGTGAGGCTTTGAGAATTTTGTAATCTTCGGGCAACATATCCATTGACACAATATCCATCAGTCCGTCATTGTTAATATCACCTATATCATTGCCCATTGAGTAGCGCGAAGTATGCGCCATCGCGGTTTGCAAAATCTCCTTGAAAGTCCCATTTTTTTGATTGATGTATAAATAATCGTTTTCGTGAAAATCATTGCCAATGTAAATATCGGGGTAGCCGTCATTGTTCACATCACCCACGCCCACGCCTAAGCCATAGCCAATCACGCTACTATACAATCCGGCTTTTTCGGTTACTTCTACATATTTGCCTTGGTTGTTTTGCAGCAATTTATCGCCCGCCAACTTGTGTTTTTTATACAACAAAGTATCGCGCGGGAGTTGTGTGCCATTGTCGTGGACACTGTGATTGAGCATATACATATCCAAATCACCATCTAAATCATAATCAAAGAAAGTGGCTTGGGTCGAAAAGCCCACTAAATCCAAACCGTATTTTTTGGCTTCGTCTTTGAAAGTTGGTACACCTTTTTCGTCGTTGCCTTGATTGATAAATAATTGATTTTTGCCAAAAATTCCAATGTAATTGCCTAATTGTGAGACATATAAGTCTAGTTTTCCATCGGCATTTATATCTACTATGGTTACGCCGGTTGTCCAGCCGTCTTCTATTCCGGCTACGCCGGCGGTTTCGGTAATGTCTTCAAATTTGAAATTACCTTTGTTCAAATACAATTGATTGGCAGTTTGATTAGCCGTAAAATAAATATCGGGCAAATTATCGCCATTAAAATCGCCGCAAGCTACGCCCCCGCCATTGTAATAATACAAATATTTAAAAATATTCAGTTCGGGCGTAGGCGTGAGTTTATTCACAAAGCTAATTCCGGTTTGCTCGGGTTTGAGTTCTTCAAATAATTTGGGTTCGGCAGGTTTTTGCTCGCCGCAGGCTACCAAATTCAATAGCAAAATTCCGAAAAACCAAGCCGAAAAATACGAGAAAAGTTGTAGTATATTTTTAAATAACATATTGATTATGAGCATTTTATGTAATATTTTTTTCAAATAGAGATTAAAATTGATTAGTTTTGTAAAAAATCGTAATTAATTGATTATCAGGTGATTACGTTATTATTTAGTTCTTTGTCCATTTTCAGGAAAATTTTGGCTTTATTCTAAGAAACTGTTTTAAAATCATTTTGAGCGATTCTTTTAAAATTTGAGTTTACAAGATTTTATTTTTGAAAAATAATTAATTGCCTGATTATCAAATATTTGCCCATATAAAGGCAGTTTTGAACGCTGATTACGCAGATTGTTAGGAGGATTATGATAAAAAATCTGCGTTCTCATAAAATATTGATTAATCCTATTTTAAAACAGCTTCTAAGCCTAAACTCATTTGCGCGCAGGCTAGACAGCCCGCGTTACAGTTTTTTTGAAAAGTGGCAAAGAATCGAAACCATTTTCACCATAAAACCATTTCACCATCTCACCATAAAACCATTTTATCATTTAATTCTAATAAATTTTGGTTTATCATTATTGCGGGCAAAAATCACCAATTGACTGCCTTCAGTCGATTTCAAAACGGCGGTTTTGCGAACATCGCCCACGACCGATACTCCCGACTCGCGCGGCAAAATGGGTTGAAAATTGTTTTTATCCGATTTCAAAACCAATCCATAACTGGCATTGTATTTACCAATTTCGGGTTTTGTCCCCGAAAAGTTTCCGGCAACCAACAATTCCAAAGTTTTGTCATTGTTCAAATCAATCGCTACGGCGGCATTGATAGTAGAAATTTGGGCTAACTCGGGCAAATCTTGCATTTTGAAAACTCCGCGACCTTGATTGACCGCCACCGCCGAGGCAAAAGTTTGGGCTTGCAAAACGGTCGAGTTTTCTAGGGCTTCCTTGGTAAAAATTTCGCTGGTGGTTTTACCGGCAAAGTCTTTAAAATATAAAAATTTCTTTTTCAAAGATACCATTTGGGCGGTCAGGTTTTGTTTGAGGGCAAAAGGCACTTCTTTGCCTTGATTGTAATGGGCAAAAACGTGGTCTAATGAGCCATTTTGGTCAAAATCATTGATATACAAGGTAAAAGGTTCTTGGGCAGAAGCCTTAAACCGAGAATTAAGCCCCAAATTACCCAAAATCAGGTCTGGTTTGCCATCTTGGTTCATATCAAACAAGGCGATCATATTCCAAAATCCGGCAGTATTTTCAAAACCTTTGGGATTTTTGACTTTTTGAAAACCTGCTCCGCGATTTTTGAAAATGGTAATAGGCATCCATTCACCCACCAAAATCAAATCCAAAGCTCCATCTTCGTCATAATCGAACCAAAGAGCATCTGTAACCATTCCAATATTTTTTAATTGCGAAGCTTTTTCCGAAGTTACATCGCGGAAATTGCCTTTGCCATCATTTTCCAGCAAAATACTGCTGGGCGTGATGCCGTATTTTTCGGGGAAAACTCGCCCACCCACAAACAAATCCAAATCCTTATCATCGTCAAAATCAGCCACTTCTACACAAGAGCCGGAGATGCCGATTTCGGGCAAAGCCGTTTTGACATAGACCAATTTGGGCTGATTTTTTGAGCCTTGATTGATATACAAACGGTCTTGATAGCCCGCCGATTGCGCCGGATACTCCACCCCGCCACTCACGACATACAAATCCAAATCGCCGTCAGCATCGGCATCAAAAAACTTTGCGTCTATATCTTCAAAGGTCTTATCTTCGGCAAAAGCCTCGGCATTTACTTCATTAAATCCATTGGGCGATTGCAAATAAATAGCTCCTACTTGGTCTTTTGCCCCGCCGATATAAAAATCATCTAAGCCGTCATTGTTCAAATCGCCGGTCGCCAAAGCCGGACCTTGTTGCGAAAGCAGATGGTACAAAAGTCGGTCTTTGTCAAAATCCACAAAATCGTTTTCGGTATGCTTAAATTCGGGGCTTAGTTTGATTTCGGCGTTTAAAGAGGGAATTTTTTTCGGGCTAAAAGGGCGTTTTTGGGCATTTTTTATATCTAAAGTAATCGTTTGATTGGTTTTTTGTTGGGGAATGATTTGGGTCAAATTACCTGCCCATACCACTTTGAGGCTGTCCAATGTAGCCCAATCGCCGGTACCCAAAGTAGCGGTATAATCCATTGAAGATTGAAACCCGCGCGTAGGATAATGCTCAAAAAAGATTTGTTGCCCGTTTTTATACAAAGTAACATTTGCCCCTACGCCAAAGGCATTTTTTTGACTGCCTTTAAATTTTATTTTTAAAAAATGATTTTTGGTCATTTTTTCGGCATTGTTTCGATACACAAACAAAGGTTGATTAAGATTATTGGTAATCAAATCCAAATCGCCGTCATTGTCTAAATCGCCATACGCCGACCCATTGGAGAAGCTAGGCTCGGCTAAACCCCATTCTTTGGCTAAGTTCTTGAATTTCAAGGACTTAGCTTCTTTGGCAAACATATAATTGGGCAATTTGGTCGAGGGCATTTTATCGACTAATTCTTTGAAATTGATTTTTTCGCCACGATATATTTTTTGCAAACGCTCATCATTTGCCAAAAAATTGATAAAATCTTGGTCGGTTACATCTTTATAAATGCCATTGGTAACATAGATTTCTTTGTTGCCGTTGTTGTCAAAATCAGCCATCAAAGCCCCCCAACTCCAGTCAGTAGCCGCCACCCCAGCATACAAACCAATCTCGCTAAATGTGCCATCGCCATTGTTTAATTGCAACATATTTCGCATAAATTGTTCGTAATAATCGTTTTTGAGGCGCGCTTGCACTACATCATAGGTAGGGAATGATTGGGTCATTTTGAGGCGATAATCGTCTTCGGGGAGCATATCGGTCGTAAAAATTTCGGGGTAGCCGTCATTGTTCATATCGCCAATATCCGAACCCATCGAAAACTCGCTGGTATTGCGAATATACGAGGTCAAACTTTCTTGGAAAGTGCCATTTTGATTATTGATATACAAATAATCGCGCTCAAAAAAGTCATTGGAAACATAAATATCGGGGTAGCCGTCCGCATTGACATCACTCACGGCAATCCCCAAACCAAAGCCCACCACACTGCCATAGATACCAGCGGCTTCGCTTACGTCCACAAATGTACCGTTGTCATTGCGAAACAGTTTGTCGCCGCCTTTTTCATCGCGGACATCTCGGATATTTTCCAGTCCAAAACTACCAATGGGGCGAAAAGAATTATTCAATAAATAGCAATCTAAATCGCCGTCCAAATCATAATCCAAAAAAGCGGCGTGGGTTGAGAAGCCGCTATCATCTAAACCGTATTGATTGGCTTGTTCTTTAAATTTCAAATTTTTTTGATTGATAAAAAGTTCATTTTCTTTATTATCGCCTTTTACATTGCCGGAGTTGCAGACATAAATATCGAGCCAGCCGTCGCCATTGACATCAGCCATACTCACGCCAGTACTCCAAGCCTTGCTGCCCTCTACACCCGCTTCTTGGCTAATGTCTTTAAATTTGAAATTACCTTGATTAAGATAAAGTTTGTTTTTGCCGATATTCGAAGTCAAAAAGACATCGGGCAAGCCATCATTGTTGATATCGCCGATTGCCACGCCCCCGCCATTGTAATAATTGCGATAGCGAAAGACATCAAAATCTTCTTTTAAATCCAGTTGATTGGTAAAATTGATACCCGTTTCGGAAGGCGATAATTGCGTAAATAGGGTAGTTTGCGAAGGATTATAACAAGCCCCTAAAAGAATGAAGAAGCCCAAGTAAAGTTGTTTCATATTTGTATTAAGGTGTTTCACCTTCCAAAATCTTGAGAATTAGTAAGTTTACAGAATAATTCATAACTATCTGATTATCAATGAGTTACGAAATTATTTATTGATATTATAAAATACCTTACAAACCTACTAAACATTAAAAAATGAAGCAAGTTTGCACTTGCTTCATTTGGATTAAAATAACAAAATTAAAATTAAGACTAGGTTAGTAACCTGGGTTTTGGGTAAGGTTGGGGTTTGAATCCATAGCTTGTTGTGGGATTGGGAATAATACCCTTCTTGAATCAGTCGACGCTTTTTCCTGCCAGACATCATCAAAGGTGCCAAAACGAACTTGATCAACTCTTCTAATACCTTCCCAATAAAGTTCTCTACCACGCTCGTCTAGAATATTTTGTAAGGTAAGAGCCCCGGGTAATGCACCCAAACCCCTTAAAGCCCTCAAATTATCGATAAGCGTTTTTGCTTCGGCTGTACTTCCTTTACGAAATAGTGCTTCAGCTTTCATCAAATACACGTCGGCATAACGCAAAATAATATACTTTCCTGCGTCGGCTGGGTGGTATTTGATTACCCGAATCCCTGCATCAGTTTTAGCACCTGCTAATGCAACATCGGGCGAGAATGATAAAGGAATACCTTGTCGTGTATTGGTAATTGGTTGTCCATTATCATTCAGTTGAGATCCTACTAAAAAACCTTTTTTGATTCCGTGAAAAGTCTGGCCTAATGCACGTGGAGATGGTGCAGATTTACGCTCATCATTGTTATCAAATTTAGCATAAAACTCTGATAAAGTTGCAAATCCATTCCAGCCGTCTGGGTTATTATTGTAATGCAAAGTCATTCTCCAACGATTTTCGGGTGAACCTTCGGGGCTAGTTAAAATAACATCTGTATTAGCAGTATTTGTAAAAGGCTTAAAATACTCGTCTTCCAGCGCATATCCATCAGCTGCTATTGCATCAGCATAGCTAATTACTTTATCCATATCAGCATTGTTAAAAGTATAAGGTCCGGCTGCATTCTCAAGTGGTTGAGTATAAACAGCCTTATTCAAATATACTCGGGCTAAAAGAGCATTTGCCGCCGCTTTAGTTGCCTTAGGATTCGGATTGGTAGGGGCAGTAGCAGGTAAACCAGCTAGAGCTGCTTCTAAATCAGCTATGATAAAATTGAGAGCCTCTTGTCGCGTCAAGACTCTGGGATTAACTTCTACCCCTTCATTTGCTTCTCGATAAGGAACTTTCCCATATAAATCCATTATATTCCACATATAGAAGGCTCTTAGAAAGCGCGCCTCAGCTGCTTGTGCTGGAGTAGGACTAGATGCTAATATCCTTACAGCTTTAAACGCCCGTTGATTTAATTGATTCCAAGAATCCCTTACAAATTGGTGCGTAGCATCCCAGTTATGGGCGTGCAATGTGCGCCAAACGCCATTATCTCCCCAGTCGGTACCACGAGTAGGGGGTATCATTTCATCTGATACATGCTGAAAAAGCGAATAAATATTAGCCTGATCCGTAAAAGCTCCTAAGTCAGTATAGGCAGAGGCTAACAAATCAGCAACATTCGTAGTTGCATTTCCCCCAGTTGTATTGACAACTACCGAGTCAGTTTCATCTACTTCTAAGTCAGTACAACCGATGGTTAGAAGGAATATTAGAGGCATCAATACCCTTAATTTTAAAACATATTTTTTCATTTTATTTAATGATTTAAAGTTTAAATTAAATCTTCTAAGGTTTTAATAAATCGTTTATCAAGAATGTTTAAAACCTTGCATTCACACCAAAAGTAAATGTTCTTGCCCGAGGGTAAGCTGTATAATCAATTCCCGCAGATGGGATACCATTAATTTGTTTATTGACACTAACCTCAGGATCTTGTCCATCGTATTTTGTAATCACAAAAAGGTTTTGCCCATTGAGATAGAACCGCAAAGAGGAAATTATTTTGTTATTAAGATTCATATTATAGCCAAGAGTTACATTTTGCAATCTAACAAAATCGCCTTTTTGTAAGAACCGAGTTGATACATCTGGTGCATTTAAAAGGCCTTCACCGTTTCCTACTACTTTGGTGATTACATTGCGTCCACCTGCTAATGCACCAGCCGTAAAGAAAGCATTTTCGGTATTACTATAGATATATTGCCCAAATTGACCTGTGAAGAAGATGTTCATATCAAAGTTCTTATAACGAAAATCATTACTCAGACCCATTGTTACTTTGGGAAGCGGACTTCTACCCGAAAATTGTTGTCTATCACCTTCTGGATAAATAGAGTTACCGTTGGCATCAAAACCGCCAAAATTTCTGAGGAAGAAGGCATAGAGGGGTTGCCCAGCAGCAATACGTTGGGCAAAAGCCCCCGTCAAACCTTGTCCATTAATAGCTCCGGTATCAAAACTACCGTCTAATCTTTTAACTAAGTTTTTATTGTATGCCATATTTCCACCAACGTTCCATCGGAAGTCTGCTTTATCAACTGCAACTACATTCAAAGATAATTCTACTCCTGAATTGATAATATCAGCATCAATATTTCTAAACACAAAAGCATTGCCTGCAGGGGCTGGTTGAGCAAAAACAGTTAGCGATAATAAATCATTTGTGGTTTTGTGATAGTAATCTAATGAACCAGTAACTCGGTTGTTCCAGAATCCAAAATCTACGGCGGCGTTAAATTGTGCCGTGGATTCCCATTTTAAGTTACGATTTTCATTAGTTACTCGGTCAAGACCTCCACCAGCTAAATTTCCTTCATTGTTTATATCCCAATCAGCATATCTTTCTCTTGGTAAATAAAGAAAATAAGGAATTTCTTGATTACCTGTTATACCGTACCCTAAACGCAAATTCAAATCAGTGAAGATATTTTTAGGTATAAAATCTTCATCTATCAATCGCCATTTGAAAGCAAAAGCAGGAAATACACCATATTTGTTATTGCCACCAAAACGAGTAGAGCCATCCACCCTTACTGTTGCAGTAAATAAATATTTGTCACTTATGCCCATTTGTACACGTGTATAGTAAGATTGTAGTTCATCTTTTGTGTCTCCCGAGTTGGTTGGCACAATAGAATTACCAGCTCTTACATCTACTGAGGCATAGTTATTAATCATCAAGTCTAAATTACTTGTTCTAAAATTAGTCATTTCAATATTAGAAAAGCTATTGCCAAAAGACTGATAAGAATAGCCTAACAACGCGTTCACATCTACTTTCCCAAAAGTTTTCTTGAAAGTAAAATAATTTTCCCAAAGTCTATTATCTACTTGATTTTCATTGAGATATAGCCTGCCCTTATTGAAGGTAGCATTTGTTCTTAAATCTCGAGAGGAGGCAGATTTCCGAGTAGAAAAAGACCTATCTAATCCAATTACTGTTTTAAAAGTCAAACCTTTAATAATTTCAAGCTCTGCTGATAAATTACCTAAAGCTCTAATAGTATTGGTAAAGTCTTTGGATAAAGCCAAAAGTGCAACTGGATTCTAATTTGAGTAAACTCGGTTGTATTATTATCACCGTCCACATCTCTTACATCAAAAATTGGTAATGTAGGATTTAATTTAATGGCATTAGCAATCAAATCACCTTCAAATCCCGAGTTTTGAGTTACGGGAACATTATCGTCACGAGTATCAGCTATACTTAATTGTGCTCCAATGGTTAGTTTATCATTCATAAATTTCTTAGAACCATTAAATCTCACCGAGAATCTTTTCATTGCACTTTCTTCAATGATACCTTGTTGATCTAAGTAGCCTAATGAAAATAAATAGTTAGTGCTTTTATCACCACCACCAAAACTTAAATTATGGCTGTGTGTAATACCAGTTCTAAAAATCTCATTTTGCCAATCAGTATTGGCACCTCCATCTTGATTCTGACGAGCAGTAGCTCCGTTAAAACTTTCATAAGCATTTAAATATGCATCTCTACCCAAAACATCATATTTTTTCGTAATTGATGAGAAACTCAAAGCATAAGAGTAGTCCAAGACACCTTTACCCTGAGTACCTTTCTTAGTAGTAATCATTACTACACCGTTTGCACCCCTTGAACCATAGATAGCAGTAGCGGAAGCATCTTTCAAAATTTCAATGTTTGCTATGTCACCGGGGTTTAAAAAGTTTAAGGGATTGCGTGCTGCGCTTGTTCCTAACCCGAAATCTTGTCCACCGGCTTGAGTTTCATTTCCAGCTAACGGAACACCATCTACTACATAAAGAGGGTTGTTGTTTGCACGAACTGAGGAGGTTCCCCTGATACGAATATTAACCGCTGCACCCGGCTCGCCACTTGTTTGTGTAATTTGTACTCCAGCTGCACGACCTTGAATCAATTGTTCGGGTGATGAAATAACCCCCGCATTGAAATCTTTGGAACTTATGGTAGTAATTGCTCCAGTTACATCTTTCTTCTCTTGCTCACCATAGCCTACTACAACCACATCTTGTAATAAAGCTACATCTTCTTCCATATTAATATCAAAAGATGTACGTGCGCCTACTTCAATCTCTTGAGCTTTGTAACCAACGGCTGTGAACATAAGAAGAGCCCCTGATTTTACCGACAGTGAAAACTTGCCATCACCATCTGTAACTGTACCATTGGTAGTACCTTTTTCTAGCACATTTATTCCGGGTATGCCTGTGCCGCTTGCATCTTTGACAGTACCACTAATGGTTCTGTCTTGCGCCAATAACTGAAAAGACGTTCCAGCTACCAGCATCAACATAAATAATAGTTTTGTAAAAAGCTTGTTCATAAATTACCTTACATAATTAGTCAAGTAAAAAAGTCAATAATAATTTGATTGCTTGTTAATACCTTGATTGCTATGAATCAAGTCCGAAGAGCTACCTATTTGGCTTGTCTGAATCGTCTTTCACAGATTCTAAACAATTTCTCCCTAAGTGAGTCGTAGGGGTGTTGGATTGGGCATAAACTTCCCAATACTCTTTATTGGAAAAGTTCTATTTTGCCATCGAAACCACTCCTTTCATAAAGATAATTAACACTAGGACTTTACAGAGATTTTATTGTAAAATCCCTTGATTTTAGCGAAGATTTTTGAATAAAACAAGAAAAAAAATAAATATAAAAAGAGTTTTTTTCCGAAATCCATTCCGTAACCGTTTTCGGGTTTATTAAATTGTTAAAATTTTTAATTAGACTAATTCTAAATAGCAAACGATTGCGAAATGTTACTTTTTTTACTTTATTAATTGCCTCGATAATTATTAAAACTTGCCTACTAGGATATTATTAATTACTCTTAGAAAAGTACAATGAATTGAGGAGAAATTTTTAAACGATTAGTTTCAAAAAAGAATTATCTATGGTCAAATTATCTTTTGTCAAAACGATAATTTGGTATTGGTAATCATACAAAGGCTTATCAATCAGCCTTTGCGACTACAACCCAATAATATTTCCTAAGGATAATTAGCAAAATTTAAAGTTTTTTAAGAGATTGCGCCCTCAAAATTTTAACAAGAATATGAGCAGTAATAACACTTGGCAACTCCCCTACAAAGTGGACGCAAAATACAAAACCAAAGTAGCGTATTTTTGTATGGAGTATGCGATTGACCAATCTCTAAAAATTTATTCGGGCGGCTTGGGCTTTTTAGCCGGCTCGCATTTGCGCAGTGCTTATGATTTGAAACAAAATTTTGTAGCCGTAGGAATGTTGTGGAAATACGGCTATTATGACCAAGTTCGCAATGACGACCGCACAATGCGCGCGCAGTTTATCGAGAAGTCTTACAACTTTTTGCAAGATACCAATATCACGGTTACAGTAACTATCAATACCAACCAACGGGTGTATGTCAAAGCGTATTACCTACCACCCGATTTGTTTGGCACAGCTCCGCTCTATTTGCTTACGACCGATATTCCCGAAAACGATCACTTGGCGCGTACCATTACGCATCGCTTGTACGATGACAATATTGCCACGCGGGTAGCCCAAAGTATTGTACTGGGCATTGGGGGCGGCAAAGTGATTGAGGCTTTGGGTGGAGCAGATATGTATCACATCAATGAAGGACACGCCTTGCCTCTGGCTTCTTATTTATTCCAAAAATATAACAATGATTTGGAGGAGGTGCGTAAGCATTTTGTATTTACCACCCATACTCCCGAAAAAGCCGGTAATGAAGAACACGATGCTTTCTTTTTGAATCAAATGGGTTTCTTTAATCGGGTACTTACCCCACGCGAGATTCAAGATGTAACCGACCACCGCCACAATCTCAATTATACAGTTACGGCTTTGCGAATGTCAAAATTGGCAAACGGGGTTTCTAAATTGCACGGCGAAGTATCGCGCTTGATGTGGAAAGAGTATGACAATATTTGCCCAATTATCTCCATCACCAATGCCCAAAACGGCAAATACTGGCAAGATGATGATTTGTATAAACATCTCGAGAAAGGTAATGATAAAGCCCTCATCGAGCGCAAAAAAGAGCTAAAATCTTGGCTTTTTAGAGTGGTTGCCGACCAGACCGGAAAAATATTTGACCCCAATGTATTGACCATTGTTTGGGCAAGGCGTTTTGCCGGTTACAAACGTGCCGATTTGTTGCTCAACGATATTGCCCGATTCAAAAAATTGGTCAATCAAACCGACAAAAAAGTGCAAATTATTTGGGCTGGCAAGCCATATCCTACTGATATTCAGTCGGTTAGTGTATTCAATCACTTGGTAAGCTATACCCAAGAAAATGCCAACTGTGCCGTATTGACAGGTTATGAATTGCGTCTTTCCAGACTACTCAAGGGTGGAGCCGATATATGGCTCAATACACCTCGTCGCCCGCGCGAAGCCTCCGGCACAAGTGGAATGACGGCGGCAATGAATGGTGGCGTAAATTTCTCAACTTTTGATGGCTGGGTTTGTGAGTTTGTCGAACACGGCAAAAACGGCTTCTTGATTCCAATTGTTGATGAAACTTTGCCGGTAGAAGAGCAAGATGAGCGCGACTGTGATGAGATGTATAAAGTGCTGGAAAATGAGATTATTCCCACTTACTATGACAAACCTGAAGAATGGCTCAAAATCGTAAAAGCTAGTTTGCAGGGTGTAAAACCGCAGTTTGAATCGGGCAGAATGGCTGAGGAATACTATCGACTTTTGTATAATGCCTAATATGCGGTTTGACAATCCGCAGCCTAAATTTTGCTAAAAGAAAAACGAGAATAAATCCAAGATTTTGTTCTCGTTTTTTTTGTTTTTTAGTAAATTTGGTAAAATTTTCATCATTATGGTTTTAAATCCAGTCATAACCCTGCCGGTAGAGTATTTTGATGAGGCAGGGAAAATTATTTACCCTGATTCGGACGGCGAAAGAATGGCAGATAATACCAAACAATTTGAATGGATTGCGACAATCAAAGGCAATCTTGACTCGGTCTTTGCCCATCAAACCGATGTGTTTGTGGCGGGTGATTTATTGTGGTATCCAATTGAGGGCAATCCACTCCTGAAAGTAGCTCCTGATGTAATGGTAGCGTTTGGTCGCCCCAAAGGTCATCGTGGCTCTTATAAACAATGGGAAGAAGACAATATTGCCCCGCAGGTGGTTTTTGAGATTCTTTCGCCCGGCAATACCTCAAGAGAAATGCTGCGTAAGTGGCGATTTTACAATCGCTATGGCGTTGAAGAATATTATGTTTATGACCCCGATAGCAATGAGTTTTATGTATGGACTCGCGCTCACGAGGGGCTGGTTGAGCAAATCATTGAGCTTGAGTGGTATAGCCCAAGTTTGCAAGTTACTTTTAGATTGGAGTCTCATACGCTAAAGATATTTGATAATCAAGGCAAAGCGTTCCTAACTTTTGTAGAGCAAGCCCAAGCCAAAGAGGAGGCTTTGCAACAACTGGAAGACGAACGAAAAGCCAAAGAAGACGAACGAAAAGCCAAAGAAGACGCTATCTTTGAAGAAAACAAAGCCATTGCCGAAAAAGAAGCATTGATAGCAGAAATGGCACAATTAAAAGATTTATTGAAAAAAGCAGGTTTGAATCCAATGGATTGAGTACGAACAAAAAAAAGAAATTTTAGTTTGCCCGTGAGCCAACTAAAATTTCTTTTTTTTACAACTATCTGATTATCAATTAGTTATAAGAAAGTAAAATTTACTACTTATTAATTTTTTCAAAATACTCATCTACTTCTTTTTTGTAGTACGGCGAGAGTGCCGGCGGTACAGTTTTGAGCAATTCAATTTGTTTTTCTTTGGTTTTAAAATATTGTTGCAATGCCGGAGGCGCAGTTTTTTTCTTAGCTTTGGCTTGTTCGGCTTTGCGTTCTTCTTCTTCGCCCCGCTCGCGCATCGATTTTTCGGACTCGAGTAGGCGCGTTTCTATATCTTTTTGACGATTTTGGCTAATGCGCTCGAGGCGTTTATTGACCAAATCTTCCTCAATTTCCTCCATTTGTTTGCCAATATCATTGAGTTGCTTGCCAAGTTGTTCTTTGGCATTTTTGTCTTGTTGTCCTGCCATTTTTTCCAATTGACGCAAGGCTTCACGAATCCTTTGTTGTTCGGCGGCGAGTTTGGCAAGTTCTTCCGAAAGTTGTCGCCCCGATTTGCCGCTTTGTTTGAGTTCTTGAATTTTTTGATTCAATTGTTGTTGCAATTGCCCCAAACTCGGCGATTTTTGGGGTTTGTTGCCTTTTTTCTTGCCTTTAGAAGGTGATGACATTGCGTTTTGCATTGCATTTTGCATTTGTTGCAATACTTCACTGAGCATCAAGGCAAGGTTATTCATCGAGGTCATTGCGCCTTGTTGTTTGCCGGTGGCTTGGCTCAGTTTGCGTTGTTTAATCATATCCGAGCTTTCGTTCATTTGTTTTTTCATATCGCCCAGTTCGTGGGTTACAAATGATTGAATCTGAAAAACCCGTTTTGCCAAGGCGTTCAAGCTATCTTCAATGATTTTGCCGTCATCTTTGAGTTTCAATTGTTGTTGAGCAAGTTTGATATAGCGAGGATCGGATAGATTAACTGTCCGAAAATCCTTCATCAAATTTTCTTGGTCAAACGACAACGTAACCAAATTCTCAAGAATTGCCCTTAAATCGTCAATATTTTCTTGCATTCCCTCCATTTCCATCTCCATTTCCATTTGCTCCATTTGTTGCGCCATTTTTTGCATTTTTTGTCCGGCGTTTTTTTGCGATTTGGCAGCTTTTTTATTTTGATTTTTTTGGAGTTCTTCAAGGCTTTTGTCTTGTTCTTGGTCTATTTCTTTTTCTTGTTCTTCATTTTTATCGTTTTGCTCCTCCATTCCGTTGGGATTTTCCAAGTCTTTGTCCATTTTCTCGAGTTCGTCCAAATCTTTTTTCAATTCCTCAAATTTTTCGTTGAGTTCTTTTTGCTTTTCTTGCAATTCTTGATTGGCTTTTTCTTTGTTCTCTTTATTGTCTTTGCCGTCTTTATTGTCCTTATTGTCTTTGTTTTCGTTGTTTTTATCGTCTTTAGATTTTTCGGTTTCTTCGGCGAGTTTTTGTTGTTCTTCGGCGAGTTTTTTCAAATCTTCGACGGTTTGCTCCATTTTCTGTTCAAATTGGAGTTGTTTAAACATCTCAAGGGCGCGTTCTAATTCTTTTTCCAAATTTTCTTCTTTTTCGCTAATCTCTTTGAGTTTATCTTGCACCGATTCGGTATCGCGGTTTTGCTCAAGGAGTTTTTCGAGTTCTTCATACAGTTTTTTGGTTTCTTCGTCGAGGAGTTCGTCCATTAGTTTTTGGAGTTGCTCCATTTTTTCGGTAATTTTTTCGCTATTTTCTTGAAAACGCTCTTGTTTATCATTCAATTGATTATTTTGCTCTTGCAATTTTTTGATTTCCTCAATCAAATCTTCACGTTTTTTCAAGATTTCTTCCGCCATTTTTTTGTCTTGGTACTCTAGGCGGTCTTTTTGGCGCAGTTTATTTTCCAAATTATTGACATCAGACTTCAATTGTTGGGCTTTTTTGATGGTTTTGTCAATTTGGCTTTCGGCATTGCTAACTGACTCATCTAATTCTTTTTTGAAATCTTTTTCCGAAGGAATTTTAAATTGATTGGTGCCGGTTTTGCTACTTTTTGCGCCATTTACGCCATCATTATCCCACACTTGAGCAAAATACTCTACATTATCGCCGGGTTGGAGGCTCATTTGGGTCATATCCAATTGATAATAAAAGTTTTGAATGGATTGGTCGGTTGAAATAGAAATATTGATACCTTTCCACTCGCCGGTTTTGCCTTCTCGATTGACTCGATAAAACATTTTGAGAGCCGACAAGCCGTAATCGTCCGAAATGCTCCCGCCCACACTCAAGAAATTATACACCGCCGAATCTTGATAATCTTGCATCGAGATTTTGGGGTAGCGGTCAGGAATTACATTGATATAATAATTGATTTCTTCTTTGTTGGCACTGTATTTATTCAACAATCGAACTTGGTAAGTTTCGGAGTTTTTGGCAAATTTGCCGTGTTCGAATACTTTTTCGCCTTTGTTATTCACATTTACGGTGTCTTTGCCTTCATTAAAAATCAAAAACAATTTGTCGGCTTGATTGGTGTTGAATTGCCAATTGATTCGAGTGCCTTCGGGAACGACCAAATTGCCGATATTGT
This sequence comes from Microscillaceae bacterium, assembly GCA_025455045.1. GTDB lineage: Bacteria > Bacteroidota > Bacteroidia > Cytophagales > Microscillaceae > JALONJ01. The sequence continues at coordinate 3,398 of JALONJ010000085.1, read as the reverse complement.
TCCATTTTTCGGCGGGTTTGCCCAAATAAGCCGGATAATTCAAGGCGGCATTGAATGATAACAAACTGGGGCGTTCAATCAATTGAATGGTATAATCTTTGGAATTGAAACCGGCGGCTTCAAACGTAAAATCAGTATTTTTTTGCAATTTGGGAAACAAATAGCTGTAAACGCCTTTTTCGTCTTTACTCATTTTGTATTTGCGCCCGCCATTGATTAAAAAAACTTCGCTAGGCACGGCGCGCCCATCTAGTTTGAGATTGACGCTAAAGTCCTCATTTTTAAAGGCTTGCAGTTTTTTGTTTGCCAAAATAAATTGAAAAGGCGCAGGCTCGGCAAAGGTTTCATTATACCGAATAATTCGCGCCGAACTTTTGGTAAATAATTCAGTAAAAAAACTCGGCGAAGCCAAGAAAATTAAAAGCAATAACAACAAAGGAACTGCCAGCCAGCGCATATAGCGGCGATTTTCGGAGAGTTTGATGGCATCAGTAAATTTGACAATGCTTAATTCTTGAGTTCTTTGCGTAATACTCGCCCGAATGAGGGCGTTGTCGGTTTCACTGGTTTTTTGTAACTGAATGGTATTCAATAACTTATCATCAATTTCGGGAAAATATTGCCCAATTTGGCGGGCGGCTTCTTCATCGGAAATTTGGCGATTCAAATTCAATAATTTCAAAATCGGGCGGATAATCCAAGCCACACTAATCGTTGCCAATAAAATGACAAACGAGAAGAAAAATACTGCCCGCACCACACTATTGAATCTGCCCAAATATTCGAGAAAATTGAGCGACATATATACGCTCAACAACAAACCCGCCGATACCAACAAGCCTTTGAGCAATTGATTGGTGTAGTATTTTTGTTTGTATTTTTTTAATTCTTCGTTTAAACTCATAGTTGCCATATATTTTGAGTGGTTATGATGGTCAATATTTTTGGTTTTTAAATTTTCAAGAAAAACACGCAAGTAATTGATTATCAGATAGTTACACTTTTTCTATTATTTCTTTACCAATCAATTGTTGCAAATTTTGCACACCGGCGGATATTTGGGCAAAAACATTTTGAATTTTTTTATCCAATACTTCGGCATCTTCCTCATCCAAATAACTTGATAAATGATTTTCGGCAGTTTTTTGAATCAAAGCCCGTTCTTCATCAGTTTGAGCAACAATCAATTGAGAAGTATATTGTTTTAGGTCAAGCATATTTTTCATTTAATATTATTCGCCTTTGGGGTAGTTTTTTAATTTTTCGTATAGTTCCAAAATTTGATTTGCCAATTCATTGGCTCGAACTTCATATTCTTCTTTGGTTATTTTCTTTTGTTTTAGATTTTGTTCTAAGACTTGTAATAATTTCTGATGATGTTCTATCAAAATTTCTAAGATTTTTTTAGCCAATTTATTCTCTTAAAAAGATTAGGGTTTTGAATTATATTTGTAAATCTACAAAAAATAAACTTAAAATTTTAGATTTTCCTGCTAAGTCAATTGTTAATATTGGTTTAACAATTTTTTACGTAGCTTTTGTATGGAATACGCTGAAAAAAGCCAATCATTTCAATTGCAAGATAAATTTTATTGAAATGCTTAAAATTGGATTTGAATGAAGTCAGCTATGGGTAGTGTATATTTTGCTTATGTATTGATTATCAGTGAGTTATAAAATAATCTTTGATAAATCTAAATGGGTGCATTTCAAATTTACGCATTTCTTTTGCCTCACCCTGCCCTCTCCGAAAGAGAGGGTAATAGGTAGTAAATTTGAAATGCACCCATCTAAATCCTAGGACTATGGCAAAGAAAAACTTAATAAAACAAAAAGCGAAGTTTATGTTTGATAAACTTCGCTTTTTATGCTTTATCTAGTTCTCTACTTAGTTTCGAGTGCGAGTCCGACTAGGCGTACTTGAAGGCGTACTGCGTGAAGGACTAGAACTAGGCGACGAGTTACGACTTGGACTAAAACTAGGACTGTTGTCATAACTGCGAGAACGCGAATTGTTATTATTATTATTATAATTCGAGTTATTATTATTGTTATAATTCGAGTTATTATTGTTATAATTTGACTCGCTACGGGTACGGGTGCGGGTGGTATTATAATTCGAGTTATTATTGTTCGAATTGGTGTTGTTATTATTTACGGTGCTATTTTCGCGGTTTTCATTGTAAGAACTGCGCGTGCGTGCCGGATAACGGCTACGGGTAGTATTGGGGTTGGTATTGGTATTATTGCCCACCACACTATTGGGGGTGTTATTGTTAGGATTGGCAACGCCCGGTTCATCGGTGCGGGTACGCGTGCGCGTACGAGTAGAGGTAGTATTTGTTTCTTCCCGATTGACAATGCCCGAACCGCCGGTGTTGTAACGAGTACCATAATAACGAGTAGTTGTGCGGTTATCATTGCCATTGCCCGGGTTTACAATTACAATGGGGCGATTCCAACCATTGTTCCAGCCGTTGTTCCAACCCCAGCCACTATTCCAGCCCCAGCCGTTGTTCCAATTATTCCAGCCGTTGTTCCAACCCCAGCCGTTGTTCCAATTATTTCCCCAGTTAAAACCCATATTCCAACCCCAGCCGTTGTTGCAGTTGTTCCAGCCATTATTCCAGCCCCAGCCGTTGTTCCAATTATTCCAGCCCCAGCCATTGTTCCAATTGTTGTTCCAACCATTGTTCCAGCCCCAGTCATTGTTCCAATTGTTGTTCCAGTTATTGTTCCAATTATTATTTGCCGAAAAATTTGGGTTATAATAAGGCGTATTGCTATTTTGGTCTAAGCGGCTTTGATTGATGTATTGTTGTACATAATCAGGGTTTACATTTGTCCCATTGCCATTGGGGTCATAATACGGATTGGTAATGACGGGTTGGTTTTGGGGTTCAGTATTTGCGTTAGTATTGGTCGAGTAACTAGGGTTAGTAGTAGTACTGGCACTTAATTGACTATTGGCAATTCTATCTTTAGCCGTAAAATAGACATCATCTACTTCACTTGACTTGGCAATTTTGGCGGTAGGGCTACAGCTCCACAAGAGGGCAAGCGACCAGCCAATTGCAATTGAGTATGTTATCCATCTATTTTTCATTTCTTTGATATTTTGCGAAGTTTTATATAAGTATATACGTAATTAAATACTTTATCGAGCAGTATTTGTTACTAAAAGTAGATAATTTTTCCCGAAAAAACCAAATTTTAACATTATTTAACTGCCAATTAGTAAAAAAAAGAGCGAGGAATGAGGAGTGGGGAGTGAGGATGTTTTATAGATTACTCGATAGCAGCAATTCCCACTGTAGAAATTTTAAACGAATGTTTGATTTTTTAGAATATTTACAAACAGATTTTCTGTAACTAATTGATAATGAGGTGATTATAAA
>JALONJ010000511.1 GCA_025455045.1 Microscillaceae bacterium | reverse complement strand
TGTGCTAATGTGCTAATGTGCTAATGTGCTAATGTGCTAATGTGCTAATGTGCTAATGTGCTAATGTGCTAATGTGCTAATGTGCTAATGTGCTAATGTAATACATTGATTATCAATTAATTAATAAATTCAATTGTTTACTTTATTTTATTTTATTCTTGTTCCTAAGGAATGAATACAAATATAAAGTAATATTTTAAAAAATGTAATCCATTGACCGCGTTCCACCAAAGGTGAATAATCAGGTATTTACATAATCAATAGTTCGGACAGTTTCTAGTTTCTAAGCCCCCTGCCCCCGGAGGGGGTTCTTTTCCGAGTTATTTACTAAGTATCTGATAATCAGCTTTTACACAAAATACTTGAAGTAGCATAACTATTTGATAATCAATTACTTACAAAAAATATCCGAAGTATTGATAATTATTCATTCCCAATTCCTAATTCCTAATTACAAACCCTACCACCTTGCCCATTCGTCAAAATTAAGGCTTAGGTAATACAAACCGCCAATTTGCGGATTGCCAAACCCGGTAGTGTAGTAGCGATTGAGCAAATTAGACCCACCCATTTTGAAGATAGTTTTCAATTTGGTCATTCTATAGCTTATTTGAGCATCAAGAGTATGGTAAGCCGGTACTTCACCCACCCCAAAAGTGGATTCCCAGACAAACCGATTTTGCCAACGCCAATTGATGCTGAAGCCCCAGTTTTTGAATACCTCTCGATTGCCAAAAGATAGATTGCTTCGGTAATTGGGCGAATTGAAATTGGTTTGAAAGCCTGAAGGTAACTCATTGTAAGCCAGCGTGTTATAAGCTACATTTGCGCCAATGGTATAACCTTTGACAAATTTATAATCACCGCTAATTGCCCAGCCCCAAGCATTGATGGGTTGGTCGGTGCTTACGGTCATTGTATATTTATTGCCGCCACTCCCATCAGGATTAGGATTTTGCACCAAACCTTGAGTAGCCAAAAACCCATTGTAAGTATTGAAATAGATATACGCATCTAATAACAAAAATTTGTTCCATAAGCCTTTGTAGCCTATTTCATAAGCAATTACACGCTCGGGACGCATCGTGGGAAATTTGTAAGTTCCTTTTGAAAAATCGGCTCTGCCTACTACCGGATTGGGATTATCGAGTGGATATACACTGGCTTCATTCAAGTTGTAGCGTTGGCGAAATTGCGGAAGCCCGCCCAACACCCGATACACCCCTACGTCTAAATCGGTAAATTGGTCAGCCGTAGCCGGAAACCGAAAGGCAGTTTGCAAAGAGCCACGCAAAAAATGATTTCGTTCTTTATCCAATCCATATACCAATGATACTCTTGGCGTGATGCGCCCATCGAAGTTTTCGTTGCGGTCGTACCGTGCCGAGCCGGTAATTTTGAGCTTCTCGTTCCACATTTTTTTGACTATTTGCAAATATGCCCCAAATTGATTGACTATAATTGGGTTGCCGGGCAAGTCGCCAAACACCGTGCCTTCGCTATTAATTCGATAGATTCGATGACTGATACCGGCAATCACTTCGGCAAACTTGATAAATTTGCTGAAATTATACATTCCTTCCACGTGATACATTCGAGTTTTATCTACAATTTTTGCCCCACCTTGATTGACAGGCGTGGTACGCAAGACATTGTAAATACTATCAAATCTGGCTTCGCCGGGTAGGGGGCGACTAACTCTATTATCGGGGTCGATACGTTGTCCATTTTCATTTCGATTATCAGCAGTATAACGAGCCGTAGGGTAGGCAACTGTCAAATCTTGTCCCAAGATTCTCAATGTAGTAAAAGATTCAATAAAATCTTCATACCATATATCGCTTGGTTTCCATTTTTCATTGAATCTTAGTGCTAATCCACCCATATCAAAGGAGTCGCCGGCATCTTCGGCAGTAGTCCAAAAACGAATAAAAAAATCCTTGCTCTTAAGCTCAAATTTGGTCGTATAAAATTGAAAATTGACCAAGGCAAATCGATTGTTGGCGGTATAAAGGCTGGTTCCGCGCCCAAAATTTCCTTGCACACTAGCCTCGAGCCGGTCATTGACTCGATAGTGTAGCGAACCATTGAGCTTAAGGCTGTAAGTATTGTAATTGGCAAAATCAACCTCTCGATAGCCGGTACGGGTGAGAATTTGAGATTGGGGAAATTTGCTAATGATAAAATTGACTGCTTGCTCAAACTCGGGAGTTCCTTCAATCAATCCTTGATTTTGTGCGTAACCAACGCCTGCTATAGGAGCTATTTTACCCAAGTCCACTTGCCCTACCGCTTCATCGCCATACATATTTACTCCATCGTAGCCCGGGCTGGCATAATGATTTTGACTACCGGTCAAATTGGTACGGTCGCGGGTATCGGAGGCGTGCCAGTCCAGTGCCGACAAGTAACTGGCGTTCAGCTTAAAAGCCACTCGGTTGTTGAATGATTTGGCGTAGCGGACGGCAAAATCGTACATTCCTTGGGGATTTTGGCGGTAATTTGCCCCTAAGTGCATCAGCCCGGTTTGTAAAGAGGCACTCAATCCTTGATATTCAAAGGGATTTTTGCTATTCATAATGAGTGTACCATTCAAACCGCCGGGTCCATAAAGTGCCGAAGATGCCCCAACCAATAGCTCTACACTTTCTAAATCGAGTTGCGAAATGCCCACAATATTGCCCGGGGCAAAACTCAAGCCCGGCACAATGTTTTCTACGCCGTCAATCACCTGATTCATCCGATAATTGGTATTGCCATTGAAGCCCCGCGTGTTGGGATTGGCAAAGGTGAGGCTTTGGACACTCATATCTACACCTTTGATGCGCCCCAATCCGTCATAAAAATTTGCCGCCGGAATTGCCTGAATTTGTCGCAAATCCAGTTTTTCAATACTTACCGGCGATTCTAAAATGTTTTCTTCAACCCGAGAAGCCGCAATGACTATTTCTTTGCCTAAAATTTGTTGCTCAATCAATTGAATGTTCAGATTACTCGGTGTTTCGTTGATTTTGATTTCTTGGGTAATATAGCCCACACTACTCACCACAAGTATAAGCGGAGGATTGGCTTTTACAGACAAACTAAACTCGCCTTGCATATTGCTACCGGTTCCCCACAAGCGGTCTTTTACCGTTATGTTTACACCAATCAAAGGTTCACCGGTTTTGGCATCTGTGATTTTACCTAGTATTTGAGTTTCTTGCGCGCGAAGTTGGGATACAAAAAAAATGAAGCCCAATAGTAAAATAAGGCTAATTATCCATCGGTTCGTATTCATAATTTGAAGTGAAGATTTTGAAGAAATCTTAAAAAAATATAATTTTATTTTTACAATTATGTGTGATAGTTTTTAAAAATTAGTTTGTCAAAATTTATAACTACTTGATAATCAACAAGTTATATAATTCAATTTAAAAACATATAACTTATTGATAATGAGCTAGTTAGCAATTTTTGATAATTGGAAAATTAATTTTGTTGCCCATATTGTTTTTAAATATATTTAAAAAACACAAAAAAATAATTTTTTAAAATATAATAGTGAATAATTTAGTATTAGATACTATCCGCGCTATTGCTATTAAGTAATGAGTTAATTATAAGATGTGCTGATGTGCTGATGTGCTGATGTAATCCATTGATTATCAATTAATTAATAAATTCAATTATTTACTTTATTTTATTCTTGTTCCTAAGAAGCTGTTTTAAAATCATTTTGACTCATTTTTAATTGATTGAAAACTTCAAAATTTGATTTTTTTAAAATAATTGGCTGCCTCATTATCAAACATTTGGGCATATTTAGGTCGTTTTGAACGCTGATTACGCAGATTGTTATGATTATGAGGATAAAAAATCTGCGTCATATTAAAAATCATAAAAATCTGTGTTCTAATTAAATATCGATTAATCCTATTTTAAAACAGTTTCTAAGAATCAATAAAATCTGCCAATTTTCAAAGGTGTTACATTCAAAATATTGAATGTGCTAAGTATCAGCCAATAGCTCAACGCGAATACTTTGATAACTAATTGATAATCAGTTAGTTATATTTAAAAAATGGAGTATTTTGACAAATAATTGTTTTTTATTAAAAATGCGAATCAAGGGCTGAAAATATGAAAAATACCCATAAATTTGTACTATTTTTATATAAGGATTCAACTTTTCCATCTAAAATTAACTGAATTTACTTTTTAAGACCCAAATGCTTCTTCTTTTGTATTTTTAGTACTTTTGAATAGTGCGCTTATCTTAGTTTTGTTATATTTTTCAAGGCAATTTATGGGAAAAGTACAAATTTCAAGTCTTGATTGGCATTAAAAATAAAATTGTATAATTTTTATATTTTTAGAAAACAAATAATTGTCAGACCTGCGGTACAGACAATTATTTATTTTCTAAAAATGATTTTAACTAATTGATAATAAACATTTTATAAAAGTTAAATAACTTTTA
>JALONJ010000084.1 GCA_025455045.1 Microscillaceae bacterium | reverse complement strand
GATTATTTTATAACTACCTGATTATCAGGGTTTTATAATTTAATAAAAGTTTTATAACTCATTGATAATCAGGTATTTATCCATAGTGGGAATTGCTGTTCTAGTTCCGAGTTATTTACTAAGTATCTGATAATCAGCTAGTTACATAAAACACTTGAAGTAACATAACTGCTTGATTATCAATTACTTACAAAAAACTGTCCGTAGTATTGTAACTAACTGACCGTGTCTGCCTCTGGCGGAACTTGTCCGCCTCTGGCGGATTATCAAATACTTAGGAAATAACTCGGAACTAAAGACCCAAAATTGCCCGAATGATTGATTAAACCCAATCAATTTTTTACTGGACTCAAGCCAAAATTTAGATTTTCCAACTTGCTACCTTCTCATTATCAGCTACTTAGCATACTCAAATTGTCTCAAAAATTTGATAAATATGTCATCTTGTAACATACAATATTTTTAAATAAATTTTGTAAATCTTTGATCGGGTCTGCCTCTGGCTGATAAGCGATGGGTAGTAAGTCTATTGACAACAATTGCTGTACTGTTTATTTTGTCAAGAAAATAATATCAATTGCCGGTCTTTTCAACTAACTTCGGTCAAAAGCAATCTTGAAAATAGCCAATATTAGAAAATAAGCCAAAAGCCGCTCAGTTTGCATAAAAAGGCATATTCGTATCGCTTCAGTAAGCCTAGAATCCAGTCGTTACAAAGACGAAGATTTAGTATTCCAAATCATAATACATACCCAAAGCATATTTAAAAACCAGCTACTCCTATTTTTTATCTATTTTTTGAATGAAATAAATCAATCATTAATTCATCTACAAAATACGTTTTTTTGTCTATGAAACCAATTTATTTATAGAGTAGTAGAATCCAACTTACACAATAGTAATACTATTTTTTTTGTTGTAAAAACTATCATTACCTATGAAAAATTAAAAAGAAACTATTTAAAGTTAAAAATGTTTACTTTTTTTTTATTTTTTTTCAAATCACATAACTTTAGTTAAGAAAAAATAACTAGGTTTAGGTACTTTTTTAACAAAACATTAATAATTAAAATTAAACATTATGAGGCAAAAATTACTATTTTGTTTTCTCTTGTGTTTTGCTCTATCTTGGTCATTGGTGGCTCAAGAACGGAGTATCACAGGTAAAGTAACTGATGCTGAAACTGGTGAAGGCATCCCTGGTGTCAGTGTTTTTATCAAAGGTACAAATTCAGGTACTGTAACTGACGGTATGGGAAACTACTCCATCTCTGCATCTGTAGGTACAACTTTGGTTTTTCAAGCTGTAGGAATTGTAGCAAAAGAGGTTATAGTTGGTGCAGAATCTATAATTAATGTAACTTTAGTAGCCGATACACAGCAACTTGGAGAAGTTATTATTACTGGGACAGCAACAGGGGTAGTCAAAGAAAAGCTGGCTTTTTCCGTAGCCACAGTTGATTCACGTTTAATTCAGCAAGTGCCCGGAGTTGACCCAGGACAAGCTTTGCAAGGTAAAATTGCCGGTGTTACCGTAGTACAAGGTGCAACCCCCTCTGATGCGCCTTCTATTCGATTTCGCGGAGCAACTCAATTAACTGCTGGAAATGCGCCTTTGGTTTTGGTTGATGGAATTATTACTGATGGGTCTCTTGCAGATATTAATGCAGAAGACATTATGCGGATTGAAGCTGTCAAGGGGGCATCAGGAGCTTCTTTATATGGCTCAAGGGCTGGCAATGGAGTATTGCAAGTAATTACCAGAAGGGGTTTAGATTTGCCAATTGGGACTACTCGAGTAAGATTTCGTACAGAATACGGCTCAAGTTCTACTATTAAAGACTATCCATTAGCAACCAAACATCCTTATGTAGTTAATCCTGATGGTACTTTTGCTAGGACTCAAACAGGTGCAGTGCTTCAAGAAGCCGATGGCTTGGTCAATAATGATTTCCCCAGATTTACGAATCAACAAAAAAGATTTTTTTCTCCTGGTAGTTTTATGACCAACTACTTGTCTATTGAAGGTAATAGTGGCAAGACCAATTTTTTGGTCTCTTTCCAAAATATGGATCGTACAGGGGTTATAAAAGTTAATAATGGTTTTCAACGACAAAACTTTAGAGTTAATGTAGATCATTCATTATCTAAAAAATTAACTTTATCAACTTCAACTCTATTCAGTCGGTCAGTAGATGATGCAGTTACAAATGGACAAGGCGGTCCTTTCTTTGCCCTAATATTTATGCCACCTAATGCCGATTTAGAGGCATCTAATAGCGAAGATGGATCTCCCTATAATTGGAATGCTGCCCGAGAGGCACTACCCGGTGCTCTAGAAATCAATCCATTATATCGTATGTCAAATAATAAAATTACAGACAGAAGAAATAGGCTTTTAAGTAATGTTGAATTAAAATATGATATATTAGAATGGCTTACTTTGAGTGGACAGTTTTCTTTGGATAAAGAAGATTCAAGAGGTAGAAATATCTTCCCAGTTGGTTATTTACCAAACCAGCCAACAGGAAGTATCAATGGAATTTTAACTGAAAATTCATTTAATCGGACATCAATCAATGCGTGGTTAAATTTATTAATCAAAAAGAAATTTGGAGATTTTAATACTGTTTTTCGTGCTAGTTATTTATGGGAAGATAGCCGTTCTGATTTTATCAGTGCTCAGGCTCGTAATTTTCCAGTACCTAATATTATCAATTTAGGAGCGGGTGATCCTGCACAGTACTCTGCAACCTCTAATTTTGAAGTACGTAAGGCAGAAAACTATTTTGCCACAGCCTCATTGGATTATAAAGATAAATATATTTTAGATGCGTTGTTTAGGGTTGATGGATCTTCATTATTTGGTGAAAACAATCGCTATCGTAATTTTTATCGTTTGTCTGGGGCTTGGCGAATTACAAAAGATTTTAATATCTCAGGTATTGATGAGTGGAAACTAAGAGCATCCTATGGTACCTCAGGGCAAAGACCTGGTGTGTTTGATGCCCAATATGAGACTTATACAGTTTCTGGAGGCACGATATCACCTCAAACATTAGGAAACCGAGATCTAAAGCCTTCTATTTCGTCTGAATTAGAAATAGGAACAGATATCGCCTTTTTAAAAAGATTTACTTTTACATTCAATTATGCCAAGACTGTTACCAAAGACCAAATTTTGTTAGCACCACTATCGGCTAATGCTGGTGGTTTTTTGAATCAATGGCGGAATGCAGGTACTCTGGAAGGAACAGTATTTGAAGCGGCTTTGAATGCTAATGTTATTAAAACCAAAAATATTACTTGGGATTTGGGTTTGGTCTTTAACCGTATTCGTCAAAAAGTAACCAAATTGGGCATACCACCTCAACGTTTTGGTCCTGGAAACAATGGCGAAGCCGACTCACCTCCTTTCTTTTTGCGAGAAGGTGAAAACCTAGGTATTATGTATGGTGAAAGATATGCCCAGACTCCGGAAGATATGGCTCTGGTCTTGGGTACAAATAACCAACCAGTTGATGCCGCTTTGTATTCTCGAAACAGTGACGGATTAATGGTTTTAACATCATCTATTGGAACATCTGCTGAAGTACCGGTTAGGATGACAAATCCCGCTGATGGAACCCGCAACTGGAAAATTGGGGATTCCAACCCTGATTTTAATTTGGCTCTCAATTCAACTTTTTCATGGAAGAACTTAAGTGTTTATTTCCTTTTTGATTGGAAACAAGGCGGCGATGTTTATAATTTGAGTAGGCAATGGGCTATTCGTGAACTTCGACATCAATTTGTAGATGGTGGCAAACACGCTTCTTATTATGGGAATGTTTCCAATTTTAGTACCGTCCCTACCAATTATTTTGTGGAAGATGGTTCTTTTGTAAAACTTAGAGAGTTAAATATTAGTTATGGATTTACTAAAAGTCAATTGATGAAATTAGGCGATTGGGCTAAATTATTCCAAGAAATTCGTTTATCGTTAGTAGGACGTAATTTGTTTATGATTACCAAATACTCAGGCGTAGACCCCGAAGCCTCAGCTCAACCACCATTGGCACCGGGAGCTTCCAATAATTTTGATAGAACCTTATTTGGTTATGATGCCTTTGGCTACCCTCAGTTCAGAACTATATCTGGTTCAATTCAAATTACATTTTAACATTTAAATGGTATATAAAATGAAAACAATTTTAAAAAATATATTATTTGTTTGCCTATCTACCCTAACTATTTTATTAATTAGTTGTGAGAATAGATTAGAAGTCGAGAATCAAAATAATCCAGACATCTCTGATGTTGCTAAAAGCACCGGGAGTGTAGAAAACTTACCATCAGGTGGGTATCTAAGATGGTATTATGCAATTGATGGTCCGGGATTATTTACGCTTGATGTAACTGGCGATTATTTTTCATCTTCTTGGGGAAATTTCGGAATGCGTGATTTAGGAACTGAGCCAAGACTACAATTTAGAAATTCTATTGCGTATTCTAATGCAGGAGGTACAAACCTTGATTTGTGGAGAAATTTAAATTCAGCACTTGGTACAGCTCGCATCCCTCTTCAAATTATTAATGTTGAAGGGCAAAAGGTAGTAGTAAATGGTGTAGATCAAACTGCTAAAGTCAAAGCCTCGAGCGAGTTTTTACAAGGGGTGGCTATGGGTTATTTATCAATGTTTTTTGATAGAGCTTACATCTTAGATGAGACTAGCAGTTTAGGTAGTATTCCCTTCTCGACTTATCAAGCAGTACGAGATGCCGCCGTTGAAAAATTAGATAAATGTATTGCAACTTGTCAAGCTAATACCTTTACAATGACCTATTTCAATGGTCTTAGTCTCAGCAATCAACAATTGGCTAAATTAGCTAACACAATGGCGGCAAGATTTATTGCATATAATCCACGTACTCCTGCTGAAAGTGATGCTGCTAATTGGGCAAAAGTAAGAGACTATGCTAATGCAGGTTTGGACTTTGATTTTGTAATGCAAGCTAATCCAAGTGTATATTTTACTTTTGCTAGGTTTTTAAGTAATGCAGGTACATCGGCGGATACTTTTTGGTCAAGAATTGACCAAAGAATTGTGAGCCTAATGAGTACAAATGGACTGACACGTCCAGCTACACAACCTATGCGCTGGCCAGTGGCGGGTTTGGCTGAACTTACAGGAGTTACTGATAATCGTTTTACTACTGATTGGACGCAAGGCGCACCACCTTTTATACCTGGTAGAGGAGCTTATTTTTTCTCCAATTACTTTCATACTCGTTATACGGCTACAGTCGACGCTGATTCGGGACCACTTAATTTAGTGTTAAAATCTGAAAATGATTTATTGCTTGCAGAGGCACTTATTCGTACAAATGGAAGTTCAACTACAATAGCCAATTTGATTAATAACACTCGAGTTGGTAGAGGCGGATTACCAGCAGTTACTGGAAGTGAAACAAATATTTATGCACATGTATTATATGAGCGTTCTATCGAGTTAATGAACTCAATGGCAGGTATTGGCTTTTTAGATGGACGTAGATTAGGTTATATTAATACTGAAAATGGAGAAATTGTAAAACAAATTTTTAATGCAGGAACAATTCCACATTATCCAGTACCTGAAATTGAGCTTCAAATCGTAGGTGTTCCGGTTTATACTTTTGGGGGAATTTAATACTATTGTCAAAATAATAGCTTTTATCATACACAATTTTATTTTTAAACCCCAACTTTCCTGTGTTATTAGATAATATATTATTAAGTTGTTGATTGTCAGATATTTAGTCTATAAAACTAACTAAGATTCAGCAAATCTCACTATGAATAAGTGCCTGATTATCAATGACTTATAAAATTTTTAATAACTTGTAAAACTCTGACAGTCAGATAGTTATAAAATAATTAGCTACCCGCATTTTTAAACCCTTGATAACCAACAAGTTAGATGTACCAAAGCGGGAATTGCTGACTAAGATTAGGTGTTATGTTTTTACATTATTAGAATATAAATTGTTGATAATCAAATAGACAACCTTATCTAATGCCTAATTTTTTGAAAAACTAAGGACTAAAATAGAAAACTTAAAAGGATTCTTGATAGTCATTATTACAAGGTATGGTAACCTCAAAAAAATAGCAATGAAAATATTTTCATTGCTATTTTTTTGAGGTTATGTACTTTCAATAATAGGCTTACTACCTATTGATTATCAGCCAAAGGTAGATATGGTCAAATATTTACAAAATTTATTTAACAATATGTGTAACAAAATTAATTTTTCAATTATTAAAAATCGCTAACTAGCTGATTATCAATGAGTTATGTTTTTTAATCTAAATTATGTAACTTGCTGATTATCAAGTAGTTATGTATTTTAATAAAGGCGAATTCAAGTTTGAAATGCAATTTATTGCGTTTTTGACCTCTGGGGCAACAAATAAAAAGGAAAATTAATATTAAATACCTTAACTATATGATAATCAGGTAGTTGTAAAATTGCATTTCAAAGTGGAATTCAGGTCCTAAGTTATTTTTTAATCGTTCCGTAATAAATAAGATGTATTCCACAACTCCCGCTTTAATCCACTTAACTCATTGAGTGCGCCTTTCGACCCTAGCAGTTTATTAGGTGTTGAGCAAATTTTAATTTTTCCGCTAATTAATTGATTTTCAATTATTTAATCCAACTAAAAAAAACTTTTGGGCATTAGTAACAAGAGCCGTTCTAGAGCTACGCCTAATTCCCCCTCAACCCACAGCACCAGCGTTAAAGGTTTGTTAAATAAATCATATCATATACAAATTGTAACTTAGATGACACTTTTGTTGTTGTTTGATTAGTAAATTTGCCGGTGAAATACGGGTCGTTTGCTGAATAAATAGCCGCATTTTTGACTAAGTTTGAAAATAAATCTTAATGATATGAAAAATTTGTTTTGGAGTTTTTTGAGTTTGATTTTGATAATGTGGACAACTTCGGTGCGCGCGCAAGTAGAAGTCCACACCAAAGAAAGTATTGCCATTGACCCAAAAACCGCCAAAGTAGGCGATCAAGTAGAATTATGTTTTTATATTACCATTGACCGCGACTGGTATGTTTACTCATCAGAACTCAAAGTCGAAGGTCCTCTGCCTACCACTTTTAGCTTCAAACCGAATAAATCATATCAATTAATCGGAAAAGTGCGACCTATCAACCCTAAGAAAAAAATGGACGAAGTATGGGAAGGGGAAGTAGCCTATTTTGAAAAAAAAGCCGAATTTCGCCAAAAAATCAAGATTTTAGACCCCAATTTGAAAGTAGAAGGCGCGTTTGAATACTCGGTCTGTTCTATGGTAACTGGGCAGTGTCTGCCGCCGACTACCTATGATTTTGTATTTGACAAATCGCAAATCAAAATTGCGGCGGTCGAAACTCCAAAAGAAGAAAAAAACCGCGATGCAAAATCCGATATCGATAATCCGAAATCTGAAATTGATAATAAATCCGACATCGACAATCCAAAATCGGAAAATAACGATAAATCCGACATCGACAATCCAAAATCCGAAATTGATAATAAATCCACCATCGACAACCCGAAATCTGAAACCATTAAATCCGATGAAACCAATCCGGCTGATGCGTCTTTATTGACTTTTATGCTCTTGGCTTTTGTAGCCGGAATGACCGCCTTGCTCACGCCTTGTGTGTTTCCAATGATTCCGATGACGGTTACATTTTTTACCAAACAAAGTAAAACTCGCGCCGAAGGCATCCAAAAAGCCATTTTTTATGGCTTGTCCATCATTGTCATTTATACTTTTTTGGGGGTTTTGGTGTCGTTTTTATTTGGGGCAACTTTCAACAATTGGTTAAGCACCCATTGGTTGCCTAATTTATTTTTCTTTGGTTTATTGGTATTTTTTGGCGTTTCTTTTTTGGGAATGTTCGAGATTGTATTGCCTAGTTCATTGGTCAATAAAGCCGATGCCCAAGCCGATAAAGGCGGTTATTATGGCATTTTCTTTATGGCATTTGTCTTGGCTTTGGTGTCATTTTCTTGCACTGCGCCCATTGCAGGCAGTATTTTGATTTTGGCTTCGCAAGGCGTTTGGTTCAAACCCATTATGGGAATGATTACTTATTCTTCGGCGATAGCGATTCCGTTTGCCTTGTTTGCTATGTTTCCGGCGTGGTTGAATAGTTTGCCTAAATCGGGTGGCTGGCTCAACTCGGTCAAAGTAGTTTTAGGATTTTTGGAATTGGCTTTAGCCCTCAAATTTCTCAGTACTGCCGACCAAGTGTATCATTGGAATATCTTGCCCCGCGAAATTTTCTTGGCATTGTGGATTGTGATTTTTAGCTTGATTGGTTTTTATTTATTGGGCAAAATTATGCTCCCCCACGACAGCAAATTAGAAAAAGTACCCGTTCCGCGCGTAGTTTTGGCAATTTTTAGCTTTGCGTTTGTGGTCTATATGATTCCCGGAATGTTTGGCGCACCGCTTCGCCCCCTAGCCGGTTATTTGCCACCTCAGACCGCCGAAAACTTCTCGATTGCTTCACAACATTCTGACAATCAATTCGTTAGCAATAAATCAAATTCAAAAGTTCGTTTTGGTGATTTATTGCATTTGCCCCACGGCTTGTCAGGTTTTTTTGATTATAAAGAAGGATTGGCTTATGCCAAAAAAGTAAATAAGCCTATTTTTATCGATTTTACGGGACACGGCTGTGTCAATTGCCGCGAAATGGAAGCCCGCGTATGGTCAAACCCCGAAGTTTTGAAACGTTTGAATAATGATTATGTAGTGATAGCTTTGTATGTAGATGATCGTACCGAACTCCCCGAAAAAGAATGGTTTACCTCGACTTATGATAAAAAAGTTAAAAAAACCATTGGCGCACAAAATGCTGATTTTCAGATAGTTAAGTACAACAACAATGCTCAACCCTACTATTGCTTACTTGACCACCAAGGCAAATTGTTGGTTTCGCCCAAAGCCTATGATTTGAACCCCGATAATTTTGTCGAGTTTTTGGACAAAGGTTTAGAAAAATTCAAAAGCAGTGATTTGGCGAGTAAGTGAGAGAGAATAAACACGCTTAAAATGGATAAGTCCAGAAATTCAAACTTCGGTAAAGTTTTAAACTTTGCCAAAGTTGAAGCAAATCTCTCCGTTGTCGGTCTTTAGAAATTCAATAGTTCGGGCAG
This sequence comes from Microscillaceae bacterium, assembly GCA_025455045.1. Lineage (GTDB taxonomy): Bacteria > Bacteroidota > Bacteroidia > Cytophagales > Microscillaceae > JALONJ01. Next base: position 6,009 of record JALONJ010000084.1, on the reverse strand, counting down.
TTTCTAAGCCCCCTGCCGATTTAGTTCTGAGTTTTTCGTTAAGTAACTGCGTCTCGCCTCTGGCGGACGTGTTCCGCCTCCGGCGAATAATTAGTTGGTTACAAAAAATCAAATAGCATAACTAGCTGATAATCAATTGCTTATAAAAAAATATCCGAGATGTTGTATAAATAATTGTATTATTTTTATATTTTGGAACTCAAAGAATTGCATTTTCCGAAGATTTTATAATTATTTGAGTTCTAAAATTTATTTTAAAATATTGATAATCAATGATTTAGATAAATTATATTTAATTTTTATTTTTAGAAAAAACACTTTGGATTTATCAATAAAAATTATATTTTTCTAATAATTTTTCAATCATCACGATTTTTGGGAATTGTCTTGGTGATTTCTTTCAATTATTCATTTAGCACCTCACGAGGAATGACAAAAATCTGCCCGCCTGCCAAGGTGTAAAAAAGCTATTTTTTGCGTTATATTTTTTTTAAATAGGCTAACTTCTCCCGCTCGCTGAGTTTTTCCCACGCATTAAACCAATCCCATAACTCGTCAAGGGTATCAAATTCACAAATTGGATACAGCAACTGCGGTGGTTTTGTAGATTGAACCGCACAATAGGTAACTACACTATCCAACAAAAATTCTTTGAGTTCGCGGGGCTTGAGGCGCAGTTCTTGGGCGATTTTGACAAATAATATTTCAAAAGTAAATTTATTTTTCAAACAACGAAACACCACTCTATCCGACAATAAATCCAATTTGAAAAGTGTATATTCAGTGATGATGGCAATGATTTTTTGGGATAATAAGTTTTTGGCAAAATCTTCTTCGCTAAAATCCAGTTCGTTCAACATTGAAACATAATTAAGTAATGAGTGAATTATAAAATGTGCTGATTAAAAGCCTGATTATCAGATATTTATAAAATTAAATTCCTAAGTTATTTTTTAATCGTTCCTAAATTGATAAAATCCTTAACCGGCAAATACTCAAACCATTCCTTGATTTAGTCGTAAAGTTCGATATATTTTTGCCATTCAAACCAAAAATCACGTTATTGAGTCCAAAAATTAGGTTATGCAAAAAATACGCTTGGTACTTCTCTATCTGTTGCTTGGTCAATCGTGGGGCTATGCGCAATTTTCATTGGAGCAAATTTTAGATGCGCCATTCCCCACCGAGTTGCAGGCTTCGCCGGTGGGCAACCGAGTGGCTTGGGTTTTCAATATTCGGGGTTCTCGCAATATTTGGCTGGCAGAAGCTCCTGATTTCAAACCTCAGCAACTCACTGATTATCAAGGCGATAATGGGCAAATGTTGAGTAGTTTGTGTTTTAGCCCCGATGGTAATTTTTTGATTTATGTACGAGGCGATGCCCCCAATGCCGGTGGAGAGTTTCCCAATCCGGCAAATTTGCAAGAAAATGTCGAGCGTGCCATTTATAAAATTGAGATAAAAAACCCAAAACCACAAAAATTGGCGAGTGGGTACTACCCCAAGATTTCGCCCCGAGGCGATTTTTTGGCTTATTTGGCGGGTGGTCAGGTTTGGGGGCTAAGACTCGATTCAGCCCAAAGTCCTCAAAAACTTTTTCAGCTAAGAGGCAGTCAAAACGCCTTGCGTTGGTCGCCCGATGGTTCAAAACTGGCGTTTGTGAGTGCGCGCAACGACCATAGTTTTATTGGGATATTTGATTTAAAAAGCAAATCTATCAAATTTTTAGACCCTAGTTTTGACCGCGATATGATGCCGGTGTGGTCACCCGATGGCAAATCATTGGCATTTATTCGCCAGCCTTATTCTAGTAACGATATACTTTTTTTGGCTGACCGCGAAAGTTTGCCTTGGTCAATCAGAGTAGTGGAAGTAGCTAGTGGGCAAGCACGCGAGGTTTGGCGAGCCAAAGCGGGACGAGGCAGTGCCTTTTTTTTGAATGGCTTGGTAGCCGAAAATGCTTTGTTTTGGACAGCCGACAATTTTTTGGTGTTCCCTTATGAGGGCGATGGCTGGCATCACTTGTACTCTATACCGGCGCAAGGCGGCGAAGCCCGGTTACTCACCCCCAATGAAGGCGAAGTGGAATACGCGATTTTGGCACAAGACCGCAAATCCATCATTTACAATGCCAATATCGACGATATAGACCGCCGCCATATTTGGCAAGTATCGGCAAGCGGTGGCAGTCCGCAAACGGTCACTTCAGGCAAAGGCATAGAGTGGATGCCTGCCCAAATGACTGATAATCAGATAGTTTGCCTGCGGTCTGATGCTACCAGTCCGGCACGCCCGACTTTGGTACAAGCCAAAGGACAATGGAAAGATTTTGCCAATGAATTATTGCCCAAGACCTTTCCCAGTGGACAATTGGTTGAACCTCAGCCGATTATGATTACGGCAACCGATGGAATGAAAGTTCCGGCACAATTATTTTTACCCAAAAATGCTAAACCAAACCAAAAAAATCCGGCAGTTATATTTTTGCACGGTGGTTCGCGCCGCCAAATGCTGTTGGGCTTCAATTATGGGGAATATTATCACAAAGCCTACGCCCTCAATCAATATTTGGCTAGTCAGGGTATAGTGGTTTTGTCGCTCAACTTTCGGAGTGGCATTGGTTATGGAATGGAATTTCGGGAAGCCCAACACTACGGAGCCGACGGGGCGAGTGAGTTTAACGATGTGTTGGGGGCAGGTATGTATCTGCAAAGTCGCCATGACGTAAATGCCCAAAAAATCGGTTTGTGGGGTGGTTCTTATGGCGGTTATTTGACGGCGATGGGTTTGGCGCGGGCTTCACAAATGTTTGCCTGTGGCGTTGATATACACGGTGTACACAATTGGAATTCGGGTATCAAAAACTTTGTTCCGGCTTACGATACTTGGAAACGCCCCGATTTTGCCCAACGAGCCTTTGAGTCTTCGCCTCTGAACTTTGTAAATACTTGGCAATCACCGGTTTTATTGATTCACGGCGACGACGACCGCAATGTCAATTTTAGCGAAACTGTGGTGCTTTTAGAGCAACTCCGTATGCGGGGTGTGCATACCGAGCAATTGGTTTTGACCGATGAAGTGCATAGTTTTCTTTTGCATCAAAATTGGCTCAAAGTATATCAGGCTACGTCCGATTTTTTGCTTAAATTTTTGAAAAAATAAGCGGATTGAAATAGTTGAAAATTAGGATTGCCGTAAACTAGGTTACTATTTTATTTACATAGATTTGTTTATCTTTGTAAAAATTACAATAATTCTTGATGTTTCTAATTCCGAATTTCTAGTTGGGGGCTAAGTAATTGAAAATCAAGCAATTAACGGAAAAACTATAAATTTCATAAATGCCTGATTATCAATGAGTTATAAAATATCTACCTATTATTGAAAATTATGATAAAAATGAGTATAAATTGAAAATTTTATATTCTATATAAAGTATTGATAATCAAGCAATTACCAGTTTTTCTACTCAATCATTTACTCCTAATAGCTCAAGTAGTGTCAATCAAATTTATCATTTCTTATATATGTGTCTTGTTGGGGGGCGGGTTCGTGCATTACACTTGCGCCCAATCCGCCAAGATTGATAGTTTATTGACTTTATTGCAAAAAAATCCCCAATCTGATACCACTCGCGTACGTATCTTGACCCGCCTTTGTTGGGAGTATCGCAACTCCAAACCCGCCGAAGCCCTCAAGTATGGCAGAATGGGCGTTAATTTAGCTCAAAAGTTAAAATTTAATCGCGCCTTGCCTTACCTCTACACCTATATGGGGGCGGTATATCGCAATGTAGGCGATTATGCCAAGGGTTTGTCTTTTTATCTTGAAGCCGAAAAAATCGCCCTTCAAAACAAGGACTCCGAGCGCATTGGCTTTGCCTTGCAAGGCATTGCCGAATTTTATCAGCGCGAAAATCGGACAGCCGAAGCCCTTGCCAAATTAAATGATGCCATTGGTTTTTTTGAAAAAATCAAACACCAAGAAGGTTTGAGCTATTGTTATTATAGTTTTGGGCAAATCTATGACAGCCAAAAAGATTATCCCAAAGCCCTAGAATATCACCTCAAAGCAATGAATCTTCGGCAAAACTTACCCAATCGAAGCGCACTTGCTAATACACAAATGCGGGTAGGCAGTATTTTGCAAAAACAAGCAAAGTTTTCCGAAGCCTTGACATACCTGAGCAAAGCCCAAAATTTGTTTCAAACGATAAATGACTTGCGGGGCGAAAGTCAAGTAATGTTGCAAATAGCCAAAGCCCAGCTTGAGCAACAAAAAGCTACTTCCGCCATTCAACTAGCCCAAAAAAGCCTCCAAATAGCCCAAAACAAACATTTTTTGGAGCAAATGCAAGATGCTTATTTAGTTTTGGCAGAAGCCGAAGCCCAGCAAAAAAACTATGCAAATGCCTACAAGCTCCAGCAATTGCATACCTTATACCGAGATAGTCTGCTCAACCAACAAAACACCAACCAAATGTTTTTTTTGCAAGCCTCATTTGAAGACGAGCGCAAAACCGAACAAATCAAGGTGCTGGAAAAAGACAATCAGCGCAAAACTTTGCTTACGTATTCATTCATAGGAGGCTTTTTGATTGTTTTGGCTCTTTTCTTTTTTTTGTATCGCAACAATTTGCAAAGAATTAAAGCCAACCAACAACTCGCCCAAGCCAACCTAGCCATTGCCGCTACCAATCAACAATTACAAAAAAATCACCAAGAACTCAGCACGCGGCACGAAGAACTGCAAAAAAGTCAAGAAGAGATTTTGACCCAAAGAAATTACATTGAGGAGCAAAACTATCGCCTCAATATTGCCAACCGTAAGTTGCAAGGCAATGAAGAAATTTTGCGCAAAGCCTACCGCAAGCTGGAAGATGCCCATCAAGACATTGCCAAAAAAAAACAGCAACTGGAAGAATCTCATCGCCAAATTACGAGTAGTATCAACTCGGCAAAAACAATTCAAGAGGCAGTTTTGCCTTTGCCCTCCGAATTGGACAATTGGCTCAAAGAATATTTTATCATCAATCGCCCCAAAGATGTGGTATCGGGTGATTTTTATTGGGTGGACAAGGTTGATAATACGCTCATTGTGGCACTCGCCGATTGTACCGGACACGGAGTGCCGGGGGCTTTTATGACCTTAATTGCCGGAAATTTGCTAACCAAAATCGTGAAAATTGGACAAATAACCAACCCCGCACAAATCCTCCAACAGTTGCACCAAGAAGTACAAAGTTTTTTAAGGCAAAAACAAACCGGCAATAACAACGGAATGGATATTGCTTTGGTTGCTCTGCAAACTACTGATAATCAAATGATTAGCGTACAATTTGCCGGAGCAAAAAGGGTAATGTATTATGTGTTGCCCAACCAAGCCGAGATAAAAGCCCTCGCCGGTACCCGCAAATCTATAGGTGGAGAACAAAACGAAAATATTGAGTTTGGTATTCAAAGCATCACTTTGCCCGCCGGTAGCTTGGTCTATTTGACTACTGATGGTTTTGAAGACCAAAACGACACCCGCCGCAAACGATTTGGCGAAGCTCGCCTGCGCACAATGCTGGCTCAAAACTCGCATTTGCCCCTTGCCGAACAAAAAAGTACTCTAGAACAAGCACTTGACCGACAAATGCTGGATACCACCCAACGCGATGATATACTGGTGCTAGGCTGGCGATTGGGGGGAAAGAATATTCCCAATCAATTATAAGGAATTGGGAATTAACAATTAGGAATTAGAAATTATTTAATTACTTGATTTTCAATTAATTACATTTTCAAAAGTGTCACTTTCTTTTGCATCTCTTACTAAGGTAGGTAAGCTAATGAGGTAGTTAGCAATAATTTTTTCTATCTTCAATAAACTTACTACTTATTGATTATCAGCCAGAGGCAGACACAATTAACTTGTCGTTATTAAATTGTGTTTAAGTGACTGATAATCACTTATTTATATGATATTTATTTCGCAAAAGGTGTATCATTGATTTTATATAAAATG
>JALONJ010000510.1 GCA_025455045.1 Microscillaceae bacterium | reverse complement strand
TAAAATTTGGATATTTGTAGCAAATTAATTTTTTCCATTTTTAATAAACTAAATTGACTGCGTAAAAAACGACATTTTCTGATTTCTAAGTTTTAATGAATTGGATTTTTCTACTATTTTGAAAGTAATACTATTATTTAAAATTTGTCAATCTAAAAAAAACACATTTTTAAGGAAGTAATAAAATGGCTATTTTTATGAAAAACAGCAAGTTATATTCACTTTTGGAGTAATAACTTCTTTGAAAAGTCTAAAAATGACAATTTTTATTTTTTGAATCAACTTTAAAAATGAGAATAAAATTCGGTTTTATTGCATTTTTAGAAGAATAATTACAGATAATTGTAATTATATTTCAAGAATTGAACAATCAAAAACATTTATCATCCAATAATTTTTCGACTTTTATGGTAAACAAAGATAATTATGTTGTGATAATGGCGGGCGGGGTTGGCACCCGACTTTGGCCCTTTAGCCGCAACAGCCGCCCCAAACAATTTCACGATTTGCTCGGGGTGGGCAGTTCACTTTTGCAACAGAGTGTGAGCCGGTTTAGCGATATTTGCCCTTTCGAAAATATTTATATTGTTACCAATGAAATGTATTATGGCTTGGTCAAAGAGCAACTCCCGCATTTGAATGACCACCAAATATTGCTCGAGCCAATGATGCGAAATACTGCCCCTTGTGTTGCTTATGCGAGTTATAAAATTTTGAAGCAAAACCCGCAGGCAAATATCGTAGTTTCGCCTGCCGACCAAGTGATTCGTCAGGAGGGACTATTTCAACAAACCATTTTGAAAGCCCTTGCCGATACCCAAAAAAGCGAGCATTTGGTAACTTTGGGCATCAAACCCACCCGCCCCGATACCGGCTACGGCTACATCCAATTTTTTGAAGAAGATATTGATGAAGTCAAAAGAGTGAAAATGTTTCTCGAGAAACCTGAATTGGAAATGGCAAAACAGTTTTTGGCGAGCGGTGATTTTGTCTGGAACGCCGGAATTTTTGTCTGGAATGTTCAAACCATTGTAAAGGCTTTTCAAAATTATATGCCCGAAGTAGCCGATATTTTTGCCGATGCCCAAAAAGATTTTTATACCGACAAGGAATTAAATACCATCAAAAAAGCTTATTCTATTTGTCCTAGCAAGTCGATTGACCACGGCATTATGGAAAAAGCCTATCAAGATGAAATGGTTTATGTGGTTTTGAGTGAATTTGATTGGTCGGATTTAGGCACTTGGAAATCGCTCTACGAAGAATCAGAAAAAAACGAGGACAAAAACGTAATTACCGGCAATGTAATGGCTTATGAGGTTAAAAATTGCATTATCAAAACCTCCAAAGATAAATTGGTGGTGGTTCAAGGTTTGGAAGATTATATTGTGGCAGAGTTTGATGATGTAGTGTTGATTTGCAAAAAAGACGAAGAACAAAAAGTCAAAGATTTTGTGGCAGATGCCAAAAGCAAAGGAGCTAAGTTTGTGTAAGTAATGAGTTTTTGCAAAAATTAGGACGTTCGCTTTGTTTTTTTTTCAACCCCACCCCAACCCCTCCCCTTTCAGGGAGGGGCATTTAAACCCTTCCCCTGAGAGGGGGAAGGGCAGGGGTTGGGGGTCAAGCGAAAGCCCTAAATAATAAAAGAGTTGAGAAAATCCCAACTCTTTTATTTTTATAAAAATTCTATAATTACCTGATTATCAAGTAGTTACTAATTATTTCAACCAATTTTCCACTTCTTCTTTGCTGGGTAATTTGACTTCGAGTTTGAGTTTTTTTCTCGCGCCACCCATATCATTGAATAGTTTGTTGGGATTGGCTTTTTTCAAATCTTCAATCATCATAAAACCTAAATGTTGAATAATCGGTATCAATTCTTCGCGGATGCCCAAAGCCACATAATCTTCGGTTTTTGCCAATTCGACTTGTTTTTCGGGGCGCATTTGTGGAAAGAAAAGCACATCTTGAATCGAGGGTTGATTGGTAAATAGCATTGCAATTCTATCCATTCCAAAGCCAATGCCCGAAGTAGGTGGCATTCCATACTCCAAAGCCCGCAAAAAGTCGTAATCAATAAACATAGCTTCATCATCGCCGCGCTCCATCAGGCGAACTTGCTCCTCAAACCGCTCGCGTTGGTCAATGGGGTCATTCAATTCCGAATAAGCATTACAAATCTCTTTGCAATTGACAAACAACTCAAAACGCTCGGTCAAGCCGGGTTTACTGCGGTGTTTTTTGGTCAAAGGCGACATTTCTACAGGATGATCCATAATAAAAGTCGGTTGAATCATAAAAGGCTCACATTTTTCGCCAAATATTTCATCAATCAATTTGCCTTTGCCCATTTCGGGTTTGGTGGGGATATTGAGTTGCTGACAAACTTGGCGCAAGCCGTTTTCGTCCATTTGCGAAACATCAATGCCCGTATATTCTTGAATTGCCTCATAAATCGGCAGTCGGCGGAAGGGAGCCGTAAAGTCGATGATATTTTCGCCTACTTTGATTTTGGTGGTGCCGTGCAATGCCAAAGCCACTTTTTCAAACATCTTTTCCACAAACTCCGCCATCCAAAAGTAATCTTTGTAAGCTACATAAAACTCCAAAACCGTAAACTCTGGGTTGTGGGTTCTATCCATTCCTTCGTTGCGAAAATCTTTGGAGAATTCATAAACTCCTTCAAAACCACCTACAATTAATCTTTTTAGGTATAATTCATCGGCAATTCGCAGATACAAAGGCATATCCAAGGCATTGTGATGGGTGATAAACGGGCGAGCCGCCGCGCCCCCCGGAATTGCTTGCAAAATGGGTGTTTCGACTTCGAGATAACCAAAGGAATTGAAATACTCCCGAATGGTTTGGTATATTTTGGTGCGTTGGATAAATACCTCTTTTACGCTCGGATTAATGACCAAATCGGCGTAGCGTTGGCGGTATTTGAACTCAGCATCCGTAACTTCGTCGTGGGCTTTGCCTTCGGCATCTACTTTTACGACCGGCAAGGGTTTTAAAGCTTTGGTTAGCAAGGTAAACTCGCTCACGTGGACGGTTGTTTCACCCATTTGGGTTTTAAAAACAAAGCCTTTGATGCCAATAAAATCGCCAATATCTAAAAGTTTCTTAAAAACCGTGTTGTATAAAGTTTTGTCATCATCAGGGCAAATATCATCGCGGCGGATATAAAATTGAATTCTACCGGTGCTGTCTTGAATTTCGGCAAAACAGGCTTTGCCACTATCGCGCACACTCATTAAGCGTCCGGCGAGGATAACTTGCTGATAATCATCAGGTTTAGTTTCAAAATTGGCTTTAATTTCGGTGGCAGAATGGCTAACCGGATACAAAGCCGCCGGATAAGGCTCAATGCCCAAATCGCGCAATTGTTGGAGTTTTTGTCGTCTGATTATCTCTTGTTCGCTTAAAACTTGCATTTTTTAAAGTTTTTTTATTTGGTGTGATGAATATTTTTCATAAATCGCTGATTTTCAAATCGAAGCGCAAAATTAGAGATTTGCCAGCAAAAGGCAAAATTTAGCAGAATGAACAATTAAGAATCCTAGTTTTTGAATGGAATAAAAGCCATATTTTTTTGTAAAGAATTGACTGTGTCTGCCTCTGGCTGATTATCAAATATTTATAATCATTGGCGAAAGCTTTATATTTGCAAAAAAATTATCAGCCCGCCTTTGATGAAAGCAGGCAGTTTTTCGGAGCTGAAAATTTTGGTTTTTAAATAATAACCATTTGATAAGAAAGTTAATTTTTCGGATTTTGTAAATTTATAAAACTCAATAATTTGCCCTCCAATTCTTTCCATTCACTTTCCAATTTATCCTTGATATAATTTCCTAAATCTAAAATTTCCTCAAGGCTTAGATTCTCATAAGTTTTTGAAGCAATTATTTTCCAACCACTTTCCCCTTTACCTTCACTAAAATTCTTGATTTTAGCCAATTCTTTTAATTCTTCATTATTAAAGATATTAGGATTAGCTTTAGCAATTTTAGAATCTACTCGTATATCAATCACAAACTTTTTATCGTGGAACAAACTATCTAAATTTATGGAATACCATAATGTCAATTTTTCATTGATTGCAATATATTTTGAGCTATGTAATTCTTTACCAATGGGTGCAATTCAAAATTACTATGATAGGGTGCAATTCAAAATTACTATGATAAAAATACAATTTTAAATTTAGATAATACAATTTTACTTATCTTTGTGGTATCCCTCTTAAATCTCCCAAAAAAATGAGCAAAGAAGAATTTTTAGCCTTAGCCGCCCAACGTTATGATTCGATCGAATCTTTACAAAAAGAGACCGATTTTTTTAGCTATGAAGAGCAATTTGAAAAGATATGGATAGAACTAGGGCAAGTCGTTTTAGAAAAAAGTATTAGCGAAGTTCCACAAAACCATCAAAAAAAAACCAAATTCAAAGCCGTTTCGGGCAAATCGAGGTAGCTAAAAGCCACCCTTTTAGTGAGCCGGTGCGGGGTCGGCGAGTCAGCCCCTATTTGCAATATTTAATGACCGTAGCTGGGGTAAATGAAGTCTATGC
>JALONJ010000509.1 GCA_025455045.1 Microscillaceae bacterium | reverse complement strand
TTAAAAGGCAAATTCTTAAAATAAACAAGTAAAATTTGATACTGTATTTATTTGTACTTACACAAGCGTTTCCCAACTTTTTTTCTGTAGGGAGATTAGGGGGGTTAGGGGGTTTCTACTGCAACCTCACCTTAAAATTTCTTAAACTCAAGCCAATAAAGCCTACAGTCATCAAAGCCAAAATCAAGATTTCTTTCCAAATGGACATAAAACCCAAGCCTTTAATCATAATGGACTGCACAATGATATAAAACCAGCGCGTAGGCACTATATTCGAGATGACTTGCAAAGGCAAAGGCATATTTTCCAAAGGAAACATAAAGCCACTAAAAATCAGGGCAGGCATCAGCAAACCCACCAGCGAAATAAACATCGCCACTTGTTGGGATTGGGTAATCGTAGAAATCAACAAGCCCAAAGCCAAAGCCGTCATAATATACAGCACACAAACCGCCAGCAACAAAGCCAAACTACCATTGATGGGAATGCCCAAAACAAACCTCGCCAAAGTGAGAATAATCAATAAATCGGTAAAAGAAAGCAACAAATAAGGCACCGCCTTACTCAAAATCATCAAAAGTGGTCGGGTAGGGGAGACCAACACCAACTCCAGCGTTCCCATTTCTTTTTCTTTGACAATTGCCACCGAAGTCATCATTGCCGACAACAGAATCAAAATCAAAGTCATTACGCCCGGCACAAAATTGTAAGCACTTTCCAATTTAGGATTATACAACATTTGGGTTTTGATGCTAATATTCAAAGACAAATTCGCCAAAGTAGTTTGGTTGAGTTCCATTTGATAATCGCGGATGATACTCGAAGCATAATTTATCACGGTATTGGCAGTATTGGCATCCGAAGCATCACCAATGAGCTGGATTTCGGTTTTGTTTTGATGCAATAATTGCGCTTGGAAATTGCGCGGAAAAATCACCACCATTCTTGCTTCATTGCGTTTGAAAACGCCTTCAATTTCTTTAGGAGATTTCAAAAAGCCCTTTACCTCAAAATAACGACTATTTGCCCATCGCTCAGTCAATTGATGCGAAGCCTCATCGTGGGCATAATCCAAGATATAAATGTTAGATTCTTTGACTTCATTGCTCAATGCAAAGCCAAAAATCAAAATCATCATCACCGGCATCCCCAGCAAGATAAACAAGCTTTTTCGATCTCGAAATACGTGGATAAATTCCTTGCGGACAAAAGCGAAAAATGTTTGCATATAAACTTTAGTTATAAATTATTTTTAGAACACAGATTTTACAGATTTGGCGGATCTTCACTGATAATCCGTGTTTATTTGTAGCATCCGTTTTATCGGTGTTCTGAAATTATAAGTAATTGATTGTCAAATATTTACATTAATCTAAAATCAGCACATTAGCACATCAAATAATCACCCCATTAATCCCCTGTCCTTTTCGCCGTTCTTGCCAAATACAAAAATACCTCATTCATTGATTCGGCTTCAAAAGTGCGTTTTAATCCGGCGGGCGTATCGAGAGCTTCAATTTTTTACAATTATCACAAGTCAATATCAGCAGGGTTAGTCCGCGAATCTTGAATGGTAATAATTTCTACTCTATCTTCTTCTACCCGATAGTATAAAGTTACTTGCTTAGTAATAACACACTTACGAACTCCGGCTTTCAATTTTGATTCAGGATACATAAAAGGCATTTCACTCAAATATTCTAATTTGGTAGATAAAGTAGTTAAAAAATTACATCGTACTTGTGCCGACCAATTTTCATTGAGATATTGCATAATTGCATCTAAATTGGCTTCGGCACGATTGGAAATAATTACTTTAAAGGGCATTTTATTGGTATTTTTTCAAAACTTCGGCAATTTTTTTAGTCTTTCCAGCATCTAAATCAGCGATTCCGGCTTCAATATCAGCTTTTTGCATAGCATTCAATTTTTCCCAAAAATCGCTTGGTGCATTTTGCTGACGAATCAGTAAGGTGTAAAAAGATTGCAAAACGGCTTCATCTTCCAATGAATCAATCAATTGATGCAATTCGGATTTTAATTCTAAAGTATTCATAAGTTATTGATAATGAGTTATTTATAGAAAAATAATTTAATTTTTCTCTTAAAATTACAAAATTATTTAATTGATTTTTAAAACCCAGTCTTTATATTGCTAAGTATTTGATTACCAGATATTTACATTAATTTAAAATCAACACATTAGCAAATCAAATAATCACCCCATTAATCCCCCTTCCTTTTCGCCGTCCTCGCCAAATACAAAAATACCTCATTCATTGATTCAGCTTCAAAAGTGCGTTTTAATCCGGCGGGCGTGTCTAGGGCTTCAATTTTGCCGTCCACCATTATCGATACACGATGGCAATACTCGGCTTCGTCCATATAGTGAGTGGTAACAAAAACCGTCATTCCGGCATTGGCTACTTCATAAATCAAATCCCAAAATTGTCGGCGGGTAATCGGATCTACACCACCCGTAGGTTCATCTAAAAAAACAATCTTGGGTTCGTGCAAAACCGCCACCGAAAAAGCTAGCTTTTGTTTCCAACCCAAAGGCAGGGCTTTAACCAGTGTATTTGCTTCATTTTCAAGCTGTAAGCGATGTAAAAGAGCTTCGGTTTTTTGTTTCAATTCGGTGCGGCGCAAACCGTAAATTCCCCCAAAAAAGTCAATATTTTCCACAATGGTCAAATCCTCATACAAAGAAAAACGCTGACTCATATAGCCGATACTTTTTTTGATTTGCTCGGTTTGTTTATACACATCAAATCCGGCTACGGTAGCCTTGCCCGAACTGGGCATCAACAAGCCGCAAAGCATTTTCATTGCGGTGGACTTGCCCGCTCCATTTGCCCCCAAAAAACCGAATATTTCGCCCGCCTCTACCTCAAATGTAATGGCATTGGTGGCAATAAAATCGCCAAATCTGCGGGTGAGTTTGTCGGTGATGATTACTTTTTCCATAAAGACAGCCCCCTAGCCCCCGGAGGGGGAATTTTTTTAGTTTTATTATTTTTATAATTAATTGATTATCAATAGAATCCTGTCAGGTTTTATAAACCTGACAGGATTGAAACCAAGGCGGTAAATTTTTTACGAAGCGTCCGACAAAGCCATAAAACAATCCTCCACTGAAGGGCTAATCAATTGAATATCAATCGCTTGATGCCCTTTTTCATTCAAAAATACTCTTACCTTCTCAATGGGAGTTTTTTCATTTTTCAAGACCAAATGATGGCTTTCGCCAAAGCTGAAGCAACTCTGAGTTTCGGAAAAAGCCCGCAAATCTTGCAACAATTGGTACATATTACTAGATTGTACTGCCCAGAGATTTTTGCCAAATTTGTCAATAATGCCTTGAGGTGTGTTGATTTCCAAAATTTTACTTTTATGAATCAAGGCAATTCTATCGCACAAAGCCGCTTCATCCATATAAGGAGTTGATACTAAGATACTTAGGTCTTGTCCTTTCAGGCGTTTGAGCATTTCCCAAAATTCCTTGCGCGAAACCGGATCTACGCCCGTAGTCGGTTCATCCAAAAACAACACTCTGGGGCGGTGAATCAAAGCGCAACACAAAGCCAATTTTTGCTTCATCCCACCCGATAATTTTCCGGCGCGGCGGGTTTTGAAAGGCTCAATTTGGGCATAAATATCTTTAATCAAATCATAATTTTCTTTGACCGAAGTATGAAAAACTGTAGCAAAAAAGTTTAAATTTTCCTCTACGGTCAAGTCTTGATACAAGGCAAACCGTCCGGGCATATAACCCACAATTTGGCGAATGGCACGATAATCTTTCACTACCTCATAACCAGCTACTTCAGCTCGCCCGCTATCCGCCAAAAGCAAGGTAGTGAGAATCCGAAAAAGACTGGTTTTGCCTGCTCCATCCGGTCCAATCAAGCCAAATAATTCGCCTTTTTCCACCCCAAAACCCACCGTATCCAAAGCTTTAACTTTGCCTTTTTCGTAGGTTTTGGTAATATTTTCTACTATTATATCCATAAAGCCCCCTAGCCCCCGGAGGGGGAATTTTTATTTTTTTAATTAATTGATTATCAAATATTTACAAAATTTCATCTTTAAGCCCCCTTTAATATTATTTGTTTTCTACAAACAATCCCCCCTTCGGAGGCTAATCTCCCTACAGAAAAAAAGTTGGGAAACGCTTGTATAAGTACAAATAAATACAGTATCAAATTTTACTTGTTCATTTTAAGAATTTACCTTT
>JALONJ010000083.1 GCA_025455045.1 Microscillaceae bacterium | reverse complement strand
TTTAGATTCTTCACTTCGTTCAGAATCACTGAAAAGCGAGAGCTTTTCAGAATTCAATGGAATTCCTAAAGGCAATTCCTGAAAAGTGGTGAAGATCCCGTTTTTTCGTTAAGTACTTGATAATGAGTTAGTTAATAAAAACCTTTGCTTCTTCACTACTTTTCAGAAAATTCTAGCTTTATTCTAAACCCAAACTCATTCACGCGGGCAGACTAGACAGCCTGCGTTACAATTTTCCTAAAAAGTGGCGAAGAATCTTTATTTTGCAAAAGAGGTATCATTGATATTATTTAAAATTAGGATTGGGTGAAAAACTTAAAATAAATTTTAACTTCTATCTTGATAATAAGTACCTGATTATCAGTTACTTGCAATTAATACTGTCCGATTTACCACAAAGTTCACAAAGGTAATCACAAAGAAGCACCAAGGTCTTGGTGGACTTTGTGGGTATTTTCGGTCTTGGTGGACTTTGTGGGTATTTTCTTGGTGTTCTTTGTGTTTAAATAGTTTATTTTTGGATTAGCTTTTGCAAATAAAATTTATATAAGTGTTTGATTTATAGATGTTTATACAACTTTTAATAACTACAAATTAAATAATTCCTAATTCCTAAGACTTTCGCCAAGCCTGCCCAAGCCAAAGCCCCAAAGCATAAATCAGCCCCAAAAAATACAAACTGGTAAAAAGGCTTTTGCTAATCGAGAAAAAACTAGCCATTAGTACTAAATTATCCGAAAAATTGGGATATTGAGTCAATAAGCCAATAACACAAAAATTCTCAAAATAATCGGACAATCCGCCTATGAGTGGAAAAATACAAACCCAATAAAAACCACTCTCCCAACGATTGGTTTTGCGCAAAATGTAGGCCAAGAGCAAACAATAGCTTATCCCAAATAGCAAAGGGTACATCAAATCAAAGGGGATTTGTTGATAAAGATAGGCAGTTCGTCCCTTTTCGCCCAAAGCATTTAAAAGTTGATGGGCATAAGCCGGCGAGTAGCCGGTGGGCAGTAAATCAAAAATTTGTTTGCCGCCACTATATTGCAATACCGCCGGAATAGTGATGCCTAGCATAATTCCATAAACAATATTTGCCAATACCAAACTTATAATCACATTTTTGCCGGATAAATTTCTTTCAATTAGGCTTTTCATTTTTATTGTAATTGATTGGTTATCAGTATTTTATATATTATTTAACGATCTTCACCTATTTCAGGAAGACGAAAATATTGCTTTTTGATATATTTCGTTCTATGTGCCGCAGAACGAGGTTTTTGTCCTTGTTCTGTGGCACACAGAACAACAATTTCTTAGAAGTGGCGAAGAACCAACTGTCCGAAGTATTGTAAGGAATGATTGCAAAATAAGGCAAACACTTAAAAAGGGATAAATGACTGATAATCAAGTGATTATATAATTCCTAATTATTCAATCAAAAATTTGATTATTCAAATGTTTAAACGCTTCCATTGCCCCCAAATATTCGCAAGTGCGCGCTCCGGCTTTGTTGGCATTTTGTACGATTTTTTGCCAAGTATCAAGGCTGAGTTTTGCTCGGGCAGTCAAATTTTGATTACTCAATTGATACAAAACCGCCCCCACAAAAGCATCGCCTGCCCCTGTGGTGTCAATCGGTTGGATAGGAATACTGGGTATCGTAAGTATCTCATTATCAACCCTTAGCAAAGTGCCTTCTGCCCCCAAAGTAATGGCAAATACCGCCTGCGTTTGATTTTGCAATACTTGTACGGCTTGGGCGAGGGTATCGGTACGAGTCAGCAACCTAGCTTCTTCATCGCTTACTTTGAAAAAATGGCAGTTTTTCAAAAAATACCACGACTGCTCAACAAAACTTTGGGTATTGTCGGGAAACAACAAATGTCGATAATTGGGGTCAAAACTAACCAAAATAGATTGCGCTAAGGCTTTGTCTAAGAGGCTTTTGTAAGTAGTTTGCAAAGGTCCGGGCAAAAATCCGGTTGCCGAGCCAAAATGGATTAAAGCAAACTCCGATAAGTCCAAATCTTGCAAATCAGAGAGGCTTAGTTCGCCATCGGCTCCGCGATTGAAGACAAAATCCCGCTCTCCGTTTTCCATCAACGACACAAAGGCGAAAGTGGTAAAATGTTGTTTAGCCAACAAAAACCAACGGGTCGATACCCCAAAATCCTGCATTGTTGCCAACAATTGTCTGCCAAAAGGGTCATCGCCGACCTTTGCCGCCAGCTCTACTTGCCCGCCCAAAGCCGCCACAGCCGCCGCTACATTGGTGGGCGCGCCGCCGGTTTTTTTCAAAAAATTTTGCCCTTCCGAAAGCGATTTACCTTTGTCGGTACAAATCATATCAATCAAGGCTTCACCAATACAGAGGATTTTCATAGATTGAGATTTTAAATTTAAAAAGTCGCTAATTTGTTGATTATTTGTGGGATTCGCAATCAATTTTTTTAAATAAAATGGGCTAATGTAGGGGCGGGTTAAGGGTTTGCTATGGACAAGTTGTATCTTGTAAACAGTCAATTAATTATCGTTGAATTAACGTTTGAAATAAAATAAAATAAATTAATGACTCAACTAATTGACAGTGTCTGCCTCCGGCTGATAATCAGATAATTATCTGAATTTTTAGTAATTTTATCACCAAAAAAAATGAATTTGTGCGTACACAAATTCATTGTAACTTATTCATTATCAGCAAATTAAAATATCTGCCTACATATTTTTGATGATTTCTTGCCCAAACTCGGAGCATTTGAGCAAAGTAGCCCCTTCCATCATTCGATGAAAATCGTAAGTGACTCTTTGGGTGGCTATCGAGGCTTCCAAACCTTTGTAAATCAGGTTGGCGGCTTCGCTCCAGCCCATATACTCGAGCATCATTGCGCCCGAAAGAATCACCGAACCCGGGTTTACCTTGTCTTGTCCGGCATATTTGGGAGCAGTACCGTGCGTAGCCTCAAAAATAGCGTGTCCGGTGAGATAGTTGATATTGGCTCCGGGAGCAATCCCTATCCCTCCCACTATGGCGGCTAAGGCATCAGAAATGTAATCGCCATTGAGATTGGCGGTAGCAATGACTGAATATTCCGCCGGACGAGTCAAAATTTGTTGTAAAAAGGCATCGGCAATGGCATCTTTTATCAAAATTTTGCCTACCAAAGCCGCATCGCCGGCGGCTTGCCCTTGCGCTTTTACGATTTTATCGTACTCTTCCCAAGTAATTACTTGGTCGCGGTACTCGCGGACTGCCAAATCATAGCCCCACTGCTTGAAAGCTCCCGAAGTAAACTTCATAATATTACCCTTATGCACCAACGTTAGCGAAGGTTTATTATATTTGATACAGTACTCAATTGCCGATTTGACCAATCGCTCCGAACCTTCTTTGGAGATGGGTTTGATACCGATGGAGGAGGTTTGTGGGAAGCGGATTTTTGTAACTTTCATTTCATTGAGCAAAAAATCAATCACTCTATCACACTCAGGCGTGCCGGTCATCCATTCTACGCCCGCATATACATCTTCGGTATTTTCGCGGAAAATAGTCATATCGGTCAATTCGGGGCGTTTGACGGGCGAAGGTACTCCTTTGAACCAACGCACCGGGCGCAAGCAAGCGTACAAATCCAGTTCTTGGCGCAAAGCCACATTCAAAGAGCGAATTCCTCCGCCTACGGGTGTGGTGAGTGGTCCTTTGATACCCACCAGATACTCTCTAAAAACTGTCAAGGTTGCCTCGGGAAGCCAGTCGCCGGTTTGTTTGAAGGCTTTTTCTCCGGCGAGGACTTCTTTCCAATGGATTTTTTTCTTGCCATTGTAAGCCTTTTCTACTGCCGCCTCAAAGACTTTTAC
The DNA here is from genome assembly GCA_025455045.1 of Microscillaceae bacterium. Lineage (GTDB taxonomy): Bacteria > Bacteroidota > Bacteroidia > Cytophagales > Microscillaceae > JALONJ01. The sequence continues at coordinate 15,491 of JALONJ010000083.1, read as the reverse complement.
CGAAGCCGCCCAAATGTCGGGTCCGGTGCCGTCGCCCTCAATAAAAGGAATAGTAGGTTGGTCAGGAACCTCTAATTTGCCGTTTTTGATAGTTATTTTTTGATCAGTCATTGTTTTGGTAATTAATTAAAAAATTGGTTTTCAAAAAATTGTTTAAAAAATAAAATACAGGTTGTTTGGGTGCATTTCAAATTTACGCGTTTCTATTGCCTCACCCTAGCCCTCTCCAAAGGCTAATCTCCCTACAGAATTTTAAAGTACTGATAATCAATCAAAAGGCAAATTCTTAAAATAAACAAGTAAAATTTGATACTGTATTTATTTGTACTTACACAAGCGTTTCCCAACTTTTTTTCTGTAGGGAGATTAGCTCTCCAAAGGAGAGGGTTATAGGTAGTAAATTTGAAATGCACCCGGTTGTTTGTGTAAGGAATGAATAGTGAATAATGTAAAATGAATAATTTTGTAATTACCTGAAAATCAATATGTTACCAAAAAATATTGTTTACATTATTTTTTTCTTGTTCCTAATAATAATTCATTGATAATCAAGTATTCATAAAATTGTAACCCAGCCTTTAGGCTGTGAGAGGCACAGCCTAAAGGCTGGGTTACGCGCTTATTTGTCAAAAGTCAAAGACAATCAATGAATTATATTGGGTGCATTTCAAATTTACTACCTATAACCCTCTCCTTTGGAGAGGGCTAGGGTGAGGCAATAGAAACGCGTAAATTTGAAATGCACCCATTATATTAAAAAATAGTTTTTTGCCAATGGGCTGGAAATCAATGTTTTATCTCCGAATTAAAAATATGGTTCTTCACCACTTTTCAGGAATGAGAATTTTTTTTCTGAAATTTATCAATTTCAGTGATTTTGAGCGAAGCGAAGAATCTGAAACTCTTGATAATCAACGCTTTAGATTCTTCACTTGGTTCAGAATCACTGAAAAGCGAGAGCTTTTCAGAATTCAATGGAATTCCTAAAGGCAATTCCTGAAAAGTGGTGAAGATCCAAAAATATAAAAAGGCTTTTTATCATCACATAATCATTTGTTTTACAAATATAAAAATTACCAAGACATTAAATCAATAGACAATGAATAATTCCTGTATTTTAATTCTACTTGAGGGGGCAATTTTTTGAATCACATAAATACATTAGGAGTTAGGAATTAATAATTAACGTGAATATTTTGAAATATTATTAAAAAAATACAAATTTTATTTATAAATTTAAAAGATTTATTTTAGAAATAAAAGTTATTTAACTTTTATAAAATGTTGATTATCAATTAGTTAAAAGCGTTTTTAGAAAATAAATAATTGTCTGTACCGCAGGTCTGAAAAGTATTTATTTTCTAAAAACATAAAAATTATACAATTTTATTTTTAATGAAAAACAGTTATTTGTCAAAACACTCCATTTTTTAAAATATAACTAACTGATTATCAATTAGTTATAAAAATATTCACGGTAAGTCTAATGTTTATCACCAAAAATCAATCAATCAAATAAACCGGAAAATTCTCCTCATTTGACTCAATTAAAGGGATAATATTTTCTACTCTTTGCAATTGCTCAGTAAAAGGTGTATAAAGTCTAAACTCCCCATCTTTGAACCAATACAAGTCTTTGGTTTCGGGGTGAATCACCGCCAAATGCACCCATTCATTGATATACCATTCGTACATTTCGGGCATTTTTTGAATGGTTCGTAAAACTATTTCGGGGAAATGCTCCACAATAATCAACAAGCGCAAGGGGTCGTGGACTTCGATCATTTGACTGGGCAAGCCCGGTCGCAAATCGCCCTCAATGCCATTGGCAACCCCAAACAAGCCCATTACATTGTGCGGGAGTTTGGTGCCGGCACCTAGCTTTTGATTATCAACTCTTGAAAAATAATATTCCAAATTGATGCCCCCACATACCGGTCCCAAAGGTTTCATAACATTAAACAAAAAAGTGCCGTCTAAGTCAAGGGCGTAGTTGTAAGAATTGAGAAATGACCGTCTGTCCAAAAACAAATGCTTGGTAAGTTCGCGCCTGCCCACAATGCACAAAGCGTTGGTGGCGTGGTTTAGCTCGGGGCGCGGCTCAAACAAAGAAACCGAACGATTCAAAATTTGTTGGTGAGTTTGGGTAGCACTTAGCTTGGTATTGACAGATTTGAACCGCCGAGAACGCTCTTTGGTATTTTGGTCAAGCGATTTTTGAAATACTTTGAAGTTAGCTTGGTGCTTGGGCAGATTTTGCGTTGAGATATTATCTTCATCAAAAAACATAATTTCATCGCGGGTAGTATCGTGCAAACCACCAACAAATTGGGTGTTTGAAGGAATTTGAATACCTTTTGCTACCAATTTTTTGCGCACTTCGGGGTGATTTGCCATATAACATACCACACGAGCATTGACTGAACCCGGTCGTCCTGAGCAAGCCCCACAATCATAAGCCGAATAATGCGGATTATTGACACTACTTGAGCCGTGTCCGATGACGTAAATCAAATCGGCAAAGTTATTCACCAAACCAATGCTTTTGAGCAAACCCTCGACTCGCAGCACCATTTCATCAATGGTAAACCCGATTTGCCAGCCGTTTTCTTGATGTTCGGGTTTTTTGTTCTCAATGCTCAACTTGCCATATTTGTCCATGTGGCGAAACGAATACGAAGTAGCCGGACTCATTGTAGGGCGAAATATGGTCAAAAACAACTTGAAAGCCGACCAAAAACCTAAAATTTGCGAAATAATAAAACCTCTCAACAAAGAATGTGATTGCTTGGTAAAATGCAAATCCTTGCGGTTTTTGTGCCGAGTTGCGGTTTCTTTAATCAAATATTTGGGGTTTACCGGTACGGGGCATAGCTTGGTATAAAATTTACCGTGTTCGGGTTTGAAATAAAACTCCACATTGAAAAAACCCGGCGTGCCAAAAGTTTCGGCGCAAGTATCAACACGCTCCACATATCGCCGAATTGAACACTCGCGGTCGTCGATACAAAATAAAGCCTGAAAACTACGGGGTTCGGTTTGGGGCAAAAAGGTTTGATTTTTTTGGGTGTGTTGCAAACCGGCTAATACTTGGTCATAATAACTAAACTCAAGTGCTTCTTGCCAAATCAATAAAATTTCGTTGCGCTCCGAGAGGTGCGTTTCGCCCAGTAGTTCGGCGGGGCGTTTTTTTAAGGTTTTGCCTAAGGGTTGCCAATTGCCTCTCAATTCATACTCCAGAGCATCAATTTCAAGGAGCAACTCGAATACAATCAAATCGTGGAGGGTGATAAATTTATTGTCCAACAAAGTTTCGGGGTGGTCTTCAATTGCCGACACAATTCCCGACCAGCCTTGATGGGCAAATTGTTGGTCAAAAAGGTATTGCTCATACAGCGTTTCATCACCAATCAAAGTATCGAGTAATTTCTCAAGTTTGCAATGGGTATGCAAAAACAGATTGCGTACCAAAGGAGTCTTGAAAAAACTACTGTAACTATGGCGTTCCATATTGCGCATTGATGTCAAAAACCCTTTATGGGCGATCGGAAAACTCCAAATAGAAATGCCTTGGTCTAAATAATTGCAAAGTATTCTAAACAACAAAGGATGCACCAATGAATCCAAATCGAGATGATATTCATATTTCCAATGCGAGCGCAAAGTGCCAATGCGAGGCAAAATCCCGCTTTCGTAAGGTTCTAAGACAGTTTTTTGCTTCCATTCCAGTAGTTTTTCTTTGCCCTTGCGGTCGGTAATCACTTTTTCCAAAATATCATCGCTGATGCGCCCCTGTGCATAGAAGTCGCGGTATTCTTGCAAAGACAAAGAAACTTTGTAGCCAAATATTTCGGAAGCCCGATTGATAGCTTCCTCCCAGCGTAGGTTTTGAAAAGCGTGCAAAGTATTGTGGTGAACAAAGTCTTTGAGCGGAGCCTGAGCCGGTAAATAGTGTTTTATTTCGTGAATTACCCGTTCATCGGCAAACAACGATTTGTTTTTATGACTCGGTTTTGAAGTTTTTTTGTCGGATTGATGGTCGAGATCTTGGTTAAAATGATTTTTCATATACTTTCACAATGCGTTTTTGAAAAATAAAATTAGGAATGGTAGTGTATAAATCACTGGTTATCAATGATTTAAAAAATATTTAGAAGGTGTATTGTAGAAAATTTGATGAAGATGAACTAATTATGTCTTTTGCAGATGATTCATAATCCAAAAATATTGGTTTTTAAGCCAATGTAATGCTTTTATAAAAGAAAAAAAAACTATTCGGCTGATTATTTTTCCAAAACACTCCCAATCAAAAATATCGATTTTGTTTTTAGAAGCTGATAGAGATACTGACTTTTGCCAAAACAAAAAATAATAAAACAATAGCCCCGATTGCCAGCCAAATTTTGAGTTTGAGGTTCATTTTTTGGTATTGTATCACCTCATCTTCCATTTCTTGAGTATGGGTAGCGTGGGTATCATAGAAGTGCTGTAAGTCTTGCATTTTTTTGATTAAATCTTTTTTTTCTTGCCGCAGTTTTTTGTTGTCGGTACTTGCCCTTTTGAAATTGGTTTGGATTTTTTTGAACTCATCGGGCGAGTCTTGTTGGGTTTGCAATAATTCATTTACCTCCGAAACCGAAAAATATCGCTCATAACCGCATACTTCGCACGAAGTACGGCTGTAGTCGTTTGCCGCTTCACAATTGATACAATTCCAAGCCACCGATTTATGCAATTGAATAATGATTAAATTAATTTATTAATTTGCTGATAATGAATGATTTATTTAAACTTGATAGAAGCCCATTTGATATAAACCTTTCCTAATCAAGGGTTTAGAAAAAAATACTAAAACCGTACAAATATATAAAAAAAAACGAGTCCTCTCCGCTTTGTCGGAATATAGATTTTTCTTAATTTGCTACTTTTTAAACCTAGCCCGACTTAGTTGGACGTTTGGAAATACGCAAGTATAATCAACAATTGCTCGGACACTTTCTAAGCCCCCTGCTCCGCCAGAGGCGGAAGTCTAGTTCCGAGTTGTTTACTAAGTGTCTGATAATCAGCTAGTTACACGAATTACTTAAAATAGCATAACTTGTTGATTATCAATTACTTACAAAAAAATGTCCGAAGTATTGGGATAATCTAAAAATAAAGTAAACGATATAAATTATTAAATCATTAGACTTACTACCCATTGATTATCAGATATTTACAAAATTTATATAAAAATACATTAGTTTACAAGATGAGATAGGGATCAAATTTGCTCAAAAATCGTCTGTACCAAAGGTCTAACGATTTTTGAGCAAATTTGAGTATGCTAAGTAGCTGATAATCAGCAGGTAGCAAGTCTATTGACTATGTCTGCCTCTGGCGGATAATCAATGTACTACAATTTGTCCGCCTCTGGTGGATCAGCACGCCAACACATTTTGTAATTAACTCATTAACTTAGCTTATTTTATTCATTTGATAACTTGACTTATGGCTTTAATCATTCAAACTACTCAAGACGGCTCGCATACCTTATTTAGCGAGGAGTTTGACGAAATATATCACTCGCGGCGCGGGGCTTGGCAAGAATCGCGGCACGTTTTTGTGGAGGCAGGCTTGGCGTATGCTTTATTGAAAAAATCCCAATTAAAAATTCTTGAGATTGGCTTTGGCACCGGTTTAAATGCCATTTTGACTTTGGCGGAGGTCTATCAAAGTTCGGTTTCAATCGAGTACTGGGGCATTGAGCCTTTGCCGGTGGCTTGGCAACTGCTTGAACAATTGAACTACCAAGATTTTTGGGCAAATGCCACCATTGATGCTTATTTCAAGCAAATGCACCAAGCACCTTGGCAACAAAAAATTGACCTTACGCCGCAATTTAGTTTGTATAAAATTGAGTCCGAAATTCAAACTTTTCAAGCTCCCGACACTTATTTTGATTTGATATACTTTGATGCTTTTGCCCCTGCCAAGCAACCGGCTTTGTGGCAACCCGAAGTGTTTGCCCAAATGTATAACTTGCTGAATACCAATGGCATACTGGTAACTTACTGCGCCAAAGGGCAAATCAAGCGCGACTTGCGCAAAGCTGGATTTAGGGTAGAAAGCCTGCCCGGTCCGCCGGGCAAGCGCGAAATGACCCGCGCCCTCAAAAACTTGGAGATAAGCAACCATTGACGAGGGCGCATTTCAAATTTACGCATTTCTTTTGCCTCACCCTGCCCTCTCCGAAAGAGAGGGTGATAGGTAGTAAATTTGAAATGCGCCCATTGACGACAAATATGCAAGCAAAAGTATTTTTAAGATTTTTTAACTTATTATTTTTGCCCAATGTCTAACTTATTCATTATCAAATGGTTATTTTTATCATCTCTTAATCCGTTTGAGAATGACATTGGGCATTGATACGGGTTGTATGGAAGCAAAAAACCGCGCATAAATACCCCATTCAAGCCATAGAAATACAATCTATTGATTTTCAAAGCGTTCCATAAATAATCCCTTGATTGATAACTTATGCAAAATATAAAAAAATTGGGTTTGATTTTAACCTTTATTTTAGTCAGTATATCCGCTGGGTATGCTCAGTACATTGCCGAAAACTATTGGCATATTGGCAAAATATACCTCGATACCGGCGATACTTTGGCAGGTAATTTTAAATTCAACCTCACCAATGAAGTAGTACAAATCGAGGTAAACAATACACTACAGACTTTTACGGCGCGCAAGGTTTTGTCATTTGAGTTTTTTGACCGTGCCGAGCAACGCGACCGCATTTTTTATACCCTGCCCTACCCCAAAGTCCCCAATTACAAAACCCCGATTTTTTTTGAACTATTGCTTGAGGGCGATGCTATCACGGTCTTGTCGCGCGAGACTTTGGTTACGCAAACTACCATAGTCAATAACCCGTACTTTATTGGGCAACCCGGCGTGCCAATGCGCCAGACTTTTGTGAAAACTAATTTTTATTTTCTATACAAAAACGGCAAAATCAAGCCCTATGACGGCACCAAAAAAGACCTGCTTTTGCTGTTGCAAGACCGCGAAAAAGACGTGAAAGACTACCTCAAAAACAATCGGGTGCGCCTCGATAATCGTCAAGATGTAGTAGCTTTGATTGATTTTTATAACCAAAAGAAAAAGACAAATTGAATTTTTATGGCTCTATCGTTAATTTGGTTCATTCATAGTAATTTTTCCAGATTATTTAAACCCTGAGGGTTTTTAAAACCCCTTAGGGTTTGGACTCAATCCCCAAATTAACTATTGAACCACTTTTATTTTATAAACACCTGATTATCAGGTGTTTATAATTTTGGATAGGTTCTTCACCACTTTTCAGGAATTGCCAAAGGCAATTCCTGAAAAGTGGTGAAGAACCTTTGGTTATCTTATTTACTTCAGCTACTCGGCAAGGCAAGTTTTACTTTTCAAAATATTGGATCACCTGATAATCAGCATAATTCCACGATAGCCAAGAATACTTTTTTTGTTCGTTTTTAAATTTTGCAATGCGTTGAATCACGATTTAATTGAATTGAAATAAATTGACTCGGGTGCAAAACTTGGCTTCGGCGAGGCGGATAGCCGCCAATAAGCCTATCTCTTGGCGAAACTCAAGCAAGTTTTTGTCTAATAAATCCTCGACTGTGTAGTGGGCAATCGGGGCGGTTTTTTGCCCTATGTAATAGTAAAGCGGAATTTCTGACCACATTTCGGGAGTCCAAATTACAAATGTCAGATAAATCAAGGTAATCATTGGCGAAAAACCGGCATTGCCAAACATAAAGGCTTGCATCCGCATTTCGTCCTGAGCTTCGGCGGCAAAACCCAAAATTGCGTGTTTTAAATCGTGTTTTTCGTAGTAAGGTACAAACTCAAATTGATGCTTTTGCATAAAATTCTGCAAGGCTTCGCCCACACTCCCCGCCGGAGCAGAGGCAACTTGTCTTGCCAAACGCCGGCAATATTTTTGGTTGCCCAAAAGCTTCAAAAAAAAGACCCCGAATGCCAATTGATTGGGGAAAATAACTTTGCAACGGAGGTTGTAAAACAAACATTTTAATTTTTTCATCATTGCAATTGATTTTAGTTAAATAATTGATTACCAATTAGTTATAAAAGGAAAAATTGTAACGCAGGCTGTTAGCCTGCGCGCGTAAATGAGTTTAGGCTAAGAATAAATCTGGAATTTCCTGAAAATAGGTAAAGAGGTATATTTTATTTTAAAAGTACTTTGAATTTCAAAGTAATCAGTTAAAAAAAGAGAGCTAAGGATTCAGGTTTTGCCCTTTCAAGAGATTTTCTAAAGCGTTCAAATGTTCGGAAAATGCTTTTTTGCCGGTACTTGACACTCGATAAGAGGTTTTGGGTTTTTTGCCCACAAATTCTTTTTTAAATTCAATGTATTGCAATTGCTCCAAAGCCGTGAGATGCGTAGCCAAATTGCCATCGGTCGCTTGCAACAATTCTTTCAAAGTATTGAAGTCCACCCAATCATTGACCACCAAAACCGCCATAATGCCTACGCGGATTCGGTTGTCAAATGCTTTGTCGAGACCTTCAATGATACTTTTCATTTAGTTGATTTTTTTGATTTGTTGATTTTTTAATTTGGAGATTTATTGATTTATTGATTTTTTTGATTTGGAGATTTATTGATTTGGTGAATGTAATGACCCAATTTTAGAAATTAGGAATGAATTTAAAATAACGTGAATATTTTGAAAAATATTGAAAAAGTACAAAAAATTAAAGTTTTAAAAAGACAATCCAAAATCTCCCCAAGCCGTCATCCTGTGTGGAACTTTGTTAAATTGTTACCTCTTAGGATTTTTCTGTAATAAATTAAATATCAATGAATTGTGCTTTTATTCAAAAGCGAAAAAAGTCCACAAAGTTCCACGCAGGATGACGTAGTTGTGTTATTTTTATTAGTTCAGTTGTTCATTAACTAATTGGCTATCAGTATTTTATATATTTCTACAAAAATCATATTAAATATTTATTATATTAAAAAAATACAATTTTATTTTTAAAATAATTGATTTTTTGTAAAAAAGAGTGCATTTTTGTATGATAATTAGCTCATTATCAAATAGTTACTAAAATATTCACGTTAAAATAAAGTGTCATTTTTAAAAATGTAGTTAATTGAAAATCAGCCATTTATACAATTCCCAATTATTAATTCCTAATTCCCTAGAAACGCGGAGCTAACCAAAAATTTGTTGAATAAGGCGAATAAGATGAAATATAACTACTTCAAAATACCCCAGCCATAACAAACCTCTTTTGGCAAGAGCCAGCCCTAACACCAAAACCAAGGCAAAAACGGAGGCGAAAATAATCAACCAATTAAAAATATTCAATTCTATTTGCAATCCTAAGCCAATTAAGCCTTGTTTGAGATAAACTTTGCCCTTCAAAACCGAATCTAAGTTGATGAGGATTGCCAAGACCGGCAAACCGGCCAGCCAAGCCGCCATCAACCAAGACGAGAGGGCATCAATCGGTCGAAAAATGTGAAACATTAACCAATCATTTTGCCAAACCAACTCCAAAAAGTAAGCGACATAAAATAACCACACCATTGCCAACAATGCTATCCCGAGCATCGCCGCCCGATTCAATCTAAATATATCAGCCATTGATTGAGTTCTATTTTTTTGAATGAATTATAACTATTTGGTAATCAATGATTTTAAGAAATAATATACCTTTAAATCAAATAAGGAATGATTACAAAATAAAGTAACACTTTTAAAAATTTAATTAATTGATAATCAAGTGATTATATAATTTCTAATTCCTAATAAGGTTTTGTGTGTTTAAAATTAATGCTAATAAAGATATAATTTGTAAAACCTTGATAATCAATGAGTTATATTATATGTATTCTAAAACTTAAATGCTTTGCGGATAGGATTGTAATAAAATGTTGCATATTGCCACAATTGCTACTCCAATTATTGTTTTATGCAAAAAATTTAATGATATTTCTTCTGATTCAAAAATAAATCTTGCAGCTCGATATAGTAAATAGAAAAATAATATTATCAACAATGGCACCCCACCAGAGGAGAGCATTGTCAGAAAACCTACAACAAAAAACAAATCATTCAAATAATTCCATTCGCCTTGATGCCATCTTGTCCATAGGTAAGGCTGCAAATTTTGTTTTTTGATAGTATTTTCCCAATTTATTTTATCTTTAAAAAATTTAATTTCACCTCTGTCTTCATCATATATAAAGTATTGGTTATCAAGGCTTTTTCCAATTAAATGCCTTTGGTAAATATAAAAATATTCAATATCTACCCATTTATTATCTACTAAAAAACTACCTTTTTCAATAGCAGTACCCGCCGGGGTTACATCAGGTGGTGGGTCGAAAATTGCCCAAACTTTGCAGCTAAACAAAATCAACATTCCAACTAAAAATGACTTTTTCATTAGCATCACACCATCTTACTCTTATTTTTCATACTTCAAATACATCTTGGTACCATACCAAATATGCAAAACCCCAAAGCCAATTGCCCAAAAAATCAGCCCATAACCCACAAAAAGCAAAGCCAGTAAGCCCAGTACGATTTCCATAATGCCCAGCCCCCGCACATCATCTAAGGTGTATTTGCTACCATTCAAAAGTGCCAAGCCATAAAAAATCAACGTTGAGGGCGCAACTAGCCCAATTTGCCCCCGAAAAATCAAGACCAAACAAAAAATTCCTCCGACTACCAAGGGTATCAATAAGTTTTCGGCAAGGCGGTAGGCAGTTTTGTCAATCATATTTAAGCCCAGTCGCCGTGCCTTGCGGTAGGTAAAATAGGCTCCGAAACTCAAAGCAAGGATTAAAACCAAACCGGCATCGACCAACAAAAAAATCAATTTTTCGGTACGAATTGACAAATTGGCATCGTAGATACTCTTTTGAAACGATAAGTCGTATTCCAAATAAAAATAAGCGACCAAAGCCCCTATCAGCGCAAAAAAACCGGCAAACACACCGGATAAACCACTTAGGGAAATAAACCGAGACGAACGCTCCATCAAAGCGCGAATTTCGGAAAGGGTTTCGAGGGGTGTTTCAGGGTTTTTCATCATTTTAAAAGTACTTTGAAATACAAAGTAAATTCAAAAAAATTATTCTTCCAATTTTTTTGGGAAAAATAATTAAAAAATAAAATCAAGTGCGGGTGGATTTGATTGGAAAATGGGCAAATCTGCCCATTTGCAAGCCTTGAGGTGGTTTTTACCGTGGTACTTCTACTGTCTGAATGATTTGTTTGATAACGGTATCGACCTCAATGCCTTCCATTTCTTTTTCGGGGGTGAGCAGTACACGGTGTCGCAAAACCGGAAACACCACTTCTTTGATGTCTTCGGGGCTGACAAAGTCGCGCCCTCGCATTGCGGCAAGGGCTTTGGAGCTATTCAAAATAGCCAGCGAAGCTCTTGGCGAAGCACCCAAATACAAAGCCGGATGGTTGCGGGTTTGGCTTACCAATTGGGCTATGTACTTGATAAGGCTTGGCTCAACGTGTATTTCGCGGATTTTTTGGCGATAAGCTTCTAGGCTTTGCGCCGTCAAGATGGCTTCAATGGGTACATTGTCGGGTTTGCCTTTGCGGGCTTGTGCCGACTCGATGATTTTGATTTCTTCTTCTAACGAAGGATAATTGACCTCAATTTTAAAAATAAATCGGTCAAGTTGGGCTTCGGGTAGGCGATAAGTTCCCTCTTGTTCAATCGGGTTTTGGGTAGCCAATACAATAAAAGGCGGCGACATTGGGTAAGTAGTGCCGTCCATTGTGATTTGCCGTTCTTCCATTACCTCAAACAAAGCGGCTTGGGTTTTGGCGGGGGCGCGATTGATTTCATCAATCAAAACCAAATTGGCAAAAATTGGTCCTTTTTTGTACTCAAAATCAGCCGTTTTGGTATTGAAAACCGAGGTGCCTAATACATCGGAGGGCATCAAATCGGGGGTAAACTGAATACGGGCAAATTGCACCGATACGGTTTTGGCAATCAATTTGGCAGTAAGGGTCTTGGCTACGCCGGGGATACCTTCTATCAATACGTGTCCATCGGCAAGCAAAGCCGCCAACAGCAATTCAATCATTTTTTCTTGTCCTACAATTACCTTAGCTACTTCGGCTTGGATATTTTGTACGGCATTTTGGAGTTCGCTTAAATCAATTCGGTTTTCAAACATAAAAAATTGCTTTTATGATACACCTTTTAGCAAAATAATTTATCAAAGTGCTAAATAACAATAAATTGGGGAGAATTTTTAATTAAGTTGAGGAGGAAAGCCGTGAGGAGTGAGAATCGTTATTAATTTCTGATAATTACTGACAACTACGGAAATTTCAAAAAATTTACGATTTAGTTCCGAACAGCAATTGATATACCCCTAAAATGGACTTTTGAAAGCCCAAATTAGCCATTTTAAAAGTTGATTTTACCACAAAGTTCACCAAGAAATACCCACAAAGGCTCACAAAGTAAATGGCTTGGTGTTTTTTGCCTAATCTTTGTGTTCTTTGTAGTAAAAGTAAAATACCATAAATAACTGAAAATCCACCAAAGGCGAACACGGTCAATCAATTAGGCGATTTGAATATTTTGGGTGAAAGCTGAAACTCTAGTATTTCGTGAATGAATCGAGACGGTTTGAATGATTGAATTGGAAATCTTCAAAAATAAAAAAACTTCACCAACAAGGTCGATGAAGTTTCCGATTACACACAAACTATTAACTATTTATAGGATTTTTTAACTCAGCTTAGAAACTTGAAAGGAATGGACTTTTACACTTATCTATCAACTTGTTTTCCTTTCTTGTTGAATTATACTGCAATTTTAAGGAGAAAGATGCAATTTTTAAAATCAATATTTTTCCTGAAATTACAGATGTAAGTTTTTAGCTCTAAATTTACAAAAATTTCGCCAATTTTCTTTTAAAACACCGACATTGATAAAAATGTTTTTCCAATTTAGAAAAAAAAATCAAAAAAAAATAGCTTTTTTCCAAAAAAACGCTTGAGATATGATAAAATTTTGGGAAAAACATTTAAAAAATTCTATTATTGAGTACACAATGCAAAATATTGTCTAAAACTGACTACCTTATGAATGACGAATGTAAGCATCAAAAAAAATTAGATTCAACAATGTAAAAAAAACAGTGGTTTCGTATATTTAAGTAACAAGAACAAAATAATGCGGACAATATTTTTTGGTAAAGTCTTGATTTTCAAGTAATTAAAAAATTATTCACGCTACATTATTCACTATTCATTCCTAAGGCATTTGTTTGCAACCCTTGTTTGGGGTGCATTTCAAATTTACGCATTTCTTTTGCCTCACCCTGCCCTCTCCGAAGGAGAGGGTGATAGGTAGTAAATTTGAAATGCACCCATTGTTTGTAAATACTTGTGTGATACAAAAAATATTCGTTATTTCACCTCTAATTCAATTTTGAATTAAAAATGAATACCCAAAAAATTGAACAAACCTCGCCAGCCCCATCTGGCAACACTCCCCATTTTGATGTACTGATTATTGGTGCCGGTCTTTCGGGCATTGGGGCTGCCCATTATATCCAAAGCCGTTGCCCCGACCGAACTTATGCTGTTTTGGAAATGCGCCCGGCAATGGGTGGTACTTGGGATTTGTTTCGCTATCCGGGCATTCGCTCCGACTCGGATATGTACACTTTGGGTTATGCTTTTCGCCCTTGGCGAGAAGCCAAAGCCATCGCCGATGGTCCGGCGATTTTGAAATACATCCGCGAAACTGCCGAAGCCGAAGGCATTGACCGCAAAATTCAATACAATCGGCGACTAAGAGGGGCTAATTGGGTATCGGCGGAAGCACGGTGGCACTTGGCGGTCGAGAATACCCAAGACCAAAGTATTATGGCTTATACTTGCAATTTTTTGTTTATGTGTAGCGGTTACTACAGTTATGATGAAGGCTATACTCCTGATTTTGAAGGGCTTGCCGATTATCAAGGCTTGGTTATACACCCGCAAAAGTGGCCTGAAGATTTGGATTACACCAAGCAAAAAATCATCGTGATTGGTAGCGGGGCTACCGCCGTAACCTTGGTACCGGAATTGGCAAAAAAAGCCCAATCGGTGATTATGTTGCAACGCTCGCCTACTTATATTGTAAGTATGCCGTCCAAAGATTTTTTTGCCAATTGGTTCAAACGAGTTTTGCCCGAAAAATGGGCTTATGAAATCAATCGCTGGCGCAAAGTATTGTTTGGCTTGTTTTTTTACAAACTTGCCCGCAATCGCCCCAATTTTGTCAAAAAACTCATCAAACAAGGGGTTAGCAAAGTGCTGGGCAAGGATTATGATGTGGACACGCATTTCAGCCCCAAATACAATCCTTGGGATCAAAGGCTTTGTTTAGTACCCGACGAAGATTTGTTTTTGGCTATCAAATCGGGTAGGGTAGAAGTAGTTACCGACCAGATTGCAAAATTTACCGAAAAAGGCATTTTGCTACAATCCGGCAAGGAATTGCCTGCCGACATAGTCGTAACGGCTACCGGTTTAAAAATGTCGGTTTTAGACAAAATGAAGCTCCAAATGGATGGGCAAGACATTCAATTGTCCAATCATTATATGTATCGAGCGATGATGGTTTCGGATATTCCCAATTTAGCAATCTCGATAGGCTACACCAATGCTTCTTGGACACTCAAAACCGACCTCACGTGTGCGTATGTGTGCCGCTTGCTCAATTATATGCGCCAGATTAAAGTACAGACTTGTACCCCGCGAGTGCGCGAAGCCATTGGTGATGATATTCCTTTGTTGGACTTTAACTCGAGTTATGTACTGAGGGCTTTGCCCAATTTGCCCAAACAAGGCACAAAGAAACCGTGGCGAATGAATCAAAATTATCCCTTAGATGTCTTGACGATTAAATACAGCTCACTCAAAGACCCAAATCTTGAGTTTAAATGATTGGGGGCTAGTCAATAGTTCGGGCAATTTCTAGTTCTGAGTTATTTACTAAATACTTGATAATCAGGTATTTATAAAAAATTACTAAAGGATCAAAAAAAGTTCTTTGCCTATTTTTAGGAAACCCTAGCCTTATTCTAAACCTAAACTCACACCGTGGGCAGGTTAGGTAGCCTGCGTTACAACTTTCCTAAAAAGTGGTAAAAAATCTTTTTTTTAAAAAAAATAACTCATTGATTATCAATGAGTTATTAAAGTATTCACGTTCTATCGTTAATTTGGTAATCGAGTCCAAACCCTAAGGGTTTTCAAAACCCTTAGGGTTTAAATAAACTTGAAAAAATACAAGGTTTTCCCCAATTTCACAATAGAACCAAGTATTCACGCTAATTTAACGTGAATATTTTGAGAAATATTGAAAAAGTACAAAAAATAAATCTTTAAAAAACAATCTAAAATCCCCCCAAGTCGTCATCCTGCGTGGAA
>JALONJ010000508.1 GCA_025455045.1 Microscillaceae bacterium | reverse complement strand
AAGTTCCACGCAGGATGACGAGTGGGGAGATGAGTTGGGTTATTTTCAAATATTTCATTTTTTGTACTTTTTTAATATGTTTTAAAATATTCACGTTATATTAAGTAATAAATAGCCACCAAAGCCGAATTTTCGTTTTCCTGAAATGGTTTAAAGAACCTAAAAATCATAACTCATTGATTATCAATAAGTTATAAATTTAATCATTTACGATGCTGGCTTAATGAATGGCAATGCCTAATTTTGTAAAAAATTGGGCAAAAATAAAGAATGGCTAAAATCACAGACTATCAATCAATTTTGATTACCGGCGGCACCGGCTCTTTTGGAAAGCGATTTGTTCGGCGAATTTTGCAAGAATATCCACATTTTGAACGAGTGGTAGTTTTTTCACGCGATGAATTTAAGCAATATCAAATGGCGCAAATGTTTTCGCCTAAGCAATATCCACAACTCAAATATGTATTGGGCGATGTGCGCGATGCCGACAAACTCAAATCGGCGTTTGCCGATATAGATGTAGTTATCCACGCCGCCGCCCTCAAGCAAGTAGATACTTCGGAAAGCAATCCTTTGGAGTTTATCAAAACCAATATTTTGGGGGCTGAAAATGTAATCCGAGCCGCCGTTGAGAATCAAGTCAAAAAAATAATTGCCTTATCATCTGACAAAGCCGTCAATCCGGTGAGCTTATACGGGGCAACCAAAATGTGCGCCGATAAATTGTTTTTGGTGGCAACTCAATCCCAAAATCGAGTTAGGAGTAGGTTTTGCGTGGTTCGTTACGGCAATGTCGTAGGTGCGCGTGGTTCGGTAATTCCTTTGTTTTTGCAGAAAAAAAATGAGCAAAAACTCCCCATTACTCACCCCGATATGACTCGTTTTAGTGTGCCGGTTGGCGTAGAAACCGATTTGGTACTGTATGCACTCGAACACAGCGCGGGCGGCGAAGTTTTTGTTCCCAAAACTCCTTCTTACCGCATCACCGATGTAGCCCAAGCCATTTGCCCGCAATGCACTTATGACATTATCGGAGTACGCCCGGGAGAAAAACTGCACGAAGAACTTTTTACCTCCATAGAAGCCCAAAATGCCTTTGACACCGGCAATTTTTTTATACTCTATCCACCTGATTATCAAATGATTAGCAATGAATTTCAAAAAGTAAATCCGCAATTTGCTTATGCTTCCAATACCAATACCGAGTGGCTGAGTATTCAAAATATACAAGAGCAAATGCAAGCATATTGGGTAGCTGAGGGCAAAGACTTTATGGAATAATTGCTAAAAAAAACGAGAAAATTTGAACATTTATCCTTAAAATTTAATTCATTTAAACAATAGTTCGGACATTTTCTGGTTTCTAAACTTTCTACCCCCGGAGGGGGGTCTTTTCCGAGTTTTTTGTTAAGTGCTTGATAATCAGTCAGTTACAAGAAATATTTGAAATAGCATAACTAGCTGATAATCAATCACTTATAAAAACTGTCCGAAGTATTGTTAAAGTGGGTAAGATTTTTATAAGATTTTTTAATCATTTTTTAACTATCTCATTATCAATCATTTAACTAGAAGTTCGGAATTAGAAACCGAAAACTAAAAATCAACAAAAAAGCATTTTATATCTATTTTTTTATGAAAAAAGTAATCGTAATTGGCGCAGGTTTTTCGGGTATTTCGGCAGCTACTGCCTTGGCTACTCAAGGGTATGAAGTAAAAGTTTTGGAAAAAAACGAAATCGCCGGTGGGCGCGCCCGCGTATTTGAAGCCCAAGGTTTTAAGTTTGATATGGGTCCTAGTTGGTACTGGATGCCCGATGTTTTTGACCGTTATTTTGAGGCTTTTGGGGCAAAAACCTCCGATTTTTATGATTTAATCAGGCTTGACCCCTCCTATACCGTATGTTTTGGAGAAAATGATTTTGTGGATATTCCGGCAAAAATGACCGATTTTAAAGCCTTGGTCGAGAAACTTGAGCCGGGTAGTGCCGCTCAATTGGATAAATTTTTGGCGCAAGCCGAATACAAATATCAAGTTGGTATCAATGATTTGGTTTATAAGCCTAGTCGGTCTTTGCTCGAGTTTGTGGATTTGCGCTTGCTTTTGGCTTTGTTTCGAATGGATGTTTTTAGCTCTATTCATAGCCATATTCGCAAATTTTTCAAGCACCCCAAAATCATTCAATTGATGGAATTTCCTATCCTATTTTTGGGGGCATTGCCCAAAAATACGCCAGCTTTGTATAGCCTGATGAACTATGCCGATATTAGTTTGGGTACTTGGTACCCGCAGGGTGGTATGCACAAAATCATAGAAGGAATGGTAAAACTTGCCGAAAGCAAAGGCGTACAATTCCTTTATAATCAGGAAGTTAGCCAAATATTGATTGAAAATAAAACCGCCAAAAAAATCATTACTTCGCAAGGCGAGTTTACCGCCGATGCCATTGTAGCCAGTGCAGATTACAACCACGTCGAAACTCGATTGTTGCCCCCCAATTATCGCAGTTACAGCGACTCGTATTGGGATAAGCGGGTTATGGCTCCCTCAAGTCTGATTTTTTACTTGGGCTTGAACAAAAAGATTGAAGGTTTGCGACATCACACCTTATTTTTTGATGTGCCATTTATGCCCCACGCTCAAGAAATATATGAAAATCCGGCTTGGCCTCGAGAGCCGCTTTTTTACCTCTCTGTGCCTTCCAAAACCGACCCTAGTGTAGCCCCACCCGAAGGCGAAAATATGTTTATTTTGATTCCGGTTGCCCCCGATCTCCCTGATAATGAGGAGATTAGAGAAAAATACTACCACCAAGTAATGGATAGATTGGAAAGCCTAATTGGACAAAAAGTAAGAGAGGCTGTGGTGTATAAGCGCAGTTATGCGCACCGTGATTTTCAAGCCGATTATCACGCCTTCAAAGGCAATGCTTATGGCTTGGCAAATACACTTTTGCAAACCGCTATTTTGAAACCTTCTTTAAAAAGCAAAAAGGTCAAAAATCTTTATTATACTGGTCAATTGACTGTACCGGGTCCGGGCGTGCCGCCTTCCTTGATTTCGGGGCAGGTTGTAGCGCGCGAAGTAGCCAAAGAACTCAAGTAGATAGCATTTGCCTAGTGATTACCTATTTGGCAGAGGCAAATTTGGGCTAAAAATTTGAAGACTTCAAAAATCTTTACCACTTTTCAGGAATGAAAATCTTTTCATTCCTGAAAATATTCCGAGAGCCAAATGTTTTTTAACTACCTGATTATCAATTATTTAACTAGAAACCAGAAACCAGAAACCAGAAACCAGAAACTAGAAACCTTTATTATTTTTGGCTACAACATATTCAAAGGTAAACACCGCCGAAGGGTCTTTGCCGGGTTCGGGAAATTCGGGAGCATTTTTATAATAACTAATGATTCGAAGCTTGGTCAATTGTTTGCCATTAGCCGATTTGATGACAAAGGTTTTGCCCGCCAAAGCTTGAACTAAATGGATAGAAGGATCATAAACATACCATTCTTTGATAATCGGTTTTTTGCCTTCGTTGCCCGCATTAAACTGCCAATTGTCGGCAATAGCTTGTACTTCTTCAAATTTTTTCTCAACTGTGGCAAAACTCCCGTTTACATAAATAGAAGTTTTGCTAAAAGCAATGTCCCAATTTTCTTCTTCGCTGACTATATCATTTTCGCTAAAGCTGAAGCAAATCTTTTTGGCAGGGTCATTTGCCGCCAAATTTTTAAATACCTTGATTTCTGATTGCGCAAGCAGATTTTGGACACCCCAAAGCAAGCCCAACTGCAAAAAACAAATGTGGAATATATATTTCATTTTTTAATAATTTTTAACAAGAATAAAATAAAGTAAACAATTGAATTTATTAATTAATTGATAATCAATGGATTACATTAGCACATCAGCACATCTTATAATTAACTCATTACTTAGGCGTTTTGATACTGCAAAAATATAAAAACTTTGCTTAACTCCACAACTCAAAATAAACCCTAAACCAAAACTTGTAGCTTACACTTTTTTTAATATCTTTTGCCAAAAAATTACAAATTCTGCATTTTTTTTGTGGAGAAACCACTAGCCGAGTAGTTGAGAAAATGCAGATAAGCAATTTTTACGCTAATTACTTGATAATCAGATTGTTACAATAGAACATTTATAGGAGTATGATTAAAGTTTTATTTGTTTGCTTAGGAAATATTTGTCGCTCGCCGATGGCAGAGGGAGTGTTTAGAGAATTGACCAAAGACGAAGATGATAAATTTTATTGCGATTCGGCCGGTACTTCTACCTATCACATTGGCGAATTGCCCGACGAGCGTATGCAAACCACTGCCCAAAAGCACAGTATCAATCTTACTCACCGCGCTCGCCAAATCTCGCGCGATGATTTTGATAAATTTGATTATATCATTGCGATGGATAAATCCAATTATCAAAACATTCTCAATCTGAAAAGTCGGGTAAACAATGCCGCCGAAACACATATTATGCTTATGCGCAGTTTTGATACTTCCAAAGACAATTTAGATGTTCCTGACCCTTACTATGGCAGTATGAAAGACTTTGAAGAGGTATATGAAATTTTGCAACGCTGCAATCAAAATTTTATCAATTTTTTGCAGGAGGAATATTTTAAAAGTTAAATACAGACACAGTCATTCATCAAGTTTCAACCCTCTCTACGTCCGCCAAAGGCGTTGAAATTGGGCTAAATAATTGAAAATCAGGTAATTAACTAAAAATATTCATTGCACCTTAGCAAGAAAATTGTAATGCGGGCAGTTTCATCCACCCGCGCAAGTGGCTTTGGCTGGCATTTAAGCAAAAAAAGTCCTTTAAAGATAAGACCAAAAAACAGGTAAGTTATTGATTATCAGCATTTTAAGTTATCATACTTTTCAAAATGCTAGGGCTTTATTTTGGCTCTATTCTTCACAGTCGTTCAATCCACTTTTTGGCAGTTTCAAAGTCGGAAAAATACTTGATGTGCAAAGGCGCATCACTTTCATTCATTATCATCTCGATAGCAATTTGCGTGATTTTATCGGGTAGAACTATCATTGCGACCGCCAAAGTGCCATTTTCAACCGCTACCTGATTGACTTCTACCGCTACCCAATCGTGTAGCTCAAGCGGCATAAAATACAGAAAATCAGCCAAGTCGTGAATAATCTTGACCGGTTTAAGTTTTAATAAAACTTTGTCTAGGTAGGCTAAAAAATTATTTTTGAAGCTTTCATCATCAAAGTTTTCTGTTTCTTTTTTCCAAGTTACGAGTATAGTGCGGCTCTCCTCATCGAGCCAATGGACTTGGATATACGGATTTTCAAAAACAAACATCGACTTTTTTTTTAAGTTAATTTAATGTATTTAAAAGTATAATATTCTCATTATCAAATAGTTATGAAATAATCGGAGTATCAAAATTCTAAAAATAACAATTGTTTTTCGGCAATCATTTTTTACCAAATATATTAGGCAATAAATTCAGCTTTTTTTTTGATTAAATTGGCAACTTTCTCGCCAAATAATTTCGCAAAAAAACTGCTAATAATGTGTTAAACCGGGAGCAGATTTTTATTTTAGGCTTTTTTCGTGTTAATTTGAATTATGGAAAGACTCAGAATAATTACTCAAGAATCACCTTGGTTGATTTTAGTTTGCTTGCTAATTGGCGCACTTTATGCCTTTTTATTATATCAAAAAGCCTCGCCTTGGTCTCGTCAAATCAATTGGGCTTTGGCAGGTTTGCGTTTTTTGGTGGTGAGCATTATTTGCTGGTTATTGCTACTCAATCCGGCAATTCGGCAAATTTTCAATCGAGAAGAAAAACCGACCATTGTATTTGCCCTCGACAACTCACAGTCCATCGCCAATACCAATGGCACCGAAGCCCTCAAAAAACTGACTGCCGAGCTTGACCAAACCATTCAAGGGCTCAAAGCTAAAGACATAGAAGTAGATATCCAACAGTTAGATGCTTCGGCGATTGTCCGCAAAGTAAGTGATGTGCCTTTAAATTTTCCCAGCACCAATTTGAATAGCTTGCTCAATACGATTCAAAATAATTATGAAAATCGGAATTTGGATAAAGTAGTCTTGATTTCCGATGGTATTTATAATCAAGGCGTTTCACCGGCATACGCCAATTACAACTTTCCGATTTATGCCCTTGCCCTAGGGGATACCACGCCCAAACGCGACCTAAAAATTCAGTCGGTTTTGGCAAATAAAGTGGCTTACTTGGGCAATGAATTTCCAGTAGTGGCAGAAGTGGAGAATATTGGCTACCCCAACCGCGTAGTAACGGCTTATTTGACCCAAAACGGACAATTATTGGATAAAAAAATCATCAACTTCAAAGGTGATAATGATATTCAACAGGTTACTTTTTATACCACTGCCAAGCAAAAGGGGATTCAACACTATGTCGTAAGCATTGATGTATTGGATGGCGAATTTACGACCAAAAACAATACGCGTGATGTGTATATTGAGGTGATAGACGGCAAAGAAAAAATATTGGTGGTCGCCGCCGCCCCGCATCCCGACATCAAAGCCCTCCGCAGTGTGATAGAACAAAGCGAAAATTATAGTTTTGACCTTCACATTCCGGGGATTAGCCAATTAAAAAATGAAAAATACGATTTGGTCATATTTCATCAATTGCCTAGCATATATCGCTTGGGCAATGAATTGATTAATCAGTTCAAAGATGTGTCGCGTTGGTTTATTGTGGGCGCACAGACCGATTTGAATGAGTTTAATCGCATTAGCCGACAAGCAAAAGTAGTGGGGCGCATTGGGCGAATGGACCAAGTAACGCCGGTTTACAATAAATCTTTTGCCAAGTTTACTTTTGAAGGCAGTAAAATGGCGATGTTTGACAAATTGCCGCCGGTTTCGGTGCCTTTTGGGGAATACAGCCTAGGAAATAGTGTAGAAGTAGTGCTTTCGCAAAAAGTAGGCAATATCAAAACCGAAAAACCCCTCCTCATTGTCGACCAACAAGGCGCGCAAAAAACCGCCGTAATGATGGGTGAAGGCTTTTGGCAATGGCGATTGGAAGAATACTCTTTGAGCGACAGCCACGAATCGTTTGATGAATTGATTACCAAATTGATTCAATTTCTCTCGACCAAAGAAGACAAACGCAAGCTGCGCGTCTATCCTATCAATGCCGAATTTTACGATTATGAAAAAGTGATTTTTGAATCAGAAGTATATAACGACATTTATGAACGGGTTTACGGACAAAAAATCAACCTAAGTTTGACTCATACCGAAGGCAAAACCTACACTTATTCCTTTACCTCTGCCGAAGGCAATACCCGATTCGAGATTAGCGGCTTGCCCAAAGGCGTATATCGCTATACTGCCTCTGCCGATATTCGCGGCAAAGCCGAGCAAGTAGCGGGCGAGTTTACCATCAAAGATTTGCAACTTGAGGCTCTCAACAACACCGCCGACCACAATTTGCTTCGTCAAATTTCCGAAAAAAATGATGGTAAGTTTTTCACTATCAATCAATTAAATGATTTGAAAAAAGCCTTATTAGACAAACGCAAACCCAATCTTTTGCACTCTACCGAAGACTTATCGGAATTGATAAATCTTAAATGGCTGTTTTTCTTACTCCTTGCTTTGGCTTCAATTGAGTGGGCAAGCCGGAAGTACTTGGGCAGTTACTAAAGTAGCTTCGGCTTTAGCCGAAGCAAGTAAAAATTGTATAAAGTATTGATTATCAATAAATTATAAAAGTAGCTTCGGCTAAAGCCGAAGCCGATAAAATGAATATAAAGTGTTGATCATCAGTCATATAACTTCGGATAAAGCCGAAGCTACTTTTGGGTTGAAAAATATAATCGTTTGATTGCCAATAATTTAACGTGAATATTTTGAGAAATATTGAAAAAGTACAAAAAATAAATCTTTAAAAGACAATCCAAAATCTCCCCAAGTCGTCATCCTGTAAGGAGCTTTGTTAAATTGCTATGTCTTAAAATATTTCTGTAATTAATTGAAAATCAACAAATTATAATTTCACCCCTCCTTCGGAGGGGCAGGGGGAGGCTGAA
>JALONJ010000507.1 GCA_025455045.1 Microscillaceae bacterium | reverse complement strand
ACATTCGTACTGTCCTTGTGACATTTTCCCCCTCCATTTTTGTTGCTTTCTAACACAAAAATAGGGGGAATTTTTTTATTTATTTGAACAGCCTATCTTAAGTATCTAAAAATCAGTGAATAAAAACCAATAAGCCTTGCAATGAGCAATTTGAAAACTAGCTGATTTCAATACAAAAGTTGAGTTATGGTCAGAGGTAATTACAAATAACTGATTATCGACACTTTCTGCTTTAGAGAATTGTGCAGTAATATTAAGCATAATTAGAAACAAAACAATAAAGCATTGATAATCAAGGATTTACAGAAAAATCGACAGCCTCCGTACAGGCTGTCGATAAATTTATTTTAGATATTTTTTATTTACTCAAAAGTTGGGCGGTTTTGACCAGTTTGACAAACTCGGTGCGGTCGCCTTCTTCGTCTTTGCCCAAGGAGGCATTTGCCAACTGCAAGACCTGCGAGTAGGTAAGTGTACCTTTGTATTGCGACTGTTTGAGCAATAAACCAAAACCGGCAACCGCCGCCGAAAATTTGAAATTTTGCGATTGCGTAGCAAAAAAAGATTTTCCGCTTTTTAGCGTTTGGACTATCAGCTTACTGGTTTCGGATTGGGGCGGTTTGTAGCGAAATTTGATAGTCATTATTTCATCAGCTTCTGCCGAGCTTTTGGTGGTGGTTTGCTGGTATTTCAAATCAGGATTTTGGCTCACCACTTCGTCTGAGTTTGCCGGAATTATCTCATACAAAGCCGTTACCGAGTGACCCGCACCCAGCTCACCGGCATCTTTTTTATCATTATCAAAGTCTTCGTTTTTGAGCATTCGATTTTCATAGCCGATTAAGCGGTAGCCCTTGACTTGGGTAGGATTGAACTCAATCTGAATTTTTACATCTTTGGCAATGGTAAACAAATTGGCGCGCATTTCTCTTTGAAATACTTTGCGGGCTTCTTGAATATTGTCAATATAAAAATAATTGCCATTACCGGCGTTGCTAATCATTTCCATTTTGCGGTCTTTGTAATTACCCATTCCAAAGCCACAAATGGTCAAATAAATATTGCTTTGGCGTTTTTCTTCAATCAATTTTACCAAATCCTCATCGCTTGATACGCCTACATTAAAATCTCCATCGGTACACAATATCACCCGATTGTTGCCATTGCGTTTGAGGTTTTCTTGGGCAATTTTGTAAGCCAAGTTGATGCCTTCGCCCCCGGCTGTGGAGCCTCCGGCTTCTAATGCGTCCAAGGCACTTAAGATTTTTTGTTTTTGATTGGCGGGCGTAGAAGGCAAAACCAACCCAGCCGCCCCCGCGTAAGCGACAATAGCCACGCGGTCTTGATTGCTAAGATTGTCCAGCAATAGACCCAAAGATTTTTTGAGCAAAGGCAGTTTGTTTATATCGGACATTGAGCCGGAAGCATCTACCAAAAACACAAGATTCGAAGGGCGTAAGTCATTGTAATTGAGGCTTTTACCTTGCAAACCAATGTGAATCAATTGATGTTTGGGATTCCAAGGACACACCTCAAGCTCGGTATAAAGCGCAAAAGGGTGTTCGCCGGTGGGTTGGGGATATTCATAATCAAAATAATTAATCATTTCCTCGATGCGCACTGCGCCGGGGGGCGGAAGTTGGCTCATTGTCAAAAAACGCCGAATATTGCTATACGCCGCATTGTCCACATCAATTGAAAAAGTGGAGAGGGGAACTTGTTTGACGGCTAAAAAAGGGTTTTCTTGCGGTTTGTCATATTCTTCGGAATTGTCGGGACCAACTTTATCCTTCTCAATGCCATCAATGGTCGTTTTATTTGCAAGTTCTTGCCGCCGGTCTTCCATTTCGCTTGCTGGGGCTTCTTCTTTGGATTCTTCTTGCTTGGGTTGGGCGATTGTTGGTATTTCCTTGGTAGTATCGCTACCTTGTTTGGAGGTAGAACAAGCATAAATAAACAATAAAATAACCAATAAAAACTTGCTGAATTGAAATTTTAATTGCCAATTTTCCATAGTTTGAATAGTTTTTTTATTTAAAAATATTTTTTAAGTGGTTTTTAATAAAGAATACTAGAGTGATGGCAAAATATTACAAAAATTATGTATTTTTAATGCTTTGATAATGAGGTAGTTATAAAAATCACTCGATTTTTAATGATTTTCATTTGTCATTGCTTGGCGAACAATTGAAATTAACAACTTTACAAAATATTGTATGATGAATGTCAATGAGCCATTTAACCAACCCAACAATCGGGAAGAATTGAAAAGATGCCCCAAAATTGATTTTAGGCAATGGAAGGAGCATAAAAAGAAAAGCGAACAAATATACCGAGCTGAATTATCGACCAAAGTTCCCAATGCCGAAGTGTTGGCGTATTTTCCCAACCTAATGGAACTTGAAGTGAAATATTTGAAATTTGTCCCCAAAGAGATATTTCAATTTCCAAAACTCAAAATTCTGACTTTTTATGATTGTAAGATTGATGAAATATACCCCGAAATCGGATTTTTGCACGATTTGGAAGTATTGAAGTTTGATATTTGTGAGATTTTTCTTGAGAATAAAAAACGAGTATATTCCTTTTGGGACAAAATATTGGGTAAGGTCAATTATCCAATTTATGAACCGGAACCATCTTTGCTCAATGTATGTAATTTGTTGAATATCAGAGAGTTAAGTTTTAGACTGAGACCTATTCCCGAATTTCCCGAAGACATTATCAAGCTAGAAAATCTGGAGAGCTTAAGCTTTATTCAAACCGATTTAATCGCCTTGCCGCAAAACTTGTCGGTATTGAGTCGTTTAAAAAGTATTGAGATTAGTGCCAACTCCGAAGCCAATTATGCCCAAATAAGCGAAGTATTGAGCAATTGTAGGTTTTTGGAGGAGTTGAAACTGAACGGAATCCGCAACGACAAATCGCCTTTGGATATTGATTTTATCAAAAAATTAGCAAGATTAAAGGGTTTTAGTGCCAGAAATACTTTTGTGAAAAATTTTGAGGTTTTGAGTTCTTTTGGACAGCTTGAGAAAATTGACTTATCGCGCCCTGATGTGTACGCTTATAAAAAAGGCATTACGATTCCGCCCGACTTTGCCAATTTGGTACATTTGCGTGAGCTAAACTTAGCCGGTAATCAAAACCCGCAAATTCTTGCCAAAATCAGTTCAAAAATTACCCAATGGCAACAATTGGAAAGATTGGACTTGAGCAATTGCCAGCTAAAAAACCTTCCCGAAGAACTAGGAGAATTGACAAACTTGCAGTACCTAAACCTTGCCGAAAATGACTTGACCGATTTGCCTCACACCTTTGATTATCTCAGCAATCTAAGAACTCTCAATCTGAAAAACTGTAAAATTCACCCCAAATACATCAATCGTCTCCGCGAAATGTTGCCCAAATTACAAATTCACATCGATTGAAAGTTTAGCAAGGAATTGAGCTTTAATAATTAGAAATTATAATAAATGCTTGATTTTCAGTGAGTTATGCTTTAAAATGTTGTTTTATTCCGTTCTAGCGGGTAATTAGTTGTTTACAAAATAGTGAGAAGTCATATTTATATATAATAAACAAACATCAAAATATATGGAATTAGCAAACTTAGGTTATTTGACAATCCGCTTAAACCCATCACAAACTATTTTATACCTTGACTGGAACGAAGAATCCGCTCAAATAAATAAAGACGAATATAAACGTTCTGCTTTTATTTTTCGTGAATTAGTCTTGACTCACAAAGAAATCAAGGTTGTGCTAAACAATCTTCAACGATTTGAGTTCGCCATCACCCCCGACTTACAAGATTTTATTTCGCAAGATATTATGAAGCCTTTGTTTGCAAATGGACTTCAAAAAATGGCATTAGTATTACCCGAATCGCTTATTCCAATGTTATCAACTGAACAAGTTAGCGAAGAAATAAGTGCTCAAAATGATGCAACGGCAAGCGTACAAACTTTTTATACCATAGAAGAAGCTGAAAAGTGGTTACAGTAATTTTTTTGGTTTCTTGACACCCATTGGGGAGCGTTGCAACACAGGCTATCTAGTCTGCGTGCGCAAACGGCTTTAGACTGTATCTGAACTAAATAACTCCTACAAAGTAATGGGTTAATTATAAGATGTGCTGATGTGCTGATGTGCTAATGTAACGTGAATATTTTTGCAATCAATTGATAATGAGCTAGTTATGATGCAAAAATGCACTCTTTTTGACAAACAATCAATTGTTTCAAAAATAAAATTG
>JALONJ010000506.1 GCA_025455045.1 Microscillaceae bacterium | reverse complement strand
GTTTCGTTGTTTCTTTTTTATCAAGAAAAAAGAAAGTTGTAAAAAAAGTGTATTTATAATCACCTCATTATCAATTAGTTACAGAAAGCCTATTTTTAAGTATTCTAAAAAATCAAACATTCGTTTAAAGTTTCTACAGTGGGAATTGCTGATTTTTTTAAAAAAAAGATGACTTGCTGGGTGATTTTGTCCATTTCAACAATCATTTAACGATAAATCAGCAACCCCCTCATTATCAACTACTTACAAAAAATACTGATAAATCACCCCACCCACAATACCCACCACAATCAACAGTGGCTGGGGAAATTTGGTAAATTGAAGAATCAAAAAACTCAACAATACAATCAATAAATTGAGCCAATCGGCACTCAACGGCACAATCAATATCAAAGCCCCACCAATGACCAAACCCGAGCTGGCGGCGTGAATCCCCTCCAAAGAGGCTTTGATACCTCGATATTTCTTAAGTTCGTCCCAAAAACGAATTACAAAAAAAATCAAAAATGTACCCGGCAAAAAAATCCCCGCACTGGCTACCAAAGCCCCCAAAAGTTCCCATTCGGTACCACAATCACGCATAGTCAATACGCCAATAAATGCCACAAACGAAAACACCGGACCCGGCACAAAAGGCGAAAGTGCATAACCCGTCAAAAACTCATCTTCGGTCAAATAGCCTTTGTATTTGACAAACTCAGTCAATAACACAGGTATCAAGACTTGCCCGCCACCAAAAATAAAACTGCCGTTGCGATAAAAATTTTCAAACAATAAAACCCATTTCCACTTGGTAAGGTTGCCAATGATAGCCGCCGCAATCAATACGCCCCAAAACAAAATAAAATTTCCCCAACGGATTTTGAGCTGTTTGTCGTGGACTTCGGGGTGTTCGTGGTAGTTGGCAGCCGTAACCAAGCCGCCCAACACAACCACCAAAGGAAAAACCCAAGGCGAGCGCAACAAATAGGCGGCAATGGTGGACAAAATCATCAATACGATGCCGGTGCGCGAGTCTATGACCAAACGTGTAAGCTTGACCGCCGCATAACACACAAAACCGACAGCAATGGGTTGTACAAATCGCATAAATGCCAAAGATACCTTTTGCTCGTGCATATACGAAAATATCAGCCCAAAAATGGTCATAAACAACACCCCGGGCAAAGACCACAACAGCAAAGTGAGATAAGCCAAGCGCGCCCCGCCGATTTTGAAGCCCAAAGCGACAATCGTTTGGGTAGATGAAGGTCCGGGCAATACCTGACATAGAGCGTTGAACTCCAAAAACTCTTGTTCGTTCAAATAGCCTCTTTTCTTGACAAATAAATCCAAAAACATTGCTATATGGACTTGCGGACCACCAAAAGCGGTAATCGACAGCCAAGCCACATCGCGTAAAAAAATTAAATGTCTTATCTTTTGGACTATCATTCAAAAAAATCAGATAAAGCGAGTAAATGAATTAGTTGGCAGTTTTGCAACTTGTAAATGCGCAAACTGCCAACGAATAGGTGCAAAGTAGCAGATTAATTTTATTTTTTCAAACCGATTTCTGCCAAGCGTTGGTTCAAAAACTCACCGGCGGTAATATCGGGGTATTGGTTGGGGTGTTCGGCATCAATACAAGCCGACAAACAAGTCAAGTCCATTTCTGAGCGCGGGTGCATAAAAAAAGGAATAGAATAGCGCGAAGTTCCCATTTTTTCGCGGGGTGGGTTTACGACTCGGTGAATGGTAGATTTTAGTTTGTTGTTGGTCAATCTTTCCAACATATCACCCACATTGACCACGATTTGCTCGGGCAATGCGGTTACCGGAATCCATTGTCCGTCTTTGCGCAAAATTTGCAAACCTTCGGCACTTGCGCCCATCAGCAAGGTAATCAAATTGATGTCGCCGTGTTCGGCGGCACGGACGGCATCAGCCGGAACTTCGTCGGGGTTCTCGATCGGGTAGTAATGAATTGCCCGGAGAATACTGTTGCCATTGTGAACTTTGTTATCAAAATAGTCTTCTTTCAAACCCAAATAAAGGGCTATAGCGCGCAAAATATTTTTTCCGGCGGTCTCCAAAGTACTATATGCCTCTAGACTTACCGATTGCATAGTTGGCAATTCGGAAGCAAATACATTGTCGGGATATTCGTGGCGAATGGGGTCGCCGTCAATCACATTTTGCCCCACGTGATAAAACTCTTTCAAGTCGCCGGTTGCTCGACCTTTGGCGTGTTCTTTGCCTTTGCCGGTGTAGCCTCGTTGTCCGGCAATACCGGCTATTTCGTATTGGCGTTTTACCTCCTCGGGCAGGCGAAAAAACTGCATATAAATATCATACAACTGAGCAACCAGTTCATCGCTCAAGCCGTGATTTTTGATGGCTACAAAGCCGATTTTATTAAAAGCCGCGCCCAAATCCTGCACAAATTGGGCTTTGCGAGTCGGTTCGCCCGACAAAAAATCGGCAAGGTCTAAAGAAGGAATTTCATTGAACAATATTTCTGTCATATTTCAATTGGCATTTAGGAGTTGATTTTTTTATAAATTATTGGTTATCACTTAATTAACCAATATTCAGTCCTTCATTTGATTAATCAAAGTAAAACAAAAATAACTTGGATTGCAAGTAACTAAAAAAAATAATAGTCATAAATTCCTGATAATCAGAGTATTAATTAAAGTTGATTGTAGATTTTTGGGCTAAGGATATTTGGTTGTTTATCCGCTATTTTTGTGCTGTGGTAGGTTTGAGAACGATTACAAAATAAAGTTTATATGCAAAAACATATAACTATTTGACTACGCCGCGCCTCGGGCGGATAGTCCACCAGAGGCGGACTCGGTCAGATGATTATGTAATTTCTAAACATTAATTCTTAATTCCAAAGACCCTACTTCTCAGTGATTTATTTTGTATGTAAATTTAAGAAACCTATCATCTTGGGTAATAGGTCGCTCCAGTTAGTACCTACCAAATCGTGTCCTACATTCGGCAAGGGTTCTATTTGTGCTACTCCACCCGCATCGCTTAGCTTGTTATATGCCCAAAGGGACTGATGATAAGGTACTGCTGTATCGATAGTACCGTGTACAAATAAAGTAGGAGTAGAATCGGCGGTAATAAAATTTATCGGGCTGGCATCTCGCCAAGCAGTTATTTCTTGCGCAATGGATACTCCTACATACGACTCAATCATTGCGCCGATTGAAAACCCGCCTATACTGCTGGTTATGAGCATACTATCTGTCAAGTCAGTTGGTCCAGCCACCGAGATAACTGCTTTTATTTTCTTGTTGAGGTTATACTTGTAAGCATAAAGCATTGATAAATGCGCTCCGGCACTTCCACCAAAAAAAGCAAGTTTATCATCAGACAAAGACCACTCTAGTTGTTTTTGGCTTATGTAGGCAATTATCTTATCTATATCTTGCATTTGAGCCGGGTGTATATTGTTTTCTGCGGTGCGAGTAAGCCGATAATTGATGCTGATAAAAGCAAAGCCTTGCTGTTGGAAATAAATCGCACCATCTCTGATGTCGGCTTTATCACCCATATACCAGCCTCCGCCGTGTACATAAATAATGGTTTTTGTGGCTCGGCTACGGTTTTTGGGTAGATATACGTCCATTCTCTGACGTGGGTGGATTCCGTAGGAAACATCTGTAAGTATAGCTTCTTCGTTTGGTAAAATTAAAGTGGTTTTATTTGTATTGCAATTCACTAAAATTAGACATATCAGGATAAAGTAGATTTTCATACGAATATTTTTATTTGTAACGGGTAAAGAACAAATACCCTCGAGCTTCCGATTTATGAAGCTCTATTTCGGTTGCCCTCGAATACTTTATGTCAAAAACGGCATATACTTTGTAAATTTCGGCAATTTATAGCAAATAATCAAAGAGACTACAACTATTTGATAATCAATTACTTAACCACAGTCTGAAAATAAGTAAGATGAAGGAACGAGTAAAAGACAAGTTGTAAATGTCTTATTTACAAATTATTGATAATCAATACTTTACAACTGCTAAAACTATTATAAGTTATTTTTTAATCGTTCCTAAGTATTTGATAATCAGTTGATTACAAAAAAAACCCTATGATTACCAGCAATTCCCACTATGGATAAGCGTCTGATTATCAATGAATTATAAAATTTTTATTAATTTAACGTGAATATTTTGAGAAATATTGAAAAAGTACAAAAAATAAATCTTTAAAAAACAATCTAAAATCCCCCCAAGTCGTCATCCTGCGTGG
>JALONJ010000505.1 GCA_025455045.1 Microscillaceae bacterium | reverse complement strand
GTTCCACGCAGGATGACGACTTGGGGGGATTTTAGATTGTTTTTTAAAGATTTATTTTTTGTACTTTTTCAATATTTCTCAAAATATTCACGTTAATTTTATACAGAATGAAAAAATATGCCGAAAAAATTGAAAAAAAAGCAGTTTTTTCTAAATTTGTTTAAGCAAGTCATTTATCTTTGTTAGCTTTGATACCGGCATATTTTTCTGAGTGAATATTTTGCGGTAAATATTTTTTAAACTCTCAGATAAGTACTTGTAAATCAAGTTGTTATATCCTTATTTTGATAATTATTTGAGATAATTTTTGCATTTTTTCCGCCCCGATTTTCGGTATTGGCGAGCAAACTTTACCCCTTAAAAAATTACTTATTTTTTTTATTTTCATACATTTCAAATGTCCATTTATTTTTTTGTTTACTAATGAAAACCCATTTCCATTTTTTTTACTCAAGAAGATTAGTAGCCTTGCTAATCATTTGCTTGGGTTTTGCTTGGGGCAAAACCGAGGCTAAAGTCTTACAAGATACCACCAAAACCAAAGCCAAAACCGATTCGGTCAAAAAACCCAAAAAGTCCACCAAGGAACTTCCACTTGAGCCGGAGCGTACCATCAGTTTCAATACCAAAGAAGGCACTTGGCTCTCTTTAGATGTAAGCCCCGATGGTAAAACCTTGGTTTTTGATATGATGGGCGACCTTTACACAATGCCCATTGCTGGAGGCAAAGCTACGCGCCTGACCAAAGGCTTGGCTTATGAAACCCACCCACGCTATAGCCCCGATGGCAAAAAAATCTTGTTTATTTCGGACAAAAGCGGCTCCGAAAATGTGTGGTGGATTGATTTGGAAAAAAAAGACACTATGCAAATCACCCGCGACCGCGACCAAAACCATACTTCGGCTATCTGGACTCCCGATGGCGAATACATCATCGCCGCCCGTGGGCGCAGAAGCGTTCAACTCTGGATGTTTCATAAAAACGGCGGGGGCGGTATTCAACTCGTGGACAAACCCGACAATATGCGGGCTTATGACCCCGCCATCAGTGCCGATGGGCGATATGTGTATTATTCGCGCCGTTTTGGAGCTTGGAATTACAATGCTCAACTGCCTCAATACCAACTAGGGGTGTATGACCGCGAAACCGGCAAAAATCAAATGGTGGCTTCGCGCTACGGCTCGGCTTTTACACCGGTTTTGTCCAAAGATGGCAAATGGCTCGTATATGGCACACGCTACGAAGACAAGACGGGCTTGGTGATTCGTAATTTGCAAACCGGCGATGAAAAATGGCTGGCTTATCCCGTACAGCGCGATGAGCAAGAATCCATTGCGCTTTTGGGCGTGCTACCCGGTATGGCTTTCACGCCTGACAGCAAAGCCCTCATAGCTTCGTATGGTGGCAAAATTTATCGAGTTCCGGTAGATGGCAGTGCGGCAGTCGAGATTCCGCTTGATGTAGATGTGGAACTAGAAATGGGACCTCGCCTAGAGTTCAAATACCCTATCAAAGACGACAAAGAGCTAATGGCAACCCAGATTCGAGATGCTGTACCCTCGCCCGATGGCAAAAAACTAGCTTTTACCGTCTTAAATCGTTTGTATGTAATGGATTTTCCGAATGGCAAACCTCGCCGTTTGACCAATCACAACTTTACCGAAGCTCAACCCACTTGGTCGCCCGATGGCAATTGGATAGCCTTTACCACTTGGGCAAATGAAGGTGGACATATTTATAAAATAAACCTCAATGCCAAAACTCCACCCCAAAAACTGACCAATGTGCCGGCGGTTTATACCGACTTGGCTTGGGCGTACAAAAGCAATCGAATTGCTTTTATGCGCGGTAGCAACCAAGCGTATATGGATGCCGTTGATCCTTTTCAGTCCAATACTGCCAATGAAATTGGTTGGATTGATGCCAATGGTGGCAATGTAAATTTGATTGCCCTTTCTTATGGCAGATACAATCCTCATTTCAATAAGACCGAAGACCGCGTATTTCTCAATCACTTTGAAGAAGGTTTGACTTCGGTACGTTGGGACGGTACCGATGAAAAATCGCATATCAAAATCACAGGAATTACCACCTTTGGTACAATTCATTTTGATAAAGAGCATTTGTGTATGTTGCCCGAAAACTTCCAAGAAATGGAAATGAATCGCCCGAGTGCCGCTTCGCAAATTGACATTGCGCCCGAAGGCGACAAAGCCTTAGCCCAAATCAACAATGAAATTTATACCGTAACCATTCCCAAAACCGGCAAAACACCAAGTATTTCGGTGGCTGACCCGGGTAGCTCGCAGTTTCCGGCACGCAAACTAACCGAGTTGGGCGGTGAGTTTCCGGCTTGGTCGGGCGATGGCAAAAAAGTGCATTGGTCGTTGGGAGCTTCACATTTTGTGTATGATTTGGACAAATCTCAAGCCTTTGAAGACAGTACCAAATTGGCAAAAAAACTAGAGGCTGAAAAGAAAAAGACCGAAGGGAAAGACTCGACCAAAAAAGATGAGAAAAAAGTCGAGGACAAAGACAAAGCCAAAAAAGACGAGAAAAAAGATACCAAATATGAGGCAAAAGAATACGATATCAAAGTTCCCTTTGCCAAAGATATACCCCAAGGTGTTGCTCTGCTCAAAGGTGCGCGTATTATCACAATGAAAGACAAAGAAATCATTGAAAAAGGTGATATTTTGATTGAGAATAACCGTATCAAAGCCATTGGCGCAAGCGGCACTTTGAATGTACCGCAAAATGCCCAAATCATTGATGTATCAGGCAAAACCATTACGCCGGGTTTCGTGGACACGCACGCCCACATGTGGCCCTATTGGGGATTGCACAAAAATCACGTGTGGCTATATGCCGCCAACTTGGCTTATGGCGTAACTGCGACCCGCGACCCCCAAACCGCCACGACCGATGTGCTGACCTACGCCGATATGGTAGAAGCCGGTACAATTCCCGGACCGCGCATCTACTCCACCGGACCCGGCGTGGGCTTTTGGGCATACAACTTAAAAGATTTGGAACATACCAAAAAAGTATTGAAACAATACAGCAAATATTACAATACCAAAACCATCAAAATGTATTTGACCGGCAATCGTCAGCACCGCCAGTGGATAATTATGGCGGCAAAAGAACAAAACTTGATGCCGACTACCGAAGGGGGTTTGGATTTCAAATTGAATATGACCCAACTCCTAGACGGCTATCCGGGACACGAACACGCCTTACCCATTTATCCGATTTATAAAGATGTGTATAAATCGATTGCCGAGTCTAAAATGTGCGTAACCCCTACCTTGCTGGTATCTTACGGAGGACCTTGGGCAGAAAACTATTATTATGCGACCGAGCAACCTTACAAAGACAAAAAACTGCAATATTTTACCCCTTATGAGGAGTTAGCCGCCAAATCGCGCCGGCGGGGTTCGTGGTTTATGCCCGAAGAACACGTATTTCAAAAACACGCCGAATCCATCAAAAGTCTGGTAGAAGCCGGAGGTTTGTCGGGGGTAGGCAGTCACGGGCAATTGCAAGGTTTGGGCTACCACTGGGAGCTTTGGTCAATGCAAGCTGGAGGAATGACCACCCACGATGCCTTGCGCACCGCTACCATTTTGGGAGCTACCGCCATTGGCTTGGACAAAGACTTAGGCTCGATAGAAGTCGGAAAATTGGCTGATTTGGTCATTATGAATCAAAATCCTTTGGAGAATATTCGCAATACCAATACCATTCAATATGTAATGAAAAATGGTAGATTGTATGAGGGCAATACCCTTGACGAGGTGTTTCCAGTGAAGAAAAAAGCCGAAAAATTTGAATGGCAAAGCACCAAACCAACCAATGTACCCGGAATGAGAAACTAACTATAACCTTAGTACAGATAGTTCCGAGTTTCTTGTTCCGAGTTATTTGTTAAATACTTGATAATCAGATAATTATTAAAAAAACAAGTAGTGAAAACTGCTTGTTTTTTTGTTTTGAAAGAAAATACATAAATCCTTGATAATCAAATACTTACAATATACTTGATAGTTTACCCAGCAATTCCCACTATGGATAAGTACCTGATTGTCAATGAATTATAGAATTTTTATTGAATTAACGTGAATATTTTAGTAACTATTTGACCGTGTCCGCCTTTGGAGGATAATGAGCTAATTATGATACAAAAATGCACTCTTTTTGACAAAAAATCAATTGTTTCAAAAATAAAATTGTATTATTTTAATATAATAAATATTTAATATAATTTTTGTAAAAATACATAAAATACTGACAATCAATTAGATAATTTAAAAATTGAACCAATAAAAATAAGACAACTACGTCATCCTGTAAGAAACTTTGTTAAATTGTTACCTCTTAAAAATTTTCTGTAATTAATTGAAAATCAATAAATTGTGCTTTTATTCAAAAGCGAAAAAAGTCCACAAAGTTCCTTACAGGATGACGGCTTGGAGGGATTTTGGATTGTTTTTTTTAAACTTTAATTTTTTGTACTTTTTTAATATGTTTCAAAATATTCACGTTAAATTAGAGGGTAAACTTCTCCTCGAGTATCTGGCTTAAATTGTATTTTCCTATGTTTTCTATGTGCCTATGTGGTTCAAAAAATTAAAGTGCCAAAGTGGGAATTGCTGGTTCTCTGCCCATTATGCGGAAGTTCTAGCTTTATTCTAATCCTAAACTCATTTACTTAAGCAGGCTAGACAGCCTGCTTTACAATTTTCCTGAAAAGTGGT
Organism: Microscillaceae bacterium; assembly: GCA_025455045.1. Lineage (GTDB taxonomy): Bacteria > Bacteroidota > Bacteroidia > Cytophagales > Microscillaceae > JALONJ01. The sequence goes on along the minus strand of JALONJ010000505.1, from coordinate 1,406 downwards.
GAAGAACCAAAATCATCAATGATTATCCAGCGTTGAATGATTTTTTATCACAAAAAACCGAAGTTTTCCGCTTCGGTTTTTTGTAATGATTTGATAATCAATGACTTGTACTATTAACACTTATAAATTTGACATTTAAGCCGTCAATATCTTGCATACTTCGTCTATTTCGCGCGAGCGTTCAATAATCATTCGCTTGGTAACTGAGGTGTAATAATCCAAATATTTGTCAGAGGCTTTGTCCATATCGCTGTAGGCTTCATCGAGGCGCACCTCAAAGCGGTGGTATTGATAATTAGGTTTGCGGGTATCAAAAATGATATTCAATTGATTGTGAATGGCGTGGCTCGTTCCCGAAAACAAAATATCAATCGTGGGTTTTGCCCAGCCCAATAAGCCCCACTTTTTGGCTTGCTTATAAGGAATGGGTTTTACGATTTCGCCCGTGCCTAGCGATAGCATAAAACACTTGTCTTCGGCAAGATTGGTGTAGTTTTTTATGACATCGATATAAGCCACCATTGCCGGGTTGTTGGCATACAAGCCCCCATCAATCATATAATATATATCTTGGCTCTCTTCGGGAACAATGCGTGCCGGTTCAAAATAAGTAGGCGCGGCAGAGGTAGCCCGAGCCACATATTTCATTTTGAAATCGTAGCGTTTTTCGCGGCGCGCGCGGCGGCGTTTGAATATCCAAGTATCACGATTATGAATCTCATACGCCGTAATGATGGTTTCGATCAAAGACTCGCTGAGTAGTGCATTGCCAAAATACTTCTCCAATACACTCACAATGCCTCTGACCGGGTATTTTTCGTCAGCAAACATATTGAATCCCGTTCTACCCCACACAGAGGGTGGGAAAATAATTTGCCCCTCTCGACGATACAATTGTACCAAATCTTCGGCTTTGTATTGTGCCTGAGTAGGGTCTTGGGGGTGGGGTTTGTTCAAACCCAAAGTCAAAATACCGCCCGTAGAAGTCCCCGCCATAATATTAAATAATTGATGAATGGGTTTTTTGGTGCGATACTCCAACTCAGTAAGAAAAATAGCCGGAATAATTCCACGAATACCCCCGCCGTCAATTGATAATACCTTAAGCATCAGGAATTGAAAATTTAAAAGGTTAAAAAAATCAGAAATAGGCTAAACCTCTGATTATCAATGATTTATAGTAAAAATTGGTTTGATACAAACTCAAAGCTAAGGTGTAAGCCTAAATAATACAATGTATAATGTAACAATACTTTGTGAATATTTTATAACTCATTGATTATCAAGCATTTATGAAATTTATAAGATTCTTCACCACTTTTCAGGAATTGCCTTTAGGAATTCCATTGAATTCTGAAAAGCTCTCGCTTTTCAGTGATTCTGAACATTACCAAGCAAAATGAATA
>JALONJ010000504.1 GCA_025455045.1 Microscillaceae bacterium | reverse complement strand
CTTTTCAGGAAAATTGTAATGCAGGCTGTCTAGCCTGCCCGCGTAAATGAGTTGAGGCTTAGAATAAAGCCATAATTTACTCAAAATGGGTAAAGAACCAAAATTAATTTTTTCCGTTTGCCGAAATATAAAATGCTGCTCCTGCCAAAGCCAAATCTTTGAGTAAGCTAGGCATTGAGGTTTCGCCGCCGGGGAGATGAATGGTGAAGGCAAAAATCAATAACATAATTCCCAACAACAAGCCCGATAGCTTAGTCATTTTCTCGATGATAATGCTCACCGCCGCCGCTATCAAGGCAATGCCGGTGATATAAACCCAAACTACCCCACCCGGAATATAATTTGGTACCATTCCTTTCATAGCTCCAGCGTTCATAAAATGAAATAATCCAAAAACCGCCATTGGTAAGGCAAATAAAACTCGTCCTGCTAGATTCATAATGTTGTCGTTAAAAAATTGAAAAAATAGAATTATCGCCAGCAATATTATATTTTTTTGTTGAAATAGAAAATTTCTTGAATGTAAGGGTTAAAAATGGTTATATAGTTAGCTATACTAGGACGTTTTTGTACTAAAAATATATCAATACCTTAGCAAAAAAATTAAAATATTTTATAAATAATTGACAATCAGATAGTTGTGATGCGTTGCGATGGATTGTTTTTTTAGATAAAAAATAAAAATAGACTAAATATTTTTGCAAAAACGGACAGTTTTATGCTACTACTTTTTAGTTTGTTGCAATTAATTGTCAATCAAATACTTTTATAATTTGTATTTCCTAATGATAAATCTTAATTTCTTAGTTCTACTTTGGCACTTTCAATTTTTGAAGCACATAGACACATAGAAAACATAGAAAAATACAATTAAAATCAAAAATTTGCGGGAGAATTTAGAACATAGATTCAAATATGCTTACATTTTCTTAAAGTGCCAAAGTAGAATTAGGAACAAGAAAAAAATAATGTAAACAACATTTTTGGTAACATATTGATTTTCAAGTGATTAAAAAACTATTCACTTTACATTATTCATTATTCATTACTTATTGTAAATTGCCCTTCAAATTTCAGAAAATTCATTCAATTTATGACCGAATCGGAAAACCCCGAATTGAAAATACTTGCCGAAAAGACCCAAAAAGCTCTAGAAATGGGTGGCAAAGAAAAAGTAAAAAAACAACACGGTTTGGGCAGACTCACCGCCCGCGAGCGCATCCAAAAGCTATTGGATAAAAATACATTTTATGAAATGGGTCAGCTTGCCCACAGCGACCTACCCGAAGCCCAAACCAAAACCCCCGCCGATGGCAAAGTATGTGGATTTGGTGAAATAAACGGGCAAAAAGTGGGAATTTCGGCTGATGATGCTACCGTAATGGCGGGCGCAGGCGGGCGTATTGGCTATCAAAAAGAATTTAAAACCCATCAATACGCCCACAAAAAGGGCTTTCCGAGTATTCATTTGGGCGATGGTGGTGGAGCAAGGATTCCTGACATAATGGGGGCTACCGGAATGATGACTTTTACGTATGATGTATTGAGCGAGCCTCGAGATCGCAAAACCCCACTCATTACTGCCATTATGGGCGAGTGTTATGGCGGTCCAACGTGGAAAGCCGCCAATTCGGACATTGTGATTCAAGTCAAAGGGGCAATTATGGCGGTTTCGGGTCCGCCGGTTTTGGAGGCGGCAACCGGCGAAAAACTCAGCCCCGAAGATTTGGGGGGCTGGCGAGTCCACGCCGAAAAAAGTGGTATCACCGACCTATTTGCCGAAGATGACGAAGATTGCCTGCGACTTATTCGCAAGGTTTTGAGCTATTTGCCGGCTAATTATAAAGAATGTCCGGCTCCGGCAACCGAATTTGAGAACCCGCAATTCAAGCAAGAGCGTTTGTTGCAAATTATTCCTCAAGATGCGCGCATTGCTTACGATATGCACGATATTTTAAATATGGTAACGGAATGGCACATTGCAATATGGTGGGGGCAAATATGGGAGCTGATTTTATGCTGGCTTGGCCCAATGCCGAGATTTCGTTTATGGCTCCCGAAGTGGCTCTCAATGTAATGATTGGCAAAAAACTTCGAGAATCGGACAAACCCGAGGAATTGCGGGCGGCATTCTTGGCAGAAATGAGCAAAATGAATGCGCCTTGGGAAGCCGCCGGTAAAAATTTGCTCGATAAAATCATTGACCCGCGCGACACGCGTAAAGAGTTGCTACAAGCCCTCAAAATGGCACAAGGCAACAAAAGCTATGTGCGTAGCAAACGCTTGATGGCAAATTGGCTAAAAATAGCCTAAGGATTTTTGAATTTGCGAATTTACAAATTTTTAAATTTATCTATTTTTTTTATAAACAATTGATAATCAATGCTTTATAGTGTTATATCAAAGTCATTGATGATTAACTAATATCTAATTCAATTTTTAAATTTATGAATCTCCGGATTGGCAGCCCAACTACTGATGCCCACATTGTGCAAATGCTTGAGTTACAAAAAGTCAATAGCCCGCAAAATTTGACTACGGAACAACTAATCAGTCAAGGTTTTGTAACGGTGAGGCATCATTTTGACTTACTCAAACGAATGAACAAAGCCGAACCGCAAGTAGTAGCTTTGGCTGATGAAGTAGTAGTAGGATATGCTTTGGTGATGCCGGAGTCGTTTCGCAGCGAAATTCCGGTTTTGGAACCTATGTTTCAAATGTTTACAAAGATTAGCTATAAGGGGCGGCAACTCTCTGATTATCAGTCAATTGTAATGGGGCAAATTTGTATTGCGGAAGGCTATCGTGGCTTGGGTTTGTTTGACCAATTATATGCTCAAATGCAACAGCAATTGAGTAGCCGCTATGAAATTTGTATTACCGAAGTGGCTACGCGCAACCAACGCTCAATGCGCGCCCACGCCCGCGTGGGTTTCGAGATTGCCCTCGAATATACCGATGCTACCGATACTTGGGCTTTGGTGGTGTGGCAGTGGGGTTAAATCAATTGGTAGGTTTTAGATTGATTCTTTGTTGAATAGACTTACTATCATTTGATTATCAGCTACTTAGCTTACTCAAAATCCCTCAAAAATCGTCAAGCCTCTGGTACAGACGATTTTTGAGAGATTTTGACATTTTTTTTACTATATAACATAATGTATTTTAAAATAAATTTCGTAACTGCCTGATAATCAACAAGTAGTAAGTCTGATAACTAAATAGACTCCAACTCATTTGAATAATGCCAATAAGTCTTCATCTTTTTCATCATTATCGGTGTATCCTTCTAAGAATTTTTCTATAAACCCATCTACATTAGCAACTTTATATCTCACAGATTCATATAAATCATAGATGCTACTACTAACGTATGAAGGAAAAATCCATTCTGAGTTATCATTTTTGTCAATAAATTCAAGTCTAATGTAGTCTTGTTTTACATATTCTTCATAATCGGTATAGAATCTATCATTAAAACGATATAGGCGCATTCGTTTGCCATCTACTTCGGTAGTGTATGCTTTATCAATTAATGATTCTGTACCTGATAAAGATTTCACAGGTAGTTCACTAATTATCCATTTAAGTTTACCTTCTTGAGTCTCACGATTGAGTTTTGTAACAACTCTAACTAATTTATCACTCATAATTATCAAGATTTTAAAGATTTTTTCTTATCTTCAATAAAACTGGCGATTTCTATGCTTATTTCTTTAAATTGGTTATAAATTTCCCAGTAAATATCTAGACTTGTTTGACTATTTTTAATGCTTTTTAGATCTTTTTCCACTAATTTAATAGCTTGTTTAACTCTTCTCTTTTGCTGTTGAGGCAATTTAGGGATGATGCTTTTCAATTCGGCTATAAAACTAATTATCTCAATTTGAATCTTCTTACTATGTGCATTATCATAACTCATTACCAGATTTGATATGTTTCCAGATATCTCGTTTAATCTTTTAAGATGATTAGGCATCCGTTTATCAAATAAATGGCTCATTTTCAACTTATTAACCTCCGAACTTGCCCAGATAGCAATACCGAAAGTTGCCAAAGTAATAATAAAACCAATGATTGAGAGTATATCTGCTACTAAACTCAAATATTCCATTTTGTTTGCAATTAATTCCATCACAAACCTATGGATAAAACGAATAATCTAAAAATTTTGGAAACTCTGTAAAACTCTAAAACATAATATAAATACTTGATTATCAATATTTTACAAAGCAAATTTAATCTTAAAGACTTTAGCAATTGGGCGTT
>JALONJ010000082.1 GCA_025455045.1 Microscillaceae bacterium | reverse complement strand
CATCTCAAAACCAATGGTTTTCATTTGGAGGATTTGGGACTCACCCAAGCCCCCAAAGTCCACTTAATGATGTGTCTAGTGGCGAGTGCGTATATTTTATTTGTTGTTATTAAAAGTTTTATAATTAGCTGTATATCAAATATTTATAAGAATTATATTTGCAAAAGGTAGCTCAAAAACAAACCATTTAAACACCAAGAACCCTAAGAAAATACCCACAAAGTTCACTAAGACCTTGGTGTTTCTTTGTGCCTACCTTTGTGAGTTTTGTGGTAAAATAATACTACTATACAAAATTTAGAGCCACCAAGACACAAAGTTTCTAAGTACCTGATTATCAATAAATTGTGTCTTAGTGTCTTAGTGGCAAATAAAAAATGTATAGTTGTATTTTTCTAGTTTCGATTTTTTTTGTTAAATGCTTGATAATCAGTAAGTTATAAGAAATATTTGAAATAGCATAACTAATTGGTAATCAATCACTTATAAAAACTATCCGAAGTATTGGTATGCTGATTTTATAACAAAGTGACGATTGCTGATAAAATCAATGGTATTTTTACATACAAAAAGTATTTGTATGAATTTACTGCTTAAAAACATAAGTATCTGATTATCAATTACTTACACAATATTTAAGATTCTTCACCACTTTTCAGAAAAATTGTAACGCGGGCTGTCTAGCCTGCGCGCGTGAATGCGTTTAGCCTCCCCAATTAGTCGGCATTTCCCAAAAAACAGTGAAGAACCATATTTAATTTTACTCACCCATTAAAAAATTTGCCTAAAAAATATACATCACCATCAACAGATAATGCAAAAGGCTACCGGCTAGTACAAACAAATGCCAAATAAAATGGGCAAAATAAACGCGATGGTCTAAGACATAAAAGACAATGCCTGCCGTATATGCCAACCCTCCGGCTACCAATAAACCAAAGCCCTCCAAAGGCAAAACTTGGTATAAGTAATTGATTTTGAACACTATAGCCCAGCCCATAAGCGCGTACATTGTAAGCGAGATGGCTTCGTAGCGACCGGCATAAAACATTTTCAAAACAATCCCCAACAAAGCCATTCCCCATTGAATCCCAAAAACTGTCCAACCCCAAGTGCCGCCAATGACCATCAACAAAATGGGGGTGTAAGTACCGGCAATCAACAAAAAAATTGCGCAGTGATCCATTATCATCAAAATTCGTTTGGCTTTTTGGTGCTGCACGCCGTGGTAGATAGCCGAAGCCGAATAAAGCAAAACCAAGCTAATACCATAAAACAAAGCACTAAACAATGCCCAGTCGCGGGTGCTATAGACACTCATTACAATCAAAACTACCAAGCCGCCAATCGCCGTAAGGGCAGTAATGCCGTGCGAAATCGTGTTAAACCATTCTTCGGTAATGGTTTGAGGTCTTTTGGTCGTAGTCATATATTGTGATTCGTTAATTGATTAATAAAGATGGATTTTTGATAATTAGCTGATTATGAGATATTTACAATGCAAAAATAATTATTTAAGAAAATGCGTTGATTAAGCATTGGATAAAAATTTATAACTCATTGATAATCAGGAAGTTATGTGTTACAATAAGAAGATCATAAAGCCTTGATAATCAGTGTTTTACAAAATTTAGTAAAATTTTACCGAATCTCCAATGAAAAAACAGGTTCTATGCTCACTCCTGAATCTTCTCAATTATCAAAATCCAACCTAAACTTAGGTTTTTGCTTGCCCGAAGGTGGTTCACCTACTTTGAGCAGGTAGGTGAGTCTGAAACCGGTAAATACATAATAATCTTTGGAACTTGCATTGCCCCGTTGGTCGCCTCGCCTGCCGTAGCCATTAAAAGTAGTGTAGGTATTATTTGGGTTATTTGGATCTCTAATGCTTAATGGATCACCTCCCCCAAACTCCCTCAAAAGTCGATCGACTTCAGCGGTTCGATTGCCACCTGAGTATTGCGCAAAAGGTTCTAAAGTGCGGTTTGCCATTCTTTGAGCTAATTCGCTATCCAATTCCCAAGGATTAACATACGTGCCACTTACATCATCTAAATAATCGGTAAAGGTAAGCCTAATGCCCAACTCCCAGCCTATATCTATCCGGTTGGTGAGCCTAAACTTAGCCCCCAAGCCAAAGGGAATTACCGGCTGGATGCGCGAATAGGGGCGAGGATTGCCCTCTTTGCCCTGCCCTTCGGTACGCAAAGGTTGCAAGTCGACCCAATTGGCACCAAACTCGGCTGGGGTTTTGGCTTGCGGGTTATGATAAATTAAGCCAATACCCGCAAAAACATACGGAGTTACAAATCTTCGGCGATAATACAAACCACGATTGGGCTTGAGGTCATAAATACCCACTACCGCCAACTCGGTAATACGATTGCGAAAATGCGCGTTGCGAATATAGCGGTATTTTGCCAAGCCGTCATTGGACTTTGCTGAAGTAAAATCATCGCCCGCTAACCAAGCGAAGCTCAAGCTCCCTCGCAAGTATAAATAAGGGCTAAGTTTTTTGGTGATTTGAAAGGCAAAACTAGGGCGCGTAAATCTCAATTCCGTACTCAAAAACCTATCCATTGGGTTCAAATCACCAAAGTAGTTGGCAACATTGAGTTGCAAACCCACTGCTAAATAGTTTTTGGGATTGGTACGCACCCGTTTTTTTTCAATTTTATAAATACGCGGAGTAGCACGCTCCAAGCCTACCGAAGGCTGGCGATTGTCGGGATATAATGCTAATTTTTTGGACTTAGGGTCAATCGGAAATTTGACAAAAATGCTGATGACTTGCCGGTCACGGTAGTTTTTGGCAGGTACACGAATCGTCCTATTCACTTCTACCTCAACCGATACGTGGTCGGGGCGCGTAAGAATACTGGTTGCCTTCACCTCACTGTAATCAAAAACTATCCCCTCTTGATACCACAACTCAATGTAGCGCAAGTAATCATCGGCGGTAAACTCCTCTTTGAGAATAGTCGGAAAAATATCATTATAAACCGGCGTATTGATAAACTCAAAATAGTCGGTGGTCTCATACCGCTCGTTGAGCGTAGGGTTGCCAATAACATTCAAAGTAATCGAGTAGTCTTTTACAAAAGCCTCAGCTCTTTTTTTGAGGATAAATTCTTCAAACTCAATGATTGTAATAGCATTATTATCTTTTTTCTCAACACATTTGTAGCTAGGGTCGTGTGCCTCTATATTGGCAATACGGGCTAAATCGACGACTAGATAAGGGCGATTTTGCTTGATTGGAAATTTGATAAAAATATCTAGTGAATCAGAGTTTTGCAATACACCATCATCAATATCATATTGCCCTTTGAGTTCTTTGGCAACTTTGACTCGCACCAAGTAGTAATCACCATTAGGGTCTGTTTGTTTACAAGGGTCTTCGGGTTTGGCTAAGTTGTACTTAAATTCTACTCCTTTGGTGTACCAATTCATTACTTTCTCCAAGTATTCACGCGCCGAAAAATTGGGATTGGTATTGTCTTTCACCCGAGTTATATCATTGTAAACTCGCACATTGGAGTTTTCAAAATAATTTTTCAGACAGTTATCAATATCCTGAAGTTTAAAAGGGTTTTCAGATTCTGGTTTACCAATTTGATTTAAGCCATATACATAGTTTTTGACGCATTTCTCAGCATCGTCCAGCATCTTGCGGAAGGTTTCTTCATTGGTTTGGGCAAAAACCTTGGTGGGTTGAAGTCCAAATGCAAGCGCAAATAGGATTAAATACTTAAAAATATGCTGAATAAATTCATTTTTTTTCATAAGAGTCAAGAGCCAATAAGTTTGTGTTGATGCCACATTAGGAATTTGAAATGAACAATTTACGATTATCTTTTATTCTTTAAATAACTATTTGATTATCAAGGGTTTTGTGTTGTTCAATTGTTGATTTTATTTCTAATGGGTTGTGCGTAATTTTTTGCTTTTATCCAACTATTAGCAAAAATTTCAATAATCTAATTGCTAAATAGCTCAATAAAAACCGAATTGGCAACGAAAATAAGCAAAATTTTACGAAAAAATACAAGCAAGGTTTTATTTTCAGAAAAAAAAGTTTGAGTGATTAATTTTACTGCCATTTTGTCATAGTTTTTTGCGCTAAATGTAATAACTTTGCAGTTTGATTCGTAAATTTATTTAGAAACAAACATTCTATTTGGGTACTATGAGCAACCTTAAAATCAGGTTTGCTTTTAAGTAACCATTGTAATAATTGATAAATTAGTAATGAAGACTTTAATCAAAGATTTAGATATTCTCACACCTACCGAAGGCGAAAACTGCGAAGTAGTCAAAGTATCGGAAGCCACTCATACCGGCAAAGCTCGTAAATTGTTTATTGAGAGCTATGGCTGCCAGATGAACTTTGCCGACAGCGAAATTGTAGCCGCCATTATGCACGAAAACGGCTTTGATACCACTTCCAAAGAAGACGATGCCGATTTGATTTTCTTAAATACTTGTGCCATCCGCGACAATGCCGAACAAAAAATCCGCAATCGCTTGGTGCATTTGAACGCTTTGAAAAAACGCCGCCCCGGAATGTTGATTGGCGTATTGGGCTGTATGGCAGAGCGTTTGAAAGACAAGTTTTTGGAAGAAGAAAAAATGGTCGATATGGTCGTTGGTCCCGATGCTTACCGCGATTTGCCCAATTTGGTAGCCGAAGTGGACGAAGGCAGTCGAGCCATGAATGTTTTTCTCTCGCGCGAAGAAACCTACGCCGATATTTCGCCGGTGCGCCTCAACTCCAATGGCATTTCGGCGTTTGTGTCTATTATGCGCGGTTGTGATAATATGTGTTCGTTTTGTGTAGTGCCGTTCACGCGGGGGCGGGAGCGTAGCCGCGACCCACATTCCATTGTCAAAGAGTGTCAAGAGCTTTATAATCAAGGCTTTAGAGAAGTTACGCTTTTGGGGCAAAATGTAGATTCTTATTTATGGAGTTCAAATCCTGAAGTAATTTCAATCAATGCCGAGAAAAAAGCCATCAAAAAAGGCATCGATTTAAGTGGCGTAGAAATCGTCAATTTTGCCCAATTGTTGGAAAGAGTTGCCCTCATTCATCCTGATTTGCGGGTGCGCTTTACCACTTCTCACCCCAAAGATATGCACGATGAAGTGCTTTATACGATGGCAAAACACGAAAACATTGCCAAATACATTCACTTACCCGCCCAAAGCGGTAATTCAAGAATATTGGAATTGATGAATCGAGGCTATACCCGCGAATGGTATTTGGGCCGAATTGCCGCCATTCGGCGCATTTTGGGCGAAGATTGTGGCATTTCGCAAGATATGATTGCCGGATTTTGCACCGAAACCGAAGCCGAACACCAAGATACTTTGAGCCTGATGGAAGCCGTACAATATGATTTTGGCTATATGTTTTATTATTCGGAACGCCCCAATACGCCCGCCGAAAAGAAAATGAAAGATGACGTGCCTTTGGAAATCAAAAAACGGCGTTTGCAGGAAATCATTGATTTACAGCAAGTTAGCTCTTTGAAACGAAATAAACTGGACATTGGCAAAACCGTGAAAGTATTGGTCGAGGGCGAATCCAAACGCTCTAAAGAACACCTAATGGGGCGCAACTCGCAAAATAAAGTGGTGATTTTCCCGCGCCATCATTACCAAAAAGGCGATTATGTGTTGGTCAAAATTACCGACTGCTCGGCGGCTACGTTGTTTGGGGAGGTTGCCCAATGAAATGTAGCGAGCTAATTCGTAAACTAGAGCAAGACGGGTGGTATTCAATTCGTCAAAAAGGAAGCCATATTATGATGATTCATCCAACCAAACAAGGACAACTGACCGTGCCAAATCACGGAAGTAAAGAAGTACCCAAAGGTTTAGCTATTAGAATAATGAAAGATGCCGGAATAAAATAAGTAAAACTATGAAAAAAATTAAAATGATTATCGAGGCTTCAGAAAAAGGATTTTCAGCTTATGCCGAAGGAATTACTGTTTATACAATTGGCGATACTTTCGAGGAATTACAAACCAATATTTTAGAGGCTCTACAACTTTATTTTGAAGATAAAGGAAGAAATATTACGGAAGACGATATTGAGTTGGTGTTTGAAGGTGAATTTCCTTTGGTTTTGTTTAGAGTATGAGAAATTTAGAAATCAAAAATTGTTGGAATTTAATTAGAATTTGTTTTTGTCGAAATACAAAGTTTAGCTAATACAAATGCAATTCAATCTATTGATAAATCGGCAGATGTGTTTATTAAAATTATACAACATATTGAAAATGAGGATTTTAATGCAGTATTGCCTAAAAATAATATGCTACAAAAAATGAAGCAATTAGATGAAAAATTTGGACAATGGCTAATCTATCTGGACGAGTACAATATTTCAACTGATTATCAAGGTTTAGCGTGGTTTTGTGAATTAATTTATCTTTATATGCTCAATTTAAGGGCAAAAATTGCCGAAGATGAGCTAAAATTGGCGAAATATAGGTCTATTTTTGATATTTTACATACTTTCCACAACCTCCCAAAAGTAATGCAATCTTATTACTTGGGTAAGCGAAGTGCCGAAAATGTTTTGGAAACCGAAGAAAATTATTTTAAAGATTCATCTATATTTCAACAGTTGCAAAATAAATACAATTTTAGATTTTATATAGATAAAGATAATAGCTAATCGCTTGATTTCCAATGTTTTATGCACCCCAAAATCCAAGAATATTTAAAATTAAGTGAAGAAAAGACTCAGAAAGTAGAGGAATATTGCCAATATTTTCGCCTCAAATCGGATTTGGAAAATGAAATTGCCTTGATTCGTTTGGAGTTTTCAGATGAGAGTAATAATGAAAAAGAGCTTTTGTTACTGGAAATAGAGTTGGATTCGCTTTATCGAGAGTTAGGGCTAACCGAAGCTAAAATCGTATTAATAACCGTAGAAATAGACAATATAAAATTTTCAATTGATAATTTATAAATTATGGAAGATTTTGAGAAAAGACTGAAAGCGCGCACGGCTAAAGTTCACGAAAAAATCAAAGACTTAGACGAAAAAGTGTCGAAAACTTTGGGAGAAATGATAGAATTAGCTAAAAAATTCGAAAAATTCGCCGAAGAACATCACCAAGAAAAAGCCAAGAAGATTAAAAAGATTTTGGGTTGATAATTATTAAACAATTGATAATAAGATACTTATGGAATATTTAGCTGATAGAATTACGATTGACCCTTTGATTTGTAATGGTAAACCGACTATCCGTGGAAAAAGGATAACTGTACAAACAATTATTGAATTTTTGAGTGCTGGGGAAGATATTGAGAATATATTGCATCAATACCCAAGTTTGGAAAGGGCAGATATTGAGGCTTGTTTGCGCTTCGCGGCTGATTTAATGAGCCGAAATTATGTAATTAAATCAGTAGCTTAAAAATGCCCAAGTTTTTGATTGATGTTAATTTACCTTATTATTTTTCCTTGTGGAATAATAATGATTTTGTTCATCAAAAAGACATTAGTGATGAATGGACTGATGAACAAATTTGGGAATATGCTAAAACCAATAATTTAATTATTATAACCAAAGACAGTGATTTCTCGAACAAAATTTTATTACGTGAACCACCACCCAAAGTGATTCATATTCGCTTTGGGAATCTGAAAATGAAACCTTTTTTTGACCACATTTCAAAGTATTGGCTAGATATTGAGTTATTGAGTAGTCATCACAAACTGGTTAATGTGTTTTTGGATAGAATTGAGGGCATAGGTTAAAACTTACTGATTCTAATATTTTTGGTGGTTATGTGGAAGACCGTTCTTTGAAGCCACAATAAGGAGGTTTTCAAGCCAACAATTGGCATAGGTAAAATTTAGCACATTGCTTGCAATAGTTGCTTGTGGGGACACAAGCAACGGCGTAAGAATTTATTAAGTATTTGATAATGAATCAATTAAGTCAAAAATTTCAGCAATATATTTTACAATCGCCCGATAATCAAATTCGTAAGGATTTGCTGCGATTGTATCATAGCACCGAAAGTTTGGCGAAATTGCTAGAACAAATCGATGATTTAAAAAAATGTTTGGATAGTTTGCGACCTTTGAGTCAACGCCAATTGGAGATATTGGAAAAAGCCCTGAGTGTAGAATTTGCTTATCACAGCAATCGGATTGAAGGCAATACCTTGACCCTCTCCGAAACCGCTATTGTAATCCAAGAAGGTATGACTATTCACGGTAAATCTTTGCGAGAGCATAATGAAGCAATTAATCACGATTTTGCCTATCAATACATCAAAAAAATTGTTGAACAGAAACAAGAATTGACCGAAAATGTGATTTGTACCATTCACGAAACTATTTTAAAAAATATTATTCCCGAAGAAGCCGGTATTTATCGGCGAGTGGCAGTAAGAATCACCGGAACTACCTATACACCACCCAATTATCTAAAAGTGCCCCAATTGATGGCAGATATGCTTGATTATTACGAATTGAATAAAAACACCTTACATCCCATACTATTGGCGACTTATATGCACGAGCGAATTTTGTCGATTCACCCCTTTGTAGATGGCAATGGCAGGACAGCCAGATTGGTGTATAATTTGATATTGTTGGCAAATGGCTTTCCTTTGGCGATAGTAAAAGGCGATAAAAGAACCATTAAATCTTATTATTTGGCATTGAAACAAGCCCAATTGAATCAAAATTTGCAATACCTAAATCTATTTTTGGGGCGCAATGTAAAAAATGCCTTGATTGAATACTTAAACCTGCTCGGGGCTAGTGCCTCGGAGTCAGGAAAAGGCGAATATTTGATAAATAAAATTTTGAATTGACATAAATTACTCATAATCAAATCATTACATAATCAATAATCATAAAGATAATCAATGAATTTTAATTTTTTTGCCTTAAGCGGGAGTATGTTATTCTTGACGTTGAACCTGAGTTTTGCCCAAAACACCCAAGTTGTGGCAAGCCAAAGCTCCGAAACTAACCGAGTAGCTCCCACTTATTACTTTGTCAATGACGCACTTACGAATGAAAATCAGGTTAAAAAAATCTTAAAAAACCCCGAACGCTGGGTGCGAAAAGTAAAAATTATGACTCAATCGCGGTTTGCCAAAACCTACAAGCTCAAGCTCGATGGCAATGCCCTGATGATATACACCAAAGGCAAAGATTGGGAGTTGCAATCTGCCCCTTAATAATACTAAAATACTGATAGTCAGTAATTTATAAATAAAAAAATATGCAAAATCAAGAACAAACCCTCGTCGAAGCGCAAGTACAGTTGGACAAACAAATTGCCGATTTGAAACAAAAAATTGAGATTCAACAATTACTGATTGAAAAATTGGAAAAGCTAAAAAAGGAAATTGCTGAGTTGAAATTTGAAAATTAACATTAAAACCCAGATGAATGAGCAAAATAAAATCAATGATTTAGAGGATGAGGCGGCAGAAATAGCCAAAGAAATTTTGTTGGACGAAGTAGCAATCAATGAAGCAAAAAAGACTATGCTTGAGGGGTGCATTTCAAATTTACCACCTATAGCCCTCTCCTTCGGAGAGGGAAGGGTGAGGCAAAAGAAACGCGTAAATTTGAAATGCACCCATGCTTGAAGTTAAATAGTGATATTATAAATCATCCACATATTCAAAATTATATCGAGGAACTCAAGCAACTTGTTGAAAGTTTAGAATTTGGAATCAGAAACAAAAAAGTTCAAATTTTCAAACTAGAATTTGAAATAAAAAAATTAAAAGGAGAATAATTTTATGGAAACTAAAGCCGAAAAACTTTCGCAAGCCGAAGAAAAGCTAAAAGCTCAGATTGATTCTTTGAGAAAAAGATTAGAAAACAATAAGTTGGTAGAAGAAAAACTGGAAAAATTGAAAAAAGAAATTGAGATAATTAAAGGCTAATATTTAACATCAAAACCTAATAATTTTTCGTTTTTAATCCATAAACTAAATTTATATTAATTATGAAATTAAAAATCAGCATTTTGGGTTTTATTTTAAGTAATTTATTGATTTTCAATGCTTTAGCCCAAGTTGGCAAAACTTATCCGGCAATGAGTGGCGATAATTTATTGGACAAAAACACGCCTATTCCACCCAAAAACGGCAAAGTTACCCTTGTGGCTTTGGCTTATTCGGAAGATTCGGAAGAATATTTGAAGGCTTGGCGGCAACCTTTATTCGATTTATTCATTCAAGCCCCCGGCACCAAATTGTTTGATTTTGAGCCGTATGATGCCAATATCAAGTTTGTGGTTCTTTTGACCGGCTTGAAAAAAGCCGTTTCGGGCAAAGTGCGCTCCAAAATGGAAGACAATGTCAAAGACCATTGGAAAGAACACATTGTCATTGTAAAAGGCAAAACCTTGGCAAGTTACCCCGATTTGGACTTGGGCAAAGGCAAAGACGACCGCAAAAAACCTTATTTTTATTTATTGGATAAATCGGGCAAAATTGTATGGCATACTTCGGGCAATTATACCAAGGCAAAACAACAAGAAATTGAAAACAAACTCCACGAGTTGATTGGTGATAATCAATTTGAAGATAAATAAGAATATTATTTACTTGATAATCAAAGGCTTAATAAATCAAATTAATGGTGTAAGTCTTTGATTATCAGTGCTTTATGTGATTTTATAGCCTAGCAGGCTGCGTTGAAACCGTGGGCGAGCTGCAAAAAGTGAATTGTGTATGACTAAATGATTAAAAATATTAGCTAAATCTTATAAGGTTTTTAAAACCTTATAAGATTTGTATAAACTAATTTTGTTCAGGTATTAATCAAAATTTATTGATGAGAATTATTGCCAAAAGCACTTTGAAGAAGTTTTGGGAAATTAACCCTCAAGCTGAAAACCCACTTAATTTATGGTATAAAATTGTAGAAGATGCCCAATGGGTAAGCCCCAATGATGTGAAGCAATCTTTTGGTAATGCCAGTATGATAGGAGATAACCGAATCATTTTTAATATCAAAGGCAATGATTATCGGCTTATCACAGAAATAAATTATAAATTCAAAATTGTTTTTGTGATTTGGATTGGTACACATCATGACTACAATAAAATTGACGCAAAAACCATTGAATATGAAGGATAAAATAAAAGACGAAAAAAACTATCGCCGGGCTTTGCAAAGGATTTGGGATTTGATGAAACTTGCCCCAGAGGTAGGTTCACCCGAAGGCGAAGAACTTGATATGCTTGCCACATTGGTAGAAGCGTATGAGGACGTTCACTATCCAATGAAAAATGAAGCAGCAAGTCAAATTGCAAAAACTTGAATTATTCCTCGCTCATTTACTCTAGTGGGTTGTATTTTCACAAGGCAAATCACTATTTTATGCCTAATATTTTTAGCAACCAAAAACGCAGATGTACTATTTTCTGTAATATATTGATTTTCAGGTAATTATTAGGGTATTCGTCTCGATTCATTCTTTACTTATTTATCATTAGCCAATATTCAAAAATAGTGGCTCATCAAAATTTAACAAGCATTTAAGGACTGTATTTAAAAAATGGCAATCATACGAGAAGCAGATATTCAGAGTGTAAAACAAAGATTTGGGATTATTGGGAACTCAAGTTTGCTCAATAATGCCTTGCGGCGGGCTATTCAGGTTGCCGAAACCGAAATGAGCGTACTCATTACCGGCGAAAGTGGGAGTGGCAAAGAGTCGTTTTCCAAAATCATTCATCAACTCAGTGCGCGCAAGCACGGGCAGTTTATTGCCATCAATTGTGGGGCTATTCCCGCCGGAACGATTTATTCCGAGCTTTTTGGCCACGAAAAAGGGGCTTACACCGGCGCAAGCACTACCGAAGCTCGCAAAGGATACTTTGAAACTGCCGATGGTGGCACAATATTTTTGGACGAAATCGGCGAAATGCCCGCCGAAACTCAAGTAATGCTTTTGCGGGTGTTGGAAAATGGCGAGTTTATTCGGATGGGTTCGTCCAAAGCCCAAAAAACCAATGTGCGGGTGGTGGCGGCTACCAATGTGGACTTAATCAAAGCTGTAGAATCCAAAAAATTCCGCGAAGATTTATATTACCGCCTCAGCACTGTGCCAATTTTTGTACCGCCTCTGCGCGAGCGCGGGCAAGATGTGGTATTGTTGTTTCGCAAGTTTGCGGTCGATTTTGCCGAGCGATACCGCGTGCAACCTATTGCTCTCAACGACGAAGCCAAAGAGATATTGCAAAAATTTCGGTTTCCGGGCAATATTCGCCAACTCAAAAACATTACTGAGCAAATCTCTTTGTTGGAAGTAGATAACCGAGATATTTCTGCCGAAACCCTGCTCAGTTATTTGCCCCCCGAGCAAAACACCAATGCCCTTACGTTGGTGGGAGGCGGTAGCCATGGCGAGGCTTTTAGCAATTTTTCGGAGCGCGAAATTTTGTTCAAAGTAATGTTTGATCTAAAAAAAGATGTTACCGAACTCAAAAAGCTAATGTTTGAGCTGATTCAAAATGGCACTTTGAGTAGCGAAGTCATCAAAAACCACCAAGATTTGTTTCAAAATATTGAAGAAACTGAGTTTGTCAAACCGGCACCGGTTTCCACCGAGGCTTTGGTTTTGGCATCTAATTACAAAACGGATAAAAATATCATTGAAATCAATTCATTGAATATCAATGAAGCCCAAATCCACGACATTCAACACGAAGAAGAAGCCGATATTTTGTCAATTGAACAAAAAGAAAAAGAATTGATTTTGAAGGCTTTGCAAAAAAACCGCAACAAACGCAAGTATGCCGCCCAAGACTTGGGCATTTCGGAGCGCACGCTGTATCGCAAAATCAAACAGTATGATTTGGATAACTTTAAGTGAATTAGTCTTTAAAAAAACTTAGCACATATTTTTTGGCTATTTATTTGATTATCAATGATTTAATAAATAATTTGGAGCTAATAATCAACAAATTTGAGGTATTATTTATTCAATTTTAGATTTCCCCAACAATTTGGAAGATAATAAAATATATCAAGATTCGCTCAAAGCGACCAACAAGTATTTTTGGCGCAGTATTGAAGGCAGGCTAATCATCTTGTTGATAGCGGCTGGGTTGCTTTTGACTTTGCTTGTAAGTTTCATTACTTGGCAAAATAGCACGGTATTGGACTGGAATCGCCAAAATGTAAAAGTAGCCTCACCCATTACCAATGCGGCACGTGATGTAATCATTGGTCTCAATATGTCGCATCGCCATTTACAACGCTATGTAATGGTTTACTCGAGCGACTCTACTATCCAAGAAAATATAAACATTGCTTGGAAAAATCAAATTGAACCGAGTTTTAGCATCATTGCTAATTTGCGAAGTGAGGTAAAGGACAAAAGTGTTATTCAAAACATTGATTCCATCAAAATATACCTAGATAAATACCGCACCTCTCAGACTAATATTATGCGGGCTTATCGCAAAGGCGCAGGCGTAGAACTGGGCTTCGACTCGGCTTTTTTTCAGTCGTTTGCCCGCCACCAAGCCGGTCTGGATTCCGTAACCAATGTTGCCAATGCCGAAACACTGCCTATTGATACGCGTCTAAGAGCATTATTGGCAGAGTTGGTCAAAAACCAAGAGCAAGTACTGACCCACAACTTACAAGCCTTAAATGAAGATATTTCCCAAACCAATCGCGCTTTATTTGTGGTTTTGCTGATGGCTTGGTTGGGCTTGGGATTGGGTGGTTTTTTCTTGGTACAATTTATTCAAAAGGCTATTCAAAATCCTAATTATCAATTGAATAAGCTTGCCGACGGCGATTTGCCACAAGAAATTGATTATCAACACAATGAGCTTGATACGGTAATCTATGCCACCAACCAACTCACGCGCGGCTTGCAAAAAGCCAGCGATTTTGCCCTACAAATCGGCAAAGGTAATTTTGCTTCCAAATTTGAACCTCTGAGCGAAAAAGACCGTTTGGGCAATGCACTTTTGCAAATGCGCCAACAATTGCAAACTGCCGCCTTGGAAGATCAACAACAAAATTGGATTACCCAAGGCTACGCCAAAATGAGTGATGTAATCCGCAAAAACAATGATAACTTACAAAACCTGACCGATAGATTTTTGCACGAATTGATTGATTATTTAGAATTTAATCAAGGTGGGCTTTTTTTGTTGGAAACTGAGCATCAAGACCAATACTTATCTTTGGTAGCTTCGTATGCTTACAATCGGAAAAAATATTTGCAGAAAAAAATCAAACTCAATGCCGACTATGCCGAATCTTTATTAGGACAAGCCTATCTGGAGCGCAATAAGGTATATATTACCGACTTGCCACCCGATTATTTGCGAATTACCTCGGGCTTGGGCGAAGCCACTCCCAATCATTTGCTCATCATTCCTTTGCAAAGTAATCAAATTATAGAAGGAATATTGGAAATAGCTTCTTTTCGCCCTATCACCCCTTTTGAAATAGAATTTATTGAGCGAGTTTGCGAAACTTTGGCGGCAGCAGTACATTATGTCAAAATCAACAACCACACTCAAGCCTTGCTCCGCGAAGCCCAAATACAAAAAGAAGCCTTGTTAGCCCAAGAAGAAGAAATGCGCCAAAATTTGGAAGAATTGCAAGCCACCCAAGAAAATATGCACAAAGCGCAGGCTGATTTGATGAAAAACGAAGCCAAACTCTCGGATTTGATAAACAATACAATGGATTCAATCATTTGTATTGACCGCGATTATAAAGTGTTGGTTATCAACCGAGTACTCAAAAACCGCTACAAAGGCACTAATTATGAGGGAATTGATGTGGGTATAAATGCGCTTGATTATTTGGGTAGTGTACGCGATGAATGGAAGGCGTATTACGACCGCGCCCTCGCCGGCGAAAGTTTTGATTTTGTAATTAAAAGCACCGTCAATACCGAAGATTCTTATCGCCATTATTATTTCAATCCCATTCGCAATGAAAATGATGAAGTCACAGGCTTATCGGTATTCTCGAGAGATATTACCCAACAACGCCGCCAAGAAATAGCCGCCGAAAACAAAATTGCCGAACTACAAAAGCAACTTGCCGAAGCGCAACTCAATATGGGTAAATAAAAATACGCTTCTTTGCCCATTTGGAGGAAACTCTCGCTTTACTATAAGTCTAAACTCATTTACGCACGCAGGCTAGACAGCCTGCGTTACAATTTTCCTGAAAAGTAGTGAAGATTCAAAAAGGTTCTTCACCACTTTTCAGGAATGAGAATTTTTTAGATTCTTCACTTCGTTCAGAATCACTGAAAAGCGAGAGCTTTTCAGAATTCAATGGAATTGCCGAAGGCAATTCCTGAAAAGTAGCGAAGATTCTTCAAAAAAATATAACTCATTGAAAATCAATTAGTTATAAAAAGTTAAACTTAAACTTTCTCACTAGCACTATTTTATCTTCAGAAGTCTGCCTTCAATATTATCATATATACACACATACAATTCGCCGGCTTGGTCTTCGCCAAACGAAGATATATTATCAATATTCCATAGCAATTGATTGGTAGCTCTATTGTTTTCGTAGGTCAAAAGCCAAATTCTACCGCTTACATAGTCGCCATAAATATACTTGCCTTGCCAAGCTTGGCGAAAACTGCCCCGATAGACATAGCCGCCGGTGATAGACCTATCGCCATTGCTTTGCGAATAAGTATAAATTGGGGCGGTAAGTCCATCGCTACTGCAATCAGAGCTAGGGTTGTAACAAGCATTACCCTCCCGAATACGCCAGCCATAGTTTTTGCCCGACTCAATGATGTCAATTTCTTCTATTGCACCTTGCCCTACGTCTGCCGCCCACAATGCTCCGGTCTGGCGGTCAAAGCTCATTTTCCAAGGATTACGCAAGCCATAAGCATATATTTCTTCGCGCCTGCGCAAGTTGTTGTTTTTGAAGGGGTTATCATTGGGAATACCATACTTAAGCGGCGATTGGGGGTTATCAACATCAATGCGCAAAATTTTGCCTAGCAAGTTGGTCAAGTTTTGGGCATTGTTTTGTGGGTCACCACTCCTTCCACCATCGCCACTGGCAATATAGAGGTAGCCATCTTTGCCAAATTTGATACAACCGCCATTATGATTGTCAAAAGGTTGCGCAAAAGTCAGCAATATCTCCTCACTGTTGGCATCAGCTTGGTTGATATTGTTGTTACTTACTCTAAACCGCGAAACTACACTCTCCAGACCGGGATTGTTGCGCGTGTAATAAACATAAAAAAAACCATTGGCAGTATAATTGGGGTGAAATGCCAAGCCCAGCAAGCCTGTCTCGCCACCCGATACCAAACGTCCCGAAATATTCAAAAAAGTGGTTTTGCTATTTGTACCTTCTTGCGCATTAAACACCTCAATTTGCCCACCCTGCTGTACCACAAACAAGCGATTGCGATTGTCGGGGGCAGTGGCTACTTCTACCGGACTGACAAACCGTAAATTGGGAAATACATCTACCAATTGTGGCTCGCCCGGCTCGGGTTCGGGAGGTGGGTTTTGGTTTTCATCGCGTTTGCAAGTAATGAGCAATAGGCTAAAGATAAAAATGAAGTAAGGGCGCATACCGGTAAATTTTATGGGTGAGAAATTAAAATTAGTTGATGATTGAATGTATAATTATTTTCGCAACACAACAGAACAGACAATAAAATGATAATCCAATAAGTGAGCTAGTATATTGGTTATCCACTAATTAATTATTAAAAGCATTTGCTTTAATTCTGAATCATTGTTTGGGAATAAACAACTTGAGTAATTTGATAAAAACGAATTATCGATTATTTTGTAAAAATCAAAAAGAGGCATCTAGGCATTGCTTTATATTAACCAACTTTTTTATTTAATTGTTTTGTGTAAGATGGTAAAATGGTGAGATGGTGGAATGGTGAAATGGTGAAGGTAATTCTCATCTCAATACACTTAAATTACTGACTATCAATTAGTTGCGTTTTTTGGAGTATTCACTTTAGGGATTATTGATTTCCAATTCATCTAAAAAACGGCTTGTGCCTTTATTCATCGCCTACAAAAGCCTGCATACACTCGGCGATTACTTGGGCGAGTTCCTCGTCTTTGTAACGGCGCGAAAAATGTACCGGAAACAACTGCTTGGCTTGTACTCGCCGCGCCAAAGCCCCCGAAAGTTTGGCGGTACTGTGATGATTGAGCCAAGCCATTGCTTGGTCTTCGTGTTTGTAGTAGGCTTCTATGTATAATTCATCTACTTCGTAGCACAAATCAAAGATTTTTTGCTGATTTTCTTCCGAAGGCAAATGATCCATTACATACGCGATTCTATACCCTTGACTGTAAGTAAGATAAGGAAATAACTCCTGTGCCGATATACGCTGGTCGCCGATGGTAATTAGCTGATTATCAAGGTTTTGCAAATACGCTTGTTTCAAGTCCGATATCCACGCTCCGGGCGGGTAGGGCGAATCGCCCATTCGCACTTTGGGTCGTTCTTCAAACAGATACGCAATACAATCGGTTTTATGGTTCAAAATACGATAATCAACCATCACTACCTCATTTTCAAATACATACTTTCCTTCAAGCTTGCCGAGCGAAATCAGTTGCCACTCGGGCGCATTGATTTCATACACTTCTATATCACCCTGAGCGCGGATTTCGCGGATTTGATAAAAAACCGCTTTGTCATCTACCGTGAGGGCTTGCCAATTATAAGCCAATAATTTGTGTTGCACATTTTGGGCTATCCCTTGCGGGCCACAAATCACGACTTGCTTACCAATGGGCAATTGATGACGCATAAGGGTATCAAAATTGGAAAAATGATCGATATGGGTATGACTAATAAAAAGAGCTTCGGTGTTTTTACAATCTTTGATAGTGAGTTGGCTGGCAAAACCACAATCGCATAAGTACGACCAACGATGATTGGGCAAGGATATTTGTAAACATATATCTTCGTTGGCTAAGTTTTTGAGTTGGGCGGTAAGCATATCCTCAAGTAATGAATAGTGAATAATGTAGAATGAATAGTTTGCTCATCATTTAAAAATCTGCCCGTGAATATTTTAGTAATTAGTTGATAATCCTCCAAAGGCAGACACTCAATAGGTTATGCCGTTTTGAATATTTAATTCTTTGCCCGTTTTCAGGAAATTCTAGCTTTGCTCTAAGCCTAAACTCATTTATGCACGCAGGCTAGACAGCCTACATTACAATTTTGCTGAAAAGTGTGTGGGTTCATATATTCTATGTAACTATTTGACCGTGTCCGCCTCTAGTGGAACTTGTCCGCCTCTGGCAAATTATCAAGTATTTAATGTAAGTTGCGTAGTATTATATTTTGAACCCCACCCCTGCCCCTCCCCGTTGAGGGAGGGGTGATAACTCGCTGATTATGAAGCCCCTCCCTGAAAGGGGAGGGGTTTGGGGTGGGGTTTTGAGTGAGTTTTCAGGTGCTACGCAACTTACATTATTTAACGTGAATATTTTTATAACTAATTGATAGTCAAATAATTATAATGTAAAAATTACATTTTTTCGGTAAATTATAAATTATGTTTAAAATAAAATTGTATTATTTTGATATAATGAATATTTTAAATAATTTTTGTAAAAATATATAAAACATTGATAATCAATTAGTTAATACTATAAATGCTTTGCTAGAAAAATTAAAAATAACACAACTA
>JALONJ010000503.1 GCA_025455045.1 Microscillaceae bacterium | reverse complement strand
TTAGATTCTTCACTTCGTTCAGAATCACTGAAAAGCGAGAGCTTTTCAGAATTCAATGGAATTCCTAAAGGCAATTCCTGAAAAGTGGTGAAGATCCTTCAAGTGATTTAGGCTTGAATACTATATAATTTCTAATTCTTTTGCTACTTTCATACTTTCAATAAACATATTGTGGGCTTGTTTACTAGGAAAATAGGCTTTCTGAAAATATATAACTCGTTGATTATCAAGTATGTATATTTAATTAAAAGTTTTTCAAGTTTCTGGATTTTTCATTGAACCAATACCCTGTAGTGATTTTGTAACATATTGATTTTCAAGCACTTATAATTTTTTTAATTTTATTTAACTGCTTGATTTTCAAGTACTTATTTCTCAGCTAGAAACTCGGAACTAGAAACTCCACGAACTATTGTTGAACAAAATTAAAAATATAAATCGACAATAGAAGCAATTGTGAAGTTTAAAGCCGGAGATAAAATGAAATTTTATGAATTTAAAATCTGCCTTCAAGCCCTTGTAAAAGTAGTTTTTAGAAAAAATACTCGGCTCGCCGAATATTTTTCAAAATAATATTGTTACTTTTTGAAAAAAAATAATTAAAAATATGGCTTTTTTTCGCAATTAGACAAACATTATTTTTATTTGGAAGTTTATAAGTTGCATAAGTTTCTGAATTTTAGCATATAGTTTTTGAGTCTTCACTTCAGGTTTTGATTATCATTGTCAATTACTCTCTTTTCCTGCCGAAAAACTGCCAAATTCTTGCTTCCCGTTTATAAAACCATTGTAATCAACAAATTCATTATTTGTAAACCTTAGTGCCTTTATACCTATTAAAATTATTAAATGTATGACAAGTTCCGAGCATCCAACCTTTAAGATTTATCGACAAGATTTTGTTTGTGATAAATGTGGAGAACAAACCTGTATGGGAATTATTGGATTCTCGAGCCAATACCACAAAATTTGTGATTTGTGTTTGGTGAATGAATTGGAACTACAAGAAAAAAACCAACAACGAACTTCCCAAGACCAATCCAAACGAAAAAATAAATAAATTTCCTTTACCTTTGTAAGATTGCTTGCCCCAAACCCAAAGTTTGTCAAAATCTTTGTGGAATGATACAAGCCAAATATCTCATTATCAATCAATTACATTTTTTGATAACTTATCAATAAATCATTAGTTATACCAATGACCGAATAACAATTTTGAAGCCCAAATTGGCTGGTTTGGGTTTTAACCTTCTGATTATCAAAGTTTTATTAAAGTTTAATTTTCAAAATCGCAATACTCTAGTTAAAATGTCTTTAGAACTTACCAAAGATATTTTTGAAGCTTTGTTGGCGGCAGTCGAGCAAAAAAACGCCTCATACATTCGGCATACTTTGGAGGATATGCACCCCGAAGATATAGCCGAGATATTGTATGAAATGGATACTGAGCCTTGTATCTATGTATTTGAAGTATTGGACAAAGAAGTATGCGCCGAAGTATTGGCATATATTGATGAAGATACTCGCTCGGAGTTTTTGGAAAATTTTTCGCCCGAGCAAATCGCTATGTGGGTCAATTTGATTGATTCGGACGATGCCGCCGACATCTTGCAACCAATGCCCTTGCGCTTGCGTGAGAAAACTTTGGCTTATGTCGAAGCCGAAAAAGCCGCCCATATCGAGGATTTGCTTTCGTATAGCGAAGATAGTGCCGGAGGTTTGATGGCAAAAGAGTTGATTCGCGCCCAAGCCAATTGGACAGTCGTAAGAGCCATCGAGGAAATACGCCGCCAAGCCGCCAAAGTCCAGCGATTTTATTCATTGTATGTGGTAGATGAACATAATATATTGCTGGGTCGGGTATCGCTCAAACAAATCATCATCTCGGCTGACCATACGCTCATCAAAGACTTGTACGAGGAAGATATGGTGGCGGTCAAAACATATACCTCTATAGAAGAAGTAAGCGATTTGATGCAAAAATATGACTTAGAGGCTATTCCGGTAGTCAATGCCCGCAATGAGTTGGTGGGGCGTATCACTATTGATGATGTGGTGGACGTAATCACCGAAAAAGCCGAGCAGGACCGGCAAATTATGTCGGGGATTACCGATGATGTAGATGAAGACGACAGTATTTTTCAACTTACGCGGGCGCGCCTGCCTTGGTTGGTCATAGGTATGTTTGGCGGGCTTCTGGGAGCGCGATTTATGGGTTTTTTTGAAAAAGACTTGGCACTGGTTCCGGCAATGGCATTTTTTATTCCCTTGATAACGGCTACGGGTGGCAATGTAGGTATTCAATCCTCGTCCATTATTTTGCAAAGTTTGGCAAATCGCTCGAGTATTTTTCAGGGCAATTATTGGCAACGCTTGCTCAAAGTATTGTTGGTGGCTATGATCAATGGTTTGGTTATTTCTTTGATTGTATTGGGATTTGCTTGGTTTGTCAATCATAGTTTGCGGCTGGGGCTTACGGTAGCCATTGCTTTGTTTTTTGTGGTGATTCTGGCCTCGATGATGGGAACGATTACGCCTTTGGTTTTGCACGCAATGAAAATCAATCCGGCGGTGGCTTCGGGTCCTTTTATTACAACTGCCAACGATTTGTTGGGTTTGGCGGTATATTTCTCGACCGCACATTTTTTGTATAATTGAATTGATAATCTGCGAAGTTTTGCACTCCTTCTTGGAATCCTTTTCCATGTTAGTATTGTATATTCCGATGAAATAAAATATGCAATCCAGAATAACGAAAGAAGTTACCTTCTCAGTTATTTTTGTTATTTCATACACGGATTTCGGATGCCTTTATTTTTTATGATCTCAGGTTTTTTTTCTGCGCTTGTTATTGAGAGAAAAGGTGGTTTTGAGTTTTTAAAGGCAAGAATTTTACGAGTTGTTATTCCGATGGTTTTTGGTCTCGTTTTTCTCTCGCCTATCCAATACTATTTGATGCAAAAGATTAAAAATCCAAATTTAGAGGTATTAACTTTTATTTTAGATTTTTTTACTGTGGATAAGTTTGAACATTCGCATATTTGGTTTTTGGTCAATCTATCTCTCTATAGTTTTCTATTTTACCTTTTGCCAAAATCTTTCTTCAAAAACCTTCCGAGCACATTAACTAAAAATGGTTTTATTTTTTTGACATTTTATTTTATTTTTAGTTTATTACTTCTATCTATTTTCCATTACTTCTATCCAAAAGGTGAGTCTATAGTCGGAATTTCAAAACTTACCTTCGTATACCAATTCTTCTTCTTTCTATTGGGAATTTTTTCCTACTACCAAAATTTCATTTTTGAAAAAACTCCCACCAGTTTAGGACTTCCTTTTCTATTTCTTTCTTTCTGTGCCATTTTTGTTTTTTTGGCATTTAAAGAATTGGAAGTTCATGACCAGATGTGGATTTCATATCGATATGTATCATTTTATTGGAGAACCTTACATCTTGGGTTGTGGATACTAGGAGCCATACTTTGGTCCATAATTTGTATACAGCTGTTTTCGGTTTATTTTAGTAACAAGACAAAATTAGGTGAGTATTTAATAGAAGCTAGCCTTCCGATATACCTATTACACCATCCCTTATCCTTATTTTTTGCATTTTTATTCTTTGATAGAACGGAACCGATTTGGATAAAGATGGTATTGCACCTGTTATTTGTGGTTTTCTTTTGTTTAGTTTTATATGAAGTTCTGATCCGAAGGTGGAATTTCCTTCGGATACTTTTTGGTCTAAAGCCTTTACGTTCTTGATATTGCTTGTATTGCTGAAGATACCGCTGAATCCATGGAACCTGTATGTAGTGCGAGGTGTTCGCCTGCAAAGAATACTCGTTCAAATGGTTCCGTCCAAATATCTTTGATTCCAAAGCTTCCGGGAGGAAATAACGAAACAAAACCGGACTTTCCCGTCGTTTTTAAAAAGGAATAAAATTGGAATGGAGATTCATTCGACAACTCTAAACCTGAAATTTCATCCATCGATAATTTTAAGAGTGCAGATTTTTGGCTGAGAGTTCCTTTCCCCGGGCTATCTAGTTGTTGAGGGCTGCCAAATTGGCTGCAGCTTCTGCTTTGTTTTTCTCGGATTGACCTAGAATGTTGTTGTAGGTTATTTTTCCTTAGTTGATTTGGTTGTTCAAAGTTCTCAGCTTGTTCTCAGCCCTTTTGGCTTCCTAGTTTCTCACCTTCAGGTCTGCAATCAACTTCTGATGGTCGTTTTAAGCCTGATGCAGTGTTTTATCTAATTTAGCGTTTATTGACTCGCTGTTT
>JALONJ010000502.1 GCA_025455045.1 Microscillaceae bacterium | reverse complement strand
CCCAGCCTTTAGGCTGTGCCTCCCACAGCCCAAAGGCTGGGTTACATTCTTATTTGCCAAAAGTCAAAAAAAATTGTAGCGCGGGCTGTCAGCCTGCGTACGTCAATGAGTTTAGCTTTTCTATCAAGCCAAAACTCCTGAAAAGCGGCAAAGATTTGAAAATAATTTTGTAAGTGATTAATAATCAACAAGTTATGAAATATATACAAAGTATTAAAATTAAAAATAACATTTCCTTAATTTTGACATAACCTCCAACTTATCGAGGTTTCATAATTTTGTAAAAATCATACATCTATGAAGCAATTGAATCGGAGAGATTTTTTGGCACTAGGCACAGTAACTGGGCTAGGTTTTTTAGGCTTGCAAGCTTTTTTGGATAAGCCAACTAATCGAGTGATAAATTCCCAAGGAATAGGGTATGGTGATTTAATCCCTGACCCCAACAAAATAATGGATTTGCCCAAAGGCTTTTCTTATAAAATTATTTCTCGGCAAGGAACTCAAATGTCAGATGGTTTTTTTACCCCCGGCAAACCCGATGGAATGGCTACATTCAAAGGTAATCATAACAAAGTAATCATCATTCGTAACCACGAAAATGACATTGAAAATTTAGCTGAAAGTCCTTTTGGAAAAAATAATACCTTGTTGGAGAAAATTAATAAAACTAAGTTTTATGATTATGGACGAGGAAAAAAACCTTCTTTGGGAGGAACTACCACTTTGATTTTTGATGAAAAAACGCAAACTATTGAGCAAGATTCATTGAGTTTGGTAGGAACGAATCGAAACTGCGCAGGTGGTAAGACTCCTTGGAACTCTTGGATTACTTGTGAGGAAGATGTAAAAAAAGCGGATGAAATAGCCGAAAAAAACCACGGGTTTAATTTTGAAGTTCCGGCTAGTACTAAAATCAAACTAGCCCAGCCCATTCCTTTGACAGCAATGGGCAGGTTTAACCACGAAGCAGTGTGTGTCGACCCGCAAACCAACATTATTTACCAAACCGAAGATGCCCACGATGGTTTGATTTATCGATTTATTCCTTTGGATGCCAAAAATCTGGCAAAAGGTGGCAAACTCCAAGCTCTTGCTATTTTAGACCAAAAAAGTTTTGATACACGCAATTGGAGTCAGCTTACTACCCCAAAAATGCCGACAAAACAAGGTTTTAAAACTCAATGGATTGATATAGAAGATGTTATGTCGCCAGATGACAGTTTGCGCCATCAAGGTTTTGACAAAGGGGCGGCTCGTTTCGCTCGTGGCGAGGGGGCTTGGTTCGGTAGTAATGAGTTCTATTTTGCTTGTACCAATGGAGGAGATATTAAAAAAGGACAAATTTTTCGCTATCAACCTAGTCCTTTTGAAGGAACAAATCGAGAAAAAGAACAACCAGGTACTTTAGAATTATTTGTTGAACCCAATGATTCCGAAATCGTCAAATATTGTGATAACCTTACTGTCGCTCCTTGGGGTGATTTAGTTCTTTGCGAGGACGACGAAGACCCTTATTTGGTAGGCATTACTACCCAAGGCGAATTTTATAAATTAGGACACAATGTGGGTTATAAAAGCGAATTAGCTGGGGTTACCTTTTCTCCTTCGGGAAAAACTTTGTTTGTCAATATTCAACACGTTGGGCTTACTTTGGCAATTACCGGACCTTGGTATAAATCGTAAATCATTGATTATCAGATATTTATAAAAAAGGAAGAAATCATTTTAGATTTCTTCTTTTGTATGAAAAATAATTGCTTGGCAAATAAACCAGCCTTTTTATAGGGTCGTTTTTTTTAATAATTCTTATCGCAATCCTTTTTGATTGAGGTGTAATTTTAGTATGATGTAAATTATGTAACGCTTAGGTTTGTCCGATACACTTACGACTTTTAATACCAAGAATTGTACTTATTTGGGATATCTTTAGCTAAAATTTGTCTTCATACAAGCATTTAGGCAGACGAAACTAACCCACCCCCAGCCCCTCCTCGGCTAATCTCCCTACAGAATTTTAAAGTGCTGATAATCAAATAGTTAACTTTTTGTATTTTCGTTTGGTGTACAATTTGAGGATGCTCAATGATTGCTTCAATAAGTTAAAAAAATGATAAATTGTTTAAAAATATACAATTCGGAGTCATCTTCGCTCAACAGCAGCTCTCATTTTGAATAATGTAGCCAAAATTTGTAATTTTGAAAAAATTAAATAGATAGCAAAAATTGAATAAACATTTAAAAAAAGACTGGCTTTATTGCAAGCGATTCTAGTCCAGTCCGAAAGTGCGGTGATCAATCGTTGGCAAGTGAACGAAAGCTTTAAAGTGGGAGCTACTCGTTTTTTTAATCACTCAAAATTAACCCCATCTATGCTGATTGAGGAAGTTTGTCAGAAGAGTAGTCGTGCCATTGGGCAACATGTGCTGTGTATTTCGGATAGTTCGTCCTTAAATTATCAGTCCCATAATGGTCGTTTGAAGGTGAACGATCCGGATTTGGGGGTGATCAAAGACGATAAGAGTACAGGGATATTTTTTCATAGTAGTTTGGGAATCAATGCTTTGGACGGACTTCCCTTGGGCTACGGTTTTATCAAGTGCTGGGTACACGCCTTTGGGAGGGAGAAAAAAAGCCCAGGGCAGCACAAAAAATTGCCCATCGAAGAAAAAGAAAGTTATCGTTGGTTGGCGGGAGTCAAGGCGAGCGAAGAAGTATTTTCGGAAGCCAGGATGCTAACCGCCATTCACGACCGCGAGAGTGATATATACGAACTGTTTGCACGGGTTCCCAATGAAAAAACGCATTTGTTAGTACGGAGTTCTTGGGATAGATTAGTGGAAAGTGGGGAGGTTCTGAGTAGTCATATCGACCATTTAGCCGTACAAGGTGGTATGTTACTGCCCCTTGAAGGGACAGCCACGCGTATCCGGCGGACGGCCAAATTAGCGGTTAAGTGGGCTAAAATTCACTTAAATAAACCCAAAAACAAAGCCAAACTACTGCCGAATGACCCGGATAGCCTGCCGATTTATGTCGTAGATATTGCCGAAATCGATGCTCCAGCCGACGAAAAACCCATTCATTGGCGATTATTGACCACCCATTGCGTGGAGGATTTAGAAACGGCTGCTTTGATCGCCTTGTGGTATAGTTATCGGTGGTGGATCGAGGAGTTATTTCGCATCTTGAAGAGCCAAGGCTTTGCCATCGAGGAAAGCCAATTAAGCACTGGCAAAGCCCTGCAAATGCTGCTGGTTTTGAGTTTAGAGGCGGCCTTAAAGGTCTTGACCCTCAAACAAGCCCGCTATGCCGAAGCCCAAGCCTCCGCCCATATTTGTTTTGAAGAAGCCGAAATTCAATGTTTGGAGGCTTTGCAAACTACGTTGGAAGGAAAAACTACTCGCCAACAGAACCCCCACCCAAACCGGTCTTTGAAGTGGGCGGCTTGGCTCATCGCCCGATTAGGCGGGTGGAATCCCCACAGTCAAGATATCAACCAAAGACTTTTTGGGGTCATTAGTTTGAGGAGAGGTTTGGTCGCTTTTTATCAAAGATTTGAAGGCTGGCAATTAGCCCGAAACGCCCCGCCGCAAATTCCTTGCCCAAATCCCCTCAATGACACTTGATTTTCTGTAGGGAGATTAGCTCAAAGGGAGAGGGGTAGGGGGTGAGGTCTAACGGCGAATAAAATTTGGCTCAAAAATAGCACTTAACAGCCCTTCTGCCCCCGGTGGGGGTTCTTTTCCTAGTTATTTGCTAAGTGATTGATTATCCTCCAAAGGCGGACACGGTCAGGTAGTTATAAAAAATATTTGAAATAGCATAACTAACTGATAATCAAGTACTTATAAAAAATGCCCGAAGTATTATTGGTAACATCTAGTACCAACAACAGCATAAAAATAACCCTTAGACTAGGATAAGACAGCCTAAAGGCTGTTTTACAATACTTTTATTTCATTTTATTCCCGAGGAATAAATACCTTAGGAATAAGCCATTAAATTTTCTTTAATTTTCTGATTGTCAATCATTTGCATCAGATTTTTCACTTTAAAACTTGCTTTCTCTTCATTCAAATATCATACAGGATTCACTTTCTTGAATAAGCTAAATTATTGATAATCAATCACTTATAAAAAAATAAAACTTCTCGTCAGCAATTCCCACTATAGAATAATTAAATAAATGTTAAGATTTTAATTGTGTTTGCTAAAAAAAATATTTATTCATAAGTCATTGACAATCAAGGTATTAACTGTATTTTCATTCAATTGCCCT
>JALONJ010000501.1 GCA_025455045.1 Microscillaceae bacterium | reverse complement strand
TTCACCCCTCCTTCGGAGGGGCAGGGGGAGGCTGAAAAAAGTCCACAAAGTTCCACGCAGGATGACGTAGTTGTGTTATTTTTATTGGTTTAATTTTTTCCGCCGTTGTTGGTGTTAGAAATTGCCTAATGCTTAAAATTATCCGAACTATAATTGGGCAATTTCGACACCAACAACTCGTAGAAAAGGTTGTTGGTCTCGAAATTGTGGAACTCAAAACCCAGTATTTTCCTGAAATCTTGCCCACAATTTTTTCCAAGAACCTGTTTTGTAAATCCTTGATTTCCAATTACTTACAGGTTCTTACTTTTAGGCAAAAGCCCCGCTTTTTGGGGGCTAAGACCAGCAATGGGGTAAACTAATACGACTCATAATCCCATTCAAACTTGTTGTCGTCAAGCCAAGTGATGCCTCTGTACATTTGACCATCAATAATAAATTTTTTGACAGCTTCTAGAGTTGTGATTCTATCAATAAAAAAAATATTGGGGAATGTAATAGAATTACCCCCTATATAAACTTTTACTTTATGTTCAAAGTTGCCTGCCTTGATAGAATGAAAATCTAAGTTTAATGCTTTGTATCTAAGATAAAATCCATTTGATTTTTCAAAGACTATTTCAATTCTATTATGAATTTTATCATTAATAAAATCGATATAACCCATACCTGCGCCGATATTCCAAAAATCTTCACTTTCATAAAGAAATATTTTTTCAAAAAAAACGGCACTTGGATTACTTATCAAATCACCATCTTCAGGTTTAAAAAAGATAATATTCTGCATAATTATTTCGCTAAAATGACTTTTGGAGAATTTTTGGCATTTCGCCAATAAATATTTAGCTGACTGATATGTAGTTCACTTAATAAATCTCCCAAAAATTGGCTACAATTTGGGCAGGTCGGTCTATCAACATACAGATTTAACTCATTTGGTAAAGGTAATCCAGATTTTTTAGCTTTTATCAATACTTCAGCCTCTGCGTGACTTAAAAATTGAGCTTCAGATAAGTTTTTCAATTGTTTTCCAGTAATTGAATCTTTTAACCTGCCATTTTTAATCATTTGTTCAAATATACTCCGTCTTTCTTCAATTGATAACGAATAAGTTTGTTTTAACCCAGAGTTTGTACCAAAAAACTTTTCACCTTCTAGTGTCAAATGAGCCACCGTTCCAGACTCAGCCATTTTTTGTTCATATTCTGGTAATTCATTATCGTGTCTAAATTTATCTATCTCGTCTTGTTCCTTGCTGGCTCTTTGAATAGCTTGCGCTTCGGCATCATTACGAGCGATGGTAGTATCAATCCTTCCACGATTTCTCTGCCCGGCATCATACTCATAATCCCAGCTATCATTACCATCTACCACTCTTATAGCTCTAAAAATGGGATGCTGTTCTCTGACATTTGTGGCTACTTGCTGGGCTTCTTGGGCTGTGATCCTTCCACTATCCAAAAACTGCCTTTCTTGTGTATAAACAGCATTAATGCCATCTTCAATTCGTGATTGTTGTTCAGGATTTTGCTCATTCTCAGCCCGATTTGCCCCCGAATCATCGGGCGAAGTACGCCCCAATAATCGCCCAGCTTGGGCTATTATCCAATCAATTACGCGGTCAATGGCATCGCTGACTGTGCCTTGGATTTGCTCAATAATGGCTCTGATTCTTGCCGATATATCGCCCAAACCCAGCAAGCGCGATAAGAAACTCAAAATCACGGGAATACTCCTTGCCATCGCCCGCTCAATAAAATTGGCGGCTTCGGTAATGTTGCCTGCCGCAATCCGCGCAATAGACTGCACAACAGCCTCAACCAGCGCGGCAATTTGTTGCATTCGTTCCAAGAAAAATCGAATGGTGTTGTAGATAGCCATAATGGATTGGATAGCCGCCCCTACTGGGTTGAACATACTTACAATCCGCAAAACCGCCGCCTGCACTACATTGGTGATAATCCACTCTTGGACTCTGCCCATTATCATTTCTTGCAAGTTTGCCAAGTAGGTTTGCATTTGCTCCCAAACGGCTATGGGTCCTTCGGTTACTAATCTTTGCAAAAAGCTAAAGGTTTGTTCTAATCGGTGGACATTGTCTTCGCCCAATCGCTCCACCAGTTTACCCCTCATTCGGTCGTAAGTGATGCCCAAAACTTGCATTACCACCGACAAAACCCCTCTAAAATCCCAAGTTTCGGGGAGTTGAATACCCGCACTGCTCAAAGTGCCGGTGAGCCACTCCACAAAGCCGGTTTGTAAATGCGTGAGAATATTGCCGGCAAACTGCCGAAAACCCTGTCGAATGGCATGGATGAGATTGCGTAAAAACTGCGCCGGATTTTCGACTATTTGGTCAAACACTGCTCCGGCTTGGCGCAAAATTGCCAACACGCGCGCCCCGCCAGCACCCATCACGCCTTCAAATACAAAGGTCAATACTTGTTGCAATGCCGAGCGAGCAAAAGCGGCAATTTGTTGAATCGGGGCGGCAACAATGCCTCGGATGCGCTCAAAAGCTGCCATTGGATTGCCCAAGTCCGCGATACTGAGCGAGTTCCACGCTTGGCGAAATGACCCGCGAATACCGTCCCAACTAATGCCTAAGCGTTGGATTTCGGCTTGATACCAAGCATAAATCCTTGCCAAAGCCCCCGATTGTTGGACTCGTTGCCATATATCTTCGCGCCCGATGAGCTTCAGAAACCCGCGTACAAAGTTGGCAGCACTGCGTTCTACCGGGTTGCCGGTGGCGGGGTCTTGCCCCAAAATCACAGTCAAAAGTTCATAACCCGAAAAATTCTCACGCAAGTAATTGGCAACCGGACCCAAAAGGGTTTCGCGGATTAGTTGAGTGGCTTGGGCGGCTACTCGGTGGGCAAAGCCGGTAATTCGTGCCAAGATAGGGCTAAAGGCTTCTCGAGTACTCTGAAAAGGGCTTGTAAGGCTAAAATTGTCAATTGCCTGTTGAATGGCTTGCTCGAGCGTGGTAGTAGTGATATTGAGGCGGGCTACTTCGGTAGTAATCCAAGCAATGGCGCGGTCAATCATACCCGAAGACTGCAAACGGGCAAACAAAGCCTCGCCCCCCGGAGCCAAACCCATAAATCCTCGCAAAAGATTGTGAGGGTTGCGCTCAACGGCTTGATTGGTAATCGGATTGAAGCCTATAATGACGGTAGCCAAATGAAACCCAGGCAAATTGTTTGCCGCGTTATTCAACCTTTCACCAATCCATCCGGGAATAGAAATACTGCGCTGAATCACCGAATCGGGCGAAGGGCGACTGGTTCGGGCAGTATCGGTCTGTCTTTGGATAGTTGGCAAATCCGTACTGCGCCCTCCATCTTCACTTGGGCGGCTAAGGTGGATGCGGCTTGAAGCAGATTTTAACTGGCTGATAGGCGGTTTTTCGTCTTCGCCGGTGGCGGCACTTCCCAAGCGTTGGCGGGGTTGGTCGGTTTGCAAATCGAGTTCAGAATCCTCGAGGTCTTTTTCTTCGGCTTTGAGTTTGAGGAAGGGATTGCGGGCAGGTTGGGCGTTTTCGGCAACAAAAGGATTAGGCGCAGGAGTATTTTGCGGATTGACAAAGGGATTGACCGGCATTTTGGCTTGCGCCGGCAAAAATGGGTTTTGAGGTTTGGTAGGGGGCGAAGCCAAAGCCGTAGTACTACGCTGACGAGTTTGGGCAGAGACAAAGGGATTTTCGGCAAGCAAACCTTCGTACTCTAAAGTATTGGAAGATGCATCTTGGTTTTGATTTTGAACAATTTGATTTTTACTCTGCTCCTGAAAGCTCTGCATTGCCGATTTTTATAAATTATTTTTTTTATAAGTAATTGATTATCAATGATTTATAATAAATATTATTGTGTGGCTTTGATAAAGCAATATAAGAACAAAAATTGGGCGAAGCAATTATTTACCAAATAATATTTTAACTGAGTTGTTAAAAAAAAATGATTACTTTCTGTTCACTTAGGAATGATTTAAAAATAAAGTAACACTTTTCAATAGTTCGGACAGTTTCTGGTTTCTAAGCCCCCTGCCCCCGGATAGGGTTCTTTTCCGATTTTTTGTTAAGTGCTTGATAATCAGGTAGTTACAAGAAATATTTTAAATAGCATAACTGACTGATAATCAATTACTTATAAAAACTGTCCGAAGTATTGCAGCAATTCCCACTGTTGAAATTTTAAACGAATGTTTGATTTTTTAGAATATTTAAAAATAGCTTTTATGTAACTAATTGATAATGAGGTGATTATAAATACACTTTTTTTACAAC
>JALONJ010000081.1 GCA_025455045.1 Microscillaceae bacterium | reverse complement strand
TTTATAATCACCTCATTATCAATTAGTTACAGAAAGCCTGTTTTTAAATATTCTAAAAAATCAAACATTCGTTTAAAATTTCTACAGTGGGAATTGCTGTTAAATTGTAATTTTTTCAATTTCAAAATCCAATATTTTTGTAATCTATTGACAGTCAGTTATTTAATTTTTTTACAAGCAAAAAATGCTGACTTAAATAAGTCAGCATTGTAGTATTGAGGGAGTTTAGAATTATTTTTTCTCAGCTACAAAAATCTCGGTCATTTTGCCGTCGGCATCAACTGTAGCCAATTTGTCGGCACTGATTTCTTTGATAACAAAAGGCTCTTCTTCCTTGCCCATTCGGCTCTTGTAATCGCCGCTTTTGTGGATTAAAGTCAAAGTTTTTTTGTCTTTGGAGGCTGTCCAGTTGCCCGAAGCGACTACATTTTTGCCAAATAATTCATTGAATGTACCATCTTCTTTGAGTTCCAAATAACCATCTTCTTTGGCTTTTTCGGTTTTGCCGTCGGTATGAGTTACTTCGGCAAGTTTCCATTTATTGACAAAGGGTTTTACATCATCGGTCAATTCAAATTTGACTTCTTCTTTGGCTTCTTCTTTTACTTCGGTTGTTTCTTCTTTGGCTTCGGTTTTGGTAGTGTCGGTTGATTTGGTTTCGGTAGTACCGCCCCCGCAGGCAGTCAATAGACCAAAACTTCCGGCAAGCAATAAGGTGTGGAGTAATTTCATAAATCTTTTTACAGTTTGGGTTAGACAAAAAAAATTTGCCCGAAATTAGCAATAAAAAAGGAATTAAGTAATGAGTTAATAATAAAATGTGCTAATGTGCTGATTTAATACATTGACTATTCGTATTTGGCGAAACCCGGCTAATTGTTTAATAAAATAGAGCGACCAAGTTGCTTTTTATATTTTATTAGGATTCAAAAATTTAGTTATGGGATTTTATTCTTCCCAGTATTCATTGCCTTGTTTGTCAATGTAGCCCCACTGTTTATGGAGTTGTACTTTGGCGAGTCCATTTTCAAAACTGCGGGCAAGGTCGTATTTGAGTTTGATCACTTCTTTGCCTTGTTTGTCAATAAATCCATATTGATTGCCTTTGCGCACGACTGCCAGCCCATCGGCAAATTTTTCGATATGGTCATAAGGCAACGCAAATCTTTGGTTGCCGCGAGCATCTATACAAAAAGTTTGATTTTTGTCATTGACAATCGCCAAGCCTTCGCTAAAATCGTCGGCATTGGCATACCTGAGCGAAATCACCTCATTGCCGGATCGGTCAATAAATCCATACTGATTGTTGATAACCACTCTAGCCAATTGCTCTTGAAAATTATAAATAAAATCATATTTGATAGGCGTGATTTCTTTGCCGTTTTTGTCAATTACGCCCCATTTGCTTTGCAATTTGATGCGCGATTGTCCGTTTTCAAAGTCTTCAACTTCGTCATACTTGGCGGGTATTACGGTTTTGCCTTGAATGTCAATAAATCCACACAAACCTTCTTCGCGTACTTTTGCCAATCTTTCTTTAAAATTGAGATACAAATTGTATTTCAACGGTACAATCAAAGTGCCTTTTTTGTCAATATAACCGTATTGAGCATTGACCCCGGCTTTTGCCAATCCTTCCTCAAAGCTATACAATTCATCGTATTCAAATGGAACTGCTACTTCATTTTGGCGATTGATAGCCCCAAGCTTGCCATTTTTTTCTTTTTGGGCAATCGCCAAATTTTCTTTAAATTTTTCCAGTTTTTCATATATAATCGGGATAATTTCTTTGCCCAAATGATTCAAATAACCCCATTTTTGGCTCTTACTTACCAAAGCCAGCCCGTCTTCAAAGTCCCAAGCCCAGTCGTATTCAAAAGGCACTACAACTTTGCCCTTGAGGTCAATAAAACCATATTTGCCGTTTTGCTTGGCTTTGGCTAAGTTTTCTTTAAACAAAAAAACTTCTTCGTATTGCGGCGCAATAATGATTCGGTGGGTTTTGTCGGCAAAGCCCCACAGTTTGCCTTGCCGGTAGGGTATCAAGTGGTCATCGACCGGCGTGTTGAGCGGGTGTTCATTATTGCCACAGGCTACCAAAAAAACTAACAAAATCAAGAGTAAATATTTTTGCATAGAAATCTGTTTTAATGTTTATAAGGGCATTTGAATTCCGATTAATGAATTGTCAGGGGTGCATTTCAAATTTACGCGTTTCTACTGCCTCACCCTAGCCCTCTCCGAAGGAGAGGATATAAGGTGGTAAATTTGAAATGCACCCATTGTCAGGGTATTTTTTAACTTTCTGGGTAAAATTTATGTAATTATGCTCAAAATTAAATGATTTTAGAGCAATTTCTGCCGAAAACCTCTTTTGATTGAGTATAAATAATTTCTGATTATTTTTATAACTATCTGATAATCAATTAGTTAAGTTTTGAATTTGAACTTCGGCAAAGTTTCAAACTTTGCCGAAGTTGTATAGCGCCATAGTATTGAAAAACTATTTTAATTTTCATAACTATCTGATAATCAATTAGTTATAAAAATATTCATAATGAATTAACCCATCTATCTAAATCTTAATTCTTAGGAACAAGAAAAAATAATGCGTACAATATTTTTTGGTAATTACAAAATTATTCATTTTACATTATTCACGATTCATTCCTTATAACACCCCTTTGGTGCTTGGCAAATCCATATTCTCCAAATCGCGGCGAATTGCCATTCGGACGGCGCGCGCAAAAGCTTTGAAAATAGCTTCAATTTTGTGGTGTTCGTTTTCGCCTTCTACTTTTATATTGAGATTGCATTTGGCATTGTCGGAAAACGACTTGAAAAAGTGGCTAAACATTTCGGTAGGCATCTCGCCCACTTTTTCGCGGCGAAACTCGGCTTGCCAGATACACCAAGGTCGCCCCGAAAAGTCGATGGCTACCTGCGCTAGAGTTTCATCCATTGGGAGCAAAAAATGCCCGTATCGCTCAATGCCTCTTTTGTTGCCCAAGGCTCGCAAAAATGCCTCACCCAAAGCAATACCCGTGTCTTCGATGGTATGGTGTTGGTCAATGTGCAAATCGCCTTTGACCATAATTTGCAAGTCAATTTTGGCGTGTTTGGCTACTTGCTCAAGCATATGGTCAAAAAAACCAATGCCTGTACTTAGGTCAGCCTTACCATCACCGTCGAGGTTGAGGTGAATTTGGATTTGGGTTTCATTGGTTTTGCGATTTATCGAAGCTACGCGCTCGAGTGGGGCAGATACTTGGCTTTCGATTTTCAAAAAGTCGTATATTTCGTCCCAATCGGGCGAAATAAGGGCGATGACTTCTTCTACTTTTTCGTTGGGAAACACCCAGTCGCGGGTAGGCTCGCCCACCAAAATACCCTTTGCGCCCAAGTTAGCCGCCAATTGTAAGTCGGTTATTCTATCGCCAATGACAAATGAATTGGCTAAATCATATTGGGGATTTTGGATATACTCTTTGAGCATACCGGTACGCGGTTTGCGGTTGGGCGAGTTTTCGTGTTCAAAACTCCGGTCAATATGAATTTGGGTAAACTCAATGCCTTCACCTGCTAGTACATTGAGCATTTTGTTATGTGGAAGCCAAAAATCATCTTCAGGAAAAGCCGGTGTGCCTAAGCCGTCTTGATTGGTTACCATCACCAATTCATAATCCATTTCGGTTATGATTTTGTGGAGGTTACGAATTACTTTGGGATAAAACTCCAATTTTTCTAAAGAATCTACCTGAAAGGTTACAGGTGGTTCTATAATGAGGGTGCCATCTCGGTCAATAAACAATACTTTTTTCATTGATATTTATATCTTTCCAAAATCCAAAGTTAAATAATAATTTGATTGTGAGAAGCTATAAGTAATGAATAGTGAATAACTTGGAATGAATATTTTTTTTAAGTGCTTGAAAATCAATTGGTTATCAAAAAATATGGGTTACATTATTTTGTTTTTGTTATCACAATACTTCGTGAATATTTTATAACTCGTTGATTATCAAGTATTTGTAGAATTTACAATATTTTAGTTAATTGCCTGATTTTCAATCACTTAGCTTAGTTCCCCCTTCGGGGGTAGGGGGCTTAGAAACTCGGAACTAGAAACTTAACGAACTATTGTAATTTGTAATTCCTAATTATTAATTCCCAATTCCTTAGGGGGTTATTGGCTCAATTCGTGCTTTAGGCGATTTTCGCGGTCAATTAAATCTTGCAAAGTATTGTCTTTCAAGATTTTGACGGTTTGATTGCGAACTTCTTGAAAAACATCTCTAATACCACAAATATTCTCATTTTGGCACTCATCGCACCTTTCATAATACTTGTGGGTTACACAAGGCAACAATCCAATTGCCCCATCAAACAAGCGAATGACATCGGCTAAATTGACTTCTTCGGGGGGGCGCAAAAGATAATAGCCCCCGCCTTTGCCTTTTTTGCTGTTGAGCATACCCGCATTTTTCAAATCGAGTAGAATCGCCTCCAAAAATTTTTTGGGAATGTGTTCTTTCTCGGCAATTTCGCTAATCAAAATCGGTTCTTTATTGGCGTGTTTGGCTAAATAGACCAAAGCATTGAGCGCGTATTTCGTTTTTTTGGATAACATAAAGCTAGAATTTTAAAAAAAACCAAAGCAATAGATTGGTTTATGAATTATAAATTATATAACTAATTGATTATCAATAGGTTATATTTTTAAAGTATTGTTTTGCTGGGTGCATTTCAAATTTACTACCTATCACTCTCTCCTTCGGAGAGGGCAGGGTGAGGCAAAAGAAATGCGTAAATTTGAAATGCGCCCGTTTTGCTTCATAGCCATTTCTTAATGAAATTAGTGGTCGGTATATAAATAAAATCAATTTATAACTATTTGAAAATCAATGGTTTATAAAAATATTTGTACAGTATTATCATTTACAATAAACTATATTAGTCTTTCAAAGCATAAATACCCTATTCACTTTATAAAATCTATCAAATAGATGTATTATACCAACTATGCAAATATATAAATAAAACGATTGCTTAGGCTTATTTGGTATAAATTAAATTGGGGTTGTGCTACAGCCTTTATTCAATCATAATAGTTTGATAATCAACTAAATAACGGCTAAATAGCTGATAGTTTTTTGAAGATGATAACCAAGTTGAAAAGATTATCAACCAAAAGTTGCTTTTTTTTCGTTAAAGTAAAAGAAATTCAAAAATACCCCGATAAACAATCTCAGCCAATGGGCTTGCTGGTTGTTTGTTTTGTAAAAAATTGATTATCAAGTATTTAACAAAAATCACTCACACTTTTTTATAAATACAAGCGGTATTTATCAGTCAATTAATTAATTAGAACCTTTTTTGCTTTACCTTTGCAAAAAATTTCCTGCATTTAGAGGAAATGCTTTAATGCCTACGTATATGGATATGAAAAAATCGCAATCGCTGGAAGTCAATCCGATTTTGAGAAGTATTGAAAAAATTGCCAATTTATTCAAAGATTCCGAACTCAATGAACAAACCAAACGCAAGCTATTGGCAGAAGTAAAAGAAGATGTCAAAATTGTCGGCAGTTTTTTGCATACTACTGAAGATGAGACTTGGCTTTTCTCCATTATGTTTGCAATGAGTATCTGTGGCAAAGAAACCGATTTGGACAGCCTTACCCATTATTTGGGCTGCAATCCGTTTTTTATCGTAGGTTTATCGCCGGTTTTGGAGGGTTTGGTGAGCAAACGCCTGCTCATTCGCAGTAGCGGCTATGATATGAAAGTAATCGCCACGCGTTTTCACGTATCGAGTTTTATTTTTAATGCTATTTCGCTCAATAAATCTATTCCCAAAACCAATAAATTTGACGACGTGTATCAGCTTATTGAGCGCATCAACGAAATGATATGTGAGCGCGAAAAAAACAGCCTGACCACCGAAAATCTTTTTAATGAAGTGATGGACTTGCTAGAGCGAGAGTCGCACTTTGCGATGATTAAAAAGATTATGAATTTGCGCTTTACCGAAGACGACACCTTGCTCTTGATGTATTTGTGTTATTCTTATGCCAATGATTCCAACGAAGCCGACATTGAGCGGTACGTGTATTATGTATATGACTCGATTGGCAATAAAATCCGCGCCAAGAAAAATTTATTTTCCGGTCAATCCCGCCTTTTAGAAGAAGACTGGGTTTGCTTTGTTGAAGACAGTTTTTATGGTGGTAAAGAATTGGCTTTGACCGACAAGGCGATTGATTTATTGTTTTCGGAAGATTTGGGTGTGATTGAAAAAAACAAAAGCTTCAATCCTAAAAATTGTATCTTGATTACGCCCGACAAAATTAAAGCTCCCAATTTGTATTTTAATGAGCAAGAGCAAAAACAAATCGATTTGCTTTCGCAACTTTTAGAAGAAGAGAACTTTCGCAAAGCCAAAGAAAAATTTGCTAAGTTGGGCTTTGCTTCGGGCATTACCGGTCTGTTTTACGGCGAACCCGGCACCGGCAAGACCCAAGTGGCTTACAACCTTGCCAAACAAACCGGCAGGGTGATTTTGATGGTGGATATTGCTAGTGTGCGCGATAAGTTTGTGGGCGAATCGGAAAAACGCATCAAGCAAATATTTCGCACCTACAAACAAGCCCAAGAGTATTATGATTTTTGCCCGATTTTATTTTTCAATGAATCTGATGCCTTGATTAGCAAGCGATTTGAAGTAAGCAGTAGTGTAGATCAAATGAATAACTCGATGCAAAATATTCTTTTGCAAGAATTGGAAGATTTTGAGGGTATTTTGATTGCTACTTCCAATATGAGCTTGAATTTAGATGCAGCTTTCGAAAGGCGTTTTTTGTATAAAATTCATTTTGAAAAACCTGAACCGGCGATTCGTTATCATATTTGGCAAGAAAAAATGCCGGAGTTGCCCGCCGCCGACCTTAAGGTGTTGGCAGATGATTATGAGCTTTCGGGCGGACAAATTCACAACATCTCGCGCAAATATTGGCTCAACAATGTACTCAACGAGCGTGAACCCAACCTGAAGGAAATTGCCGAATTATGCGAAAATGAGTTTTTCAACAAACGCAAAACCGGTAACTTGGGCTTCCGAAATAGTAAATAATTCTATTTTGACACTTTAATTTTTTTAAACCACATAGGTACATAGAAAACATAGGAAAATACAATTTAGACAAAAGTTTTGGAAAAAACAGTTCTATTGAACTTCAACCATTTCCAACTGTAGAAATAAGTAATTGGTATTATGGCAATAGTTTGTGGGGTTTTCAAGCCCCATAACTGCGGAAATTTTTTTGAGCTAAATCACTGAAAATCAAGTAGTTAATCAAATATCTTATTTGTAAGTATCTGATTGTCAAGGATTTATGAAAAACCGCTAAATTATCGTTTGACTTGATTCTTTGGGTAATGATTTATTGAGT
Source organism: Microscillaceae bacterium (assembly GCA_025455045.1). Taxonomy (GTDB): domain Bacteria; phylum Bacteroidota; class Bacteroidia; order Cytophagales; family Microscillaceae; genus JALONJ01. The sequence goes on along the minus strand of JALONJ010000081.1, from coordinate 7,945 downwards.
AATCAATTATTTTTCGGGAAATTTTATTTTCCTATTATTTTAATCAGAGATTTACCTATCTAAATAAAAAATTGGCGTGAAATTAGATTACAAAAATTAAAGCTAATTTCCGCGCTTATGATTAAGCAACAATTTCTTCTTGACACCTTTTTGACAAACAGTTATGACGCTGTTTTACTATTTGACCGCCAGTTGTACTTAGTGGACAAAAATGAGGCATTCGACCTGCTATTTCAATTAGATACCTCAGCCCTTTTGACTCAAAAAATAACTGATTTATACCCTTTTTTGACCGATTTTGAGACTTCCTTTCAACAAGCCTTGCAAGGTGAGCGACTGGCAATTGAAGGCAAGTCGTTTCGGCGCGAACCTACATTTAGTAAGTTTTTGTGGGAGGCACGACTTGCGCCCATTTGGGGCGATTCGGGCGAAATTGAGGGCGGAATGGCAATTTTTCGCAAACATCCTAAGCAACAGACCGAGAGCGAAGACTTCACCAAAAAACGCCTTAAAGATGCTTTGCAGGCTTATGAGTTCTCGACCGACCGCTTGAAATGTATTATCAACTCCACCCAAGATTATACTGCGGCTATCGACACGCACTTTCGCTTTATTTTGTTCAATGACCGGTTTAAGGCTTATTTTGAAGCTTATACCGGCAAAAAAATTGCCATTGGGGTCAATATTTTGGATTGCCTGACCCACCTCCCCGAAACCTACGAGCAAGTAAAATACCATTGGGAAAGAGTATTGTCGGGCAAGGAATATCAACTTGTTGAGAAGATAAAAGATGGTAGTGGACGTTTGTTTTATGCTGAAATGAACTTTGGCTTGGTCAAAGACCGCAATAACAAAATCATAGGGGCTTCACAAGTAATCAGAGATATCACGGAGCGAGTACGCAATGAAGAACTACGCCTGACCAGCGAAAGACGATTTAGCAAGGCTTTTCAAGAAGCCGGAGTAGGTTTTGTGCTGGTAGATTTGAAAACCAATTTGTTTATTCAAGCCAATCCGGCTTTTTGTCATTTATTGGGCTATACTCAAGAGGAGTTGCGAAGCCTACAGACCAAAGATATAACCCAATCCGATGACTTCAAAGCTGAAAATCAATTGATGTCCCAATTGCTCCAAGGGCAAATCACTACTTATAATATCGAGAAAAGACTCTATCATAAATCGGGACGCGAAATTTGGGCTTCGGTTTCGGGCACTTTGCTCAATGACATCCGCAATCAACCAGAGTTTGGTTTGGGAGTGGTGGTAGATATTTCAACCCAAAAACAAACCCAAAAAAAACTTTCAGACAGTGAATCGCAAAATCGCGCCTTGATTGAAGCCCTACCCGATATGATTTTTAAACTCTCGGCGCAAGGCACGGTATTGTCGGCAAAGGCTAATATTGACAGTCTCAAGTTTTCAAAATCGGATATTTTGGCTAAAAATATTTCGGATTTTCCTTTGCCCAAAAAACTCAAAGACCGCCTGCTAAAGTTAATTACTCGTGCCATTGATACGCATAATATCCAATTTTATGAATGTGAAATTCCGATTCAACAAAAATTATGGGCTTTTGAAGCGCGATTTATGCGAAGCAATGACCATGAAGCTGTAGTGATAGTGCGTGATATTACCAAACGCAAGCAAGAAGAAGCCAAAATCAAAGAGTTGCTCGAGAAAGAACGCTGGTATAACCAAAGTTTGGCAAAACAAAACGAAGAACTTGCCCAAAAAGAAGACGAGCTTGCCCAAATGAACCAACGCCTTCAACGCCAATACGATGTGTTGAGCCGTGCTACCGAAGCCCTCAAAATATCGCAGGCTGAGTTGGAAAAAACCTTACATACCCTCGAGGAGCGTAATTTTGAGCTTGACCAATTTGTTTACAAAACCTCTCACGACTTGCGCTCGCCTTTGAGTTCTATTTTGGGTATGATTCACCTGCTCAAAATTGAACCCGACCAAAGTGTGTATCCTGAGTACATTGAACGGATTGAGGGGCGCATCAATCGTTTAGACGAGTTCATTCAATCGATGCTCAACTACTCGCGCAACACCCGCGCTGAACTCAAGCGCGAACCCATTGATTATGAGGAGATTATCGAGAATTGCTTAGAGGATTTGAAGTATTATAAAGGATTTGAGGAAGTAACCAAACAATGTACGATTTCGGGTAGCGAAAACGAGTTTTGTAGTGATCCACTACGTATCAAAATCATTTGTAACAATTTGATTAGCAATGCTATCAAGTATCAAGATTTTGCCAAAACCCAGCGCAAACTAGACATTGATATTGCCATTTCGCCTCAACAAACTGTGCTCACTTTTACCGACAATGGCATTGGGATTCACGCGGAATATTTGCACAATATTTCCAAAATGTTTTACCGCGCTACCGAAGAAGCCGAAGGCTCGGGTTTGGGAATGTATATTGTGCGGCAAACGGTGGATAAATTGAGCGGTGAAATTTATATTCACAGTGAAGGGCATTTGCAAGGCTTGACTGTAACCGTAGAAATTCCTAATCGGAAAAAAATAGATGAGGTTTAAAATCTTAATTTTTAAAATTCAAGATTCAGACTCGAAATTTAATTTAAGTTTAGCATCTTAGCATAATGTATTGCCATCTTATGACTAAGCCCTTATCAAAATTCGTATGCGTTTTTTTTTGCGCCAAATCTTCAATTTTTTTCCCCTAGTTATTCAGCATTGGATTAGAAAAAAACTATTACAACCACGAGCCATTGCACGGTAGCAAAAATCGGGTTGCCCTATTCCGCCTCCACCATACATCAAACAAGCTATTTTGACCCAATATCAGCAAAAAAGCCAATTTAGGATTTTGATTGAAACTGGCTCATATCAAGGTGATATGATTGAAGCTCAACGGACTCACTTTCAACAAATCTATTCTATTGAGCTAAGTCCCAAATTATACCAAGCAGTGAGCTATCGTTTTCGTCGGTTTTCGCATATTCATCTTCGCCTGGGAGACAGTAGTGTGGTTCTACCCGAAATTTTATCTAGAGTGCAAGAACCAGCTATTTTTTGGTTAGATGCGCATTACTCAGGCGGTGTAACTGCCAAAGGCAGCCAAGAATGTCCCATTTTTGCTGAATTAACGGCTATTTTTACCCATTACTCATATCCCCACGTTTTATTAATTGATGATGCGCGCGATTTTGGCACAGACCCCGCCTACCCTAGTATTGCCGAATTGAAAACTTTTTTGCTAGAGCATAATCCGTATTATTGCCTTGAGGTAAAAGATGATATTATTCGAGCTGAATTTTATAAATAAATTCATAAATATTTGATAATCAATTAGTTACATACTTTTTTCAAAAATATTTCTTTTTTTTTAATTTTTTTCAAAATCACTTGTAACCTTTGGCTTGTTTGATGGTGTAATCTATTTTTACGGATTCTAAGTTGCAAAAGCGAAAAAAATCACAAGTGGCTGATTATCAATTGTTTATGGACAAGTGCGTGAATTACTCGCAAAAAAATAGTAATATTTGCTAGAATTGGTGTAATTTTAGCCCTTAAATCTGGCTTTTGGCATCTAAATATTTGATAATCAAAACTTTACAATTTAATCTTGTTTTTTAAAACTAACCCAATCACATACTACAATTTGAGTTTTAACTTTTCAATTTATGGATAAAACCAGACCCGACTACAATCCGGCAATGTGGGAAATCCAATGCCGATATTCAATTGTCGACGGGGAGTTTGAGTTTTCGGGACGATCGGTGCAAGATGCCGAAAAAATTCTTACTCCCGTAATCAAAGCCCTTGACCAATATTTGAGTGAAAATGAGCGCAAAGTAACCTTTCATTTCAAAATGACTTTTTTTAATACCGAAACAACTCGAATTTTTTTAGCCATTTTTGAAAAGCTCAAACGTTATCAAGCATTTTCCGATAACCAAGTCATCATCAATTGGTATTATGGCGATGACGACGGCGAAATGGCTGATACCGGACGCGAGTTTAGCGAAGTAATTGGCATACCTTTTCATTTTTTGGAACGCGGTGAAAGCCATTCCTGAATTAGCTTAATCTTTGCCTACCGCCCATTTCAAATGGGTAAATTCTTGGTTAGAATACTGGCTTCCCACCTCGGGCGAAAGTGCCGGAGAGCCGTTTTTGGCAATTACTCCATAAATAAATTGTAAATCATCAGCCAATTGAAAACCGGTTTGCGTATCCAAATCTCCATTATTGGGGTTTATTTTGAAATAAATTTGATAAGCATCATCAGTCTTTTCTTTTTGAAAAGTTTGAAAACGATACAAGTCATTTTGTGGCTCTAATTGATAATAGGGCGAAAAACGCAACTCCATCACTGCCAAAATGGTAGTCGCTTGGGTAAACAACAAATCCGGCTTGTAGCCTTCCAACAATTTAATATTTTTACCGCTTAGTTTAGGCTCAACCCAAGCCTTCACCCCTTCCAGTTGAAAATCTTTGTAAAAAATTGCCTGCAAATGCCTTTCTGAACAGATATTTCCTTGACTAAATTGGGGAATGACTAAGTTGTGCCATATTTCTTGTAAGTGCGCGCTCAGGGCTTGATTCATAAGTATTTGATAATTGGTAAGTAATGAATAGTGAATAATGTAAAGTGAATAATTTTTTAATTACTTGAAAATCCGCCAGAGACGATACACATAAACAGCTTATTATCAATTAGTTATAAAAAATATGAATATCAACGAGGTTTTTACAAAAGGTTTTTTTTAAAAATAATTAACCGGATTGGTATATACCGAGGTAAGGGCAATGGTTAAGTCGGCGAATTGTTTTTTTAATAAATCCAGCAATAAATGTTGCGTAAACTGCTCGCTTTCATAATGTCCAATATCGGCAATCAAAATGCGCCGGTCGGCATCAAAAAACTCGTGATATTTAAAATCGGCACTTACAAACACATCGGCTTTTTGACTTAGGGCTTTGCTCAACAAAAAACTGCCTGTACCGCCGCAAAGCGCGATTTTTTTCACTTTTTTGTGCAAAAATTCGGTGTGACGCACCCAATTTACCCGCATTTTTTCTTTCAAATAAATCAAAAAATCTTGCTCTGTCATAGCTTCGGGCAGTTCACCAATTGCGCCTGAGCCTATTTCTTGATTCAAATTCTCTACATTTTGAAGATAATAAGCTACTTCTTCGTAAGGGTGGCTGGCATACATTGCCGCCAATACCTTGCCTTGCAAATGAATGGGCAAAATGACTTCTAAGCGTACTTCATTCACTTTTTCTAGTTTTCCGGCTTGTCCGATAAACGGATTAGCCTTGTCGGAAGGCTCAAATTGCCCCAGCCCTGATACTTGAAAAGCACAGTTTTTATATTCACCAATTTGCCCGGCACCGGCACTGCCCAAAGCCTGCAAAACGCTCTCGGCGTGGGTTTCGGGAACAAAAACCACCAATTTTGCGAGGGTTTGGGGTTTGGGAGCAAGAATTTTGATGTTTTGTAAGCCGAGTTGTTCGGCGATTTTGAAATTTACGCCTCGATATACATTATCCAAATTGGTATGAATGGCATACAATGCAATGTTATTTTGAATGGCTTTGAGAACCGTCCGCTCAATGTAATTGTTGCCATTCAACCGTTTCAAACCTTTAAAAACAATGGGGTGATGCGCTACTACCAAATTATATCCTTTGGCGATGGCTTCATCTACCACCGCTTCCAAGGCATCTAAGGCTACCAAAACCCCCTTGACTTCGGTGGCTGAATTACCCACCAACAAGCCCGAATTATCATAATTTTCTTGATATATTGGCGGGGCAAGGGTTTCTAAGTATTGCGTGATTTGTTGAATGTTGGGCATAAATTAAATTTGTGTAGTTTCGGGTTTCTAGTTTCAAAGCCCGAATTGCCATTTTATTGCCAAGAAGCACGGGTTCGTTTTCAATGATTTTTTACCTATTTTCAGGAAATTCTAGCTTTACCCTAAGCCTAAACTCACTGATACGGGCAGGCTAGACAGCCTGCACTACAATTTTCCTACAAAGATTTAGCGATTCTTTTTAATGATTCTTTAGTATTTTTCAGGAATCATTTTATCTTAAAAGCTCTCGCTTTTCAGATTTTTTTTAGATTCCTAAAAAGTACTGAAGAACCTTTTTAATTATTTAACTAATTGATTATCAAGGGTTTAACTATTAATTAAAAATTGAAAACCCGAAGCTAGGTAAACTATTTTCGACTACCAAAGAAGAAAGTAAGGTAAGTAGCGGTAAAAAATTGCTGATTCTTGACGGCGGGGTCTCGTACATTGGGTGAAACCATAATAAGCGGCGCGCGGTCAAATACTTCAAAAGTAAATCCGGCTTCTACGCCGGTGATGCTGTTGCGTACTGCGCCAAAATCCAGACTCAAACCAATTTTTGCATTGATGCCCACCAAAACTTTGGACTCGCCCAAGCCTTGCAAAAAACCTCCGGGACCAAATATATTGTTAATATTGGTATGAATTGCCGGGTCGTAGGCTTCGGCACGCAAATCAGCAAAAATAGTCCCTTGGCGACTTCGGTCATACAAAATATAATAAGGAATTTGCAAACCAATCGATGGACCTGCCGCAAAATTGGCACTTACTTGTACTCCTTCTTCATCTGCCTTGCGAAACAAAACAAAATCGCGCCCATATTGTGGGCGGAAAGCGAAGAAATAATTTTTTTTACCCAAAATAAAATTATTACCACTTGGGCTTTGAAAATGGAGTTCTTTGGGGTTTTTTACGCCTACTATTTCCAAACCAATGGAGCGATACACTTTGGGGCGCACAATCTTAGTTCCCTTGAGCATAAAACCACCAATCAAGCCGCCATTGGAGTTGAGATTGATACCATATATAAACTCGCGTACATAGTCGTCATCTAAATCGCCGAGGTCTTGGGCAAGGCTTGATGAAGGTGAAAAAAAACTTAAAAAAATAAAAAACAACCCGATTTTTAGAACACTAAGCCCAAAAAAAGGTATTTTTGCAGGTACTTTCATAAGGTTATCTATTGAATGTTGAACAAATCTAAAAATACTTCCCTAGATAATCAAAATTAAACCCAATAAAGTTTATGATTACTATTCAATCTCAATACCTAGGTGAGCTTCGTACTCAAGCCGAACACGTACAATCGCATACGCAAATCCTGACCGATGCCCCCACCGACAACCACGGCAAGGGAGAGGCTTTTTCGCCTACCGATTTGGTAGCCGGAGCTTTGGGCAGTTGTATGATGACTTTGATGGGTATATATGCCCAACGCGAAGAAATTGATTTGAAAGGCACTACTTTCGAAATCACCAAAATTATGGCAAGTAACCCCCGCCGAATCGGTGGAGTAGTGATTCACTTCAAATTTCCTGCGCATTTAAAAGATATTTCGGATAAGCACAAATCGGCTCTCCAACACGCCGCGCTTACTTGTCCGGTAGCCAAAAGTTTGCACCCTGATTTGAACCAGTCGGTTAGTTTCGAATTTTAAATAAAAAATCCAAAGCGGTATTGATAAAACAATTAAGCGAATCCCTTGTTTGGCTGAGGGTTGATTTTGAGGTTTAAATTTATTAAACAATTAAGTGAGGTCATCTGTAATTTATGGTCTAATTTTTGGGCTTGCGGTGCTTAAACAAGGTTTTGCAAATTAGATTTTTTGACGGGTGAGGCTTTTTTAAGCTGATAGTTTCGGCAATCAGGTATTAATAAAAAATCACAGAGTTTAGTTAATCGCTTGGTTTTCAATCACTTAACTCCGAGTAGAAACTTTGTAAACTATTGTCATTTAGGAATAGATGTAAAATAAAGCAAAATCTAAAAAAATTCTTCACCATTTTTCAGGAATGAAAAAAATTTCTTTGTCATTCTGAGCAAAGCGAAGAATCTAAAGCGTTGATTATCAAGAGTTTCAGATTCTTCGCTTCGCTCAGAAT
>JALONJ010000500.1 GCA_025455045.1 Microscillaceae bacterium | reverse complement strand
TTCCACGCAGGATGACGGCTTGGAGGGATTTTGGATTGTTTTTTTTTAAAACTTCAATTTTTTGTACTTTTTTAATATGTTTCAAAATATTCACGTTAATTTAAGTATAAAATATGCCAATTTTATGATCTAATACATTGATTACCAGCATTTAGCAAATAACTCAGAATTAGAGACAAGAAACTCGAAACTGGGCGCATTTCAAATTTACACATTTCTTTTGCCTCACCCTGCCCTCTCCGAAAGAGAGGGTTATAGGTAGTAAATTTGAAATGCACCCTCAAAACTTGAAAATAAAATGCCTATATCCCAATTATTTTTAAACGGAAGATATTTTACCTATGAAGCTATCCAAACCAGAGCTTATCTTTCCGAAGTTTTGTCGGATTATGAGCGATTGGTACTCAATTTTTGTGCGGATTGGCTCAATGGCAAATCGGAGTTTAGCATTCAAACCTCCGGCTCTACCGGCACACCCAAAACCCTCACGCTGCATCGTGCCAAAATGCGTGCCAGTGCGCAAGCTACCGTCCAAACCCTCGATTTACAGCCCAATATGCGGGCTTTGGTTTGCCTGAATGTGGCTTATATCGGCGGAATGATGATGCTCGTCCGCGGACTGGAGTTTGGTCTGGATCTATGGGTCATTGACCCTTCGGGCAATCCTTTGGCTGATTTGCGCAACAAATTTCGATTGAATGGCGCAGATTGGAATTTTGATTTTATGGCACTTGTACCGCTACAATTGCAAAATATATTGCACGAAACCCCCGATTTATTGCCTTTTTTGCATACCAATCGGGCAATTATTGTGGGCGGGGCTGCTGTAAGTTATGCTTTGCATACCCAAATCCAAGCCATTGATGCCCCTGTATATAGCACTTATGGAATGACCGAAACCATCTCCCATATTGCCCTTCAAAAGTTGAATGGAGCTGACCGGCAAACCTATTTTCAAGCCTTAGCGGGCGTGGCAATCGAGACCGATAGTCGGGGCTGTTTACAAATCAAAGCTCAAGTTACTGATGATAAATGGTTGATTACCAATGACTTAGTAGAATTGATTGATGCCTCCAAATTTCGTTGGTTGGGGCGAATTGATAATGTAATCAATAGCGGAGGGGTCAAAATTCAAGTAGAAGAAGTTGAAAAAACAATTGAAAAAGTTTTTTATGATTTGGGTTTAGCCAATGCTTTTTTGGTGGGAGGTATGCCCGACGAAAAACTCGGGCAAAAACTGGTTTTGGTCATTGAAGGAAACCCACTACCCGAAGTAACTCAACAAAATTTAGAAATTTCACTTATTAAATCCTTAAAAAAGTATGAAATACCAAAAAAAATCATTTATTTTGAAGCGTTTAACCGAACCGATACCGATAAAATAAATCGATTGGTAACATTTAGGTTATTAATTGATTCTTCTAATCCTAATAAACAACTAATCTAAGATAGGTATTCTATTGATTATCAGGCAGTTGTAAAAGTCTGGTCAGCCTCATTCACTCATCTCCTCTCTTTGATATTAAATTCACAGTATTTATGAGCAAATTTAAAGACTTAAATCAAGCCTTTGAAAACGCCGACAAGGTGGAGGAACTGGTATATTCGCGGCGCAAGCTCCGCGAATTGCCCACCGAAATAGGGCAACTTACGGGCTTAAAATCTTTGAACCTTGCCTATAATAAACTCAAAACTTTGCCCGAATCTTTGAGCAATCTTCATCAACTCCATAATTTGGAATTGGGAACCAATTTGCTCAAAGAAATTCCGCCGGTGGTGTATGAGTTGTTGGCTCTCAAGTTTTTGGATCTTCGCTCCAACCAAATCAAATCCCTATCGGCAGGCATCAATCGGCTACAGGCTTTGCAGTGGCTCAATTTGCGCGCCAATCCCCTCAAAACCCTTGCCCCCGAAATAGCCGAATTGCCCCATTTGCGCACTATTAGCCTTGTCAATTGCCCGCAAATCGATTGGGAAGCACTAGGAGAAATATTGGCAAACATTCGCCAACATTTTACTTTGCATATCAACAATTGTCAATTAAAAAAACTACCAGCAAATTTTGCCCATATTCCGTATTTGCATAAGCTCGATTTGAGCAACAATCCTGATTTGGATTTGAATGATGCGCTAGACAAGCTGGCAAACTTGCCCCGCTTGCAAAATCTACAAATTGTGCATACTCAGCGTACCTTGCCCGAAAATATTGCCCGCTTGACTCAACTAAAGTCTTTGAGTTTTGATAAATTTAGCGACAATGAACCCAGCCTCTTGGCACTCGAGAATCTCCAGACTTTGGAAGCCCTCAACAATCGCTGGCACAAAATTCCGCACTGGGTTTGGAGCTTGAGCAATCTCGAGACCTTGGATTTGAGGTACAATAAAATTGAGCAAATTCCCTACGCCATCGAAAAACTCAAAAAACTCAAAAATCTGGACTTAGGATACAATAATTTTCATCACTTTCCGATTGGTTTGGCGGGAGTTTTCAGTCAGCTTGAGCGTTTGAATTTGGAAGGCAATCGGGCAATTGATCACGTAGCCATTGCTCGGTTTTTGCGACAATTGCGACAAAGTGGTTTGGGTCAGGATTTGCAAAAAAATGCGGCACAACTCTTTGTTGGTAAAACCAAAGAAGCCGAGCAAAACCTTGATTTTCAGCAACTTATCCAACTACTCAATGGACAAATTCCGCAAGTAGTGGAATATGTTTTGAGTATTTTGGAGACTAAAATTCCCAAGCAAGATTGGCAAAACGAGCTTCAAGGCAAAACCTTGTATTATTATGGCTTGCCTACCCGCTTTCGCAAGAGTGAAATGCAGGCTTTTTTCAAAGCGCATCATATCAAAGTTAGCCAAGAATTGACCGAGAAAGTAGATTATTGGGTTTTGTGTGCGCATCCGCCCAAAACACCTATCACTACCCATTTGCCGGAGCGATTGCAATACATTTCCGAAACACATTTGTTCAACTGTCTGATTTACAGTCAGTTAAGTAGTCAATATCAAGTTCCTGAAATCAACCATATTTTGCAATTACTTGAGAGTAGCGATACCAAAAACGGCTTAATAGCCTTGCAAATGCTCCATCATCGCGGCTTAGACGAAAAATTTTATGCCGATGTTTTGGCTTTGGCACTTTTTGCCCCCGATGCCAAATTGCAAAAAGAAGCCTATAAGTTGTTTGTTCGTTATTTTCCGATGCACTTGCGAGCTTTGGTGCAAAGTATTCGCAAAACCGGAGCCGAACGCAAACTCAAAACCTTGCTCGAGAGCGACCTCATTGACCGGAGCTACTTTGTCAATAAAGTATATAAGGTAGCCGGATTAGCCAAAGAATATATTATTCAAATTGGAGGAGAGTTTTTTGAGCAAGTCATTCGCAGTCAAATCAATTATAGCGAAATTGTATCTTTGCGGTACAATCTACCCACTATCTCGACACAAATTGCCGAGCTTGATTTTGTCAAACGCATAGAATTTATTGGCGATAATCGCAAAAAAAATGCCTTTACTCACCTGCCCGAAGTCATTTATCAAATGAAACATTTGGAGTACTTGCGCATTGACGAGTATCCAATTGAAGAACTCAGCCCACAAGTGGGCGAGCTGCCTTTGTTATACAAGCTCCGAGTTACCGAAAGCAATCTCGAGATTTTGCCCGATACCGTAACCCAACTCCAAAAACTGGAAATCCTGTGTGTTTTCAACAATAAAATCAAGGCTCTGCCTCACAATATTGGCGCATTGGTCAATTTGCAAGAGTTATGGGCATTTGGCAATCAGCTACACGAATTGCCCGAATCAATTGGCGCGCTCACACAATTGCGACATTTGCATTTGAGTTCCAATCATATCAAAAAAATTCCGGCATCTATCGGCAATCTTTACAATTTGCAAGAGTTGAGTCTTACCGGTAATCCGATTGAGAGCCTCCCCGATGAAATCGCCCAACTCAGAAACCTCAAACGCTTGGAGTTGAGCCACCATCCACAGTTTAATACCCAAATGCGCAATCAACTTCAGACTATGCTACCCCAATGTATCATTCAATTTTATCGCTAGTATTCCTGCCAACATCCAACAAAAATATTAGTTAATAAACTGATAATCAATAAGTTATATATTTAACTTGAGTTTTTTATGTATTTAAACTCTAACCCTAAATTAACGTGAATATTTTAGTAACTATTTGATAATGAGCTAATTATGATGTAAAAACACGCTTTTTTTGACAAATCATCAATTATTTTAAAAATAAAATTGTATTTTTTTAATATAATAAATATTTAATATGA
>JALONJ010000499.1 GCA_025455045.1 Microscillaceae bacterium | reverse complement strand
TCTCAGGGGAAAGTAATATCATTTAATTGTAATCCGTTGATAATCAGTAAGTTAATATAGCGATTTGCCTCACCACTTAATTTTATACAGAAGGAAAAATTATTGATTTTTTCGCTTGTTACTTCTATCTCAAATAATGTTTTTTGAATAATTGCATCTATTTCCGATAAGTATTGAACGTAGTTTTGTAATTCTGCTTCAAACAAATCAAGGTCTAATTCTAAGTCAGTATCAAAACGAAATTCTAGTTTCAATAGTCCAAAATCCGCCTCAAGTTCGGTTTGTATAATTTGATAAGCGTGCAAAGCATTGATTGACTTCTTTTTGTCATCAATCAAATTCAAAAATTCTTACAATTTCGGGTGCATTATTTAATCATTTGATTATCAGCTAGTTAGCTGTTTTCGGCAAGGGCGGTTTCGGGCAACTCGATTTTTCCAAATTCCTTTTCATACTCATTGATTTTTTCAATAAGTAAATTTCTAGTCATTCCGGCTAAACTTAACCCCTTCTTTTCAGCCACAATTTTTGCCTTTTCAAAGGTTTCATTATCAAATCGGAGTTGAAAAACAGCATCTTTTTTCATTTCAGTTTTTTGTTATTGTTTATACTTACAAATATACGAAAGTAATTGAAAATAATTACATATAAATTTTGTAATTACATTTAATTACTCTATATTTATAATGACAAACAATTACAAAAAAAACAAAGGGTAATTCAAATGAAAACGCAAAATCACAGACCTTGAAATCAGTAAACAAAACCGCTTGGGACTTGGTACGCAAAGCCGGAAAAACTTGGAAAGAAGCTATCAAAACCGCTTGACAGTTTGTAAAAAAAACAAACCAAAGTAGCCAAAGCATTTTTGGCAAGTTTCTTTGAAATCACTTTTGTAAAGTCAAACGGCGAAGTAACAACCCGGCAAGCAAGCAACCCCAAAAAAGCTGATAACGACACGAACTTACTGTTTTTCTCAATTTCGGATAACGGCTTTCGCAAAGCTACCATAGCCAATATTATTGAGATAAAACCAATTGAAAATGCAACCTTAGCCTTACTATAAATCAAAAAGCCCCGCCGATACTGGTACTATCAAGCGGGGCAAATTATCTGATAATCAGCGAGTTAAATAAATTTCATTCAAAAACAAAAATTTTACAAAACAATGTCGAATATAGTTACCTACTTGAAAGCGACACTTTTCGCAATGAATTTGAATCAACAATGAGTTATACTTCTTTGCCGGAAATCAGTTATTTACGAAATATTAACCCAGCTTTATCCTTAATCCAGCAATTAGTTTGTAATTTTGTGTTTAAATATGGTATAAATGGGGCAAGCAATGACCCAATAACCCAAATTAACCCTTCGAGACCAACTAACTAATTAAAAATTACGATTTAGAAAAATAAAATAAGATATGGGTATTTTTAGCTTTTTTTCAAAAGACGGCGGAAAAAACAAACAAAATTTGGATAAAGGTTTGGAAAAAACCAAAACCAGCATTTTTTCCAAACTCAGCAAAGCATTGGTAGGGAAGTCAAAAGTTGATGAGGAGGTACTAGACGAATTGGAGGCAATTTTGATTAGTGCCGATGTAGGTGCCGAAACTACCATCAAAATCATCAACCAAATAGAGGCTCGCGTAAAACGCGATAAGTTTTTGAATAGCAATGAGTTAGATGCCATTTTGCGCGATGAGATAGCTGGGTTGTTGGTAGCCAGCCACTCCCCCGATGCCGACAATTTTTTTATTCCGGCTTTGGATACACCTTTTGTCATATTGGTAGTGGGCGTAAATGGCGTAGGCAAAACAACTACTATTGGCAAGCTGGCGCATCAATTTCATAAATTAGGCAAAAAAGTGGTTTTGGGGGCGGGCGACACCTTTAGAGCCGCCGCCGTTGACCAGCTTAAGATTTGGGGTGAGCGCGTAGGCGTACCGGTTATTTCGCACGGTATGAATACCGACCCTGCTTCAGTGGCTTATGATGCCATCAAACAAGCTGTTGATTTGCAGGCTGATGTCGTGATTATTGATACCGCCGGACGCTTGCAAACCAAAATCAACTTGATGAATGAATTGACCAAAATCAAAAAAGTAATTCAGAAGTTTATTCCGGCGGCTCCGCACGAAATATTGTTGGTATTAGATGGTAGTACCGGGCAAAATGCCGTAGTACAAGCCCGCGAATTTATGAAAGCCACCGATGTAAACGCGCTGGCGATTACCAAGCTTGATGGTACTGCCAAAGGTGGTGTAGTGATTAATATTTCGGACAATTTCAAAATTCCGGTCAAATACATTGGCGTGGGCGAAGGTATTGATGATTTGCAGATTTTTAATCGACAAGAATTTGTTGATTCTCTGTTTAAAAAAGACAGTTAGTAATAATTTGTTCAGCCGGAGGCAGGTAAGTTGCAACGCCCTGATTTTCAATTAATTATATTCAGTACCGGAGCATATTTAGCTTGTATGATTCCGAGTTAAATATAACTTACTGACCGTGTCTTGCCTCTGGCGGATTTTCAAATGATTAAAAATTATTCACTCTACATTATTCACTCTTAGGTCAAAATTGGTATCTATTGCTATCGCCGATTGCTCAAAGCATTGCGCATAAACATCGAGAGGTCTTGGCTGTTTTTGGTGCCGGTCATTGTATGCGCAATCGGTTCAACGACCCGAAAAGTAATAGAGTCGTTAACCAATGTTTGATTAAAAGAGCCTAAGCCGGTACACATCCAAAAGAAAAAACTCAACATTACGGCATACTTGAGAACCCCAAAGATAGCCCCGGTAATATTGTCCCAAGCCCCGGGAAAATCGTATTCAATTTCGGTTTTGAGGTATTGACCGGCCGTAGAAAGAATAGCCGCCGCCGCCCCCAAAGTACAGGCAAAGGCCAAGTGAGGAAATATCTCATTAAAATTAAAAAAATAACTGCCAATAATGTTGAACAAAAACCGGATAATCAGAAAACTCAAGCCAAATGCAATCAAAAAGTGAAGCAAAGTAACTACCTCCGAAAGTAAGCCGGAACGGTAGCCCTGATAGGCTCCCCAACCCAAGGCGGCTAGTACCAAAACATCTAAAATTATATTGACAGGTATCATCGGCTTTGTTATGGTTTAAATATGATTAAGGGTTTGTTTGATTTTAATACAATCAGTTGAAAGGCTTTTATTAATTGCTAAGTTATTGATAATCAATTAGTTACGATATAATTTGTAATAAATTATTTATTTAATCAAAAAATACTATAACTCATTGATTATCAGTTATTTATAAATATTTTTAGGATTGAGTCAATAAAGTTTTGACCATTTGCGAAACGACTTTGCCATCGGCTTGTCCGGCGAGTTCTTTGGTAGCCACGCCCATTACTTTGCCCATATCTTGCGGAGTAGCCGCCCCCAAACGAGTAATGATGGCTTGCAATTTGGCTTTTAGTTCGTCTTCCGAAAGCTGTTTGGGCAAATATGTTTCGATTACCGTCAATTCATCTATCTCTTTTTGGGCTAAATCTTGACGATTTTGTTGTTGGAAAATTTCAATGGAGTCACGGCGTTGTTTGGCGGCTTTGCTCAACAAGCCTATTTCATCGGCATTGGTAAGCTCGCCGGTGCGTCCTTCTTTGGTTTCTTCCAACAAGATTAAAGATTTGATAGCGCGCAAGGCTCTGAGTTTGTCTTTTTCTTGGGCAAGCATAGCTTTTTTTATATCCTCGTCAATTTTGGTTTTTAAACTCATTTTTTTAGGTTTAAGTTGTTGGTTATTAAGTATTTAGAAATTCAAAGTTGCAAAATTTTATGATAATTGGCTATTTTTTGCAAAAAAAAATCAATTCTTGGGCTAAGTCTTAATTAATAGTTCGGACAGTTTCTGGTTTCTAGTTCCGAGTTTTTTGTTAAGTGCTTGATAATCAGTTAGTTACAAGAAATATTTAAAATAGCATAACTAGCTGATAATCAATTACTTATGAAAAATATCCGAAGTATTGTTAATTAATCTTTTAACAAAATACAAAATCTTTAAGTTTTTTCAAAATAAATATTTAGCGAATTAATGATTAATAATGCGTGAGTGATGAGTTACGCAGCCAGAGGCAGACAAGTTTATAAAATATACTATTGCGCTAATTCAGCCGGAGAATACAAGTTTTAATACATTGATTATCAATCATTTACAAAATAAAGCTGGTTCTTCACCACTTTTCAGGAATTGCCTTCGGCAATTCCATTGAATTCTGAAAAGCTCTCGCTTTTCAGTGATTCTGAACATTACCAAGCAAAATGA
>JALONJ010000498.1 GCA_025455045.1 Microscillaceae bacterium | reverse complement strand
ACCGAATTTTTGCGGCTTTCGTTCCAAAAATTCTAGGGTTTCGCTAAGGGCAATTTAATGAAAAAATACAGTTAAAATGCTGATTATCAATTGCTTATGCTTTTTGTTATTTTTATAAATGTAAAAGTTAAAATATAAAACTTTTGTCCAATTATTTTACAGTTGGAATTACTGCTGATAAAGCAGAGATGTATCATAACTATTTGATTATCAAGTAATTATATAAAAATCAATCGTTTTTTATTTCCTTAGTTTTTACGCCGTTATTGGTGCGTAGAAATTAACCAAAGATTTTAAATTTTTACACTTTTAAAAGGTAATCTCGACAATAACAACTCGTAGTACACGCGATTATTTGTGTCAAAAAACGCCCGAAAATAATGCTTATGAAAAGCTAAATGATACTTTTCTAGCACTAACAACAGGAAAAGGTAATTTTGACACAAAAAAACTGCTTATTCTGCGAAATATGTCTCTGCTAATCAAATACTTATCAAATGATTAGGAAAATCTGTAGGCTCTATTTGCAATAAGACCAAAAGCTGAAATCAATTATGGACTGCTCAAACCCAATTGGTCAGTTGGTCTAACTCTTCCATCTTACTTATCGTAAAAGCTAAGATTTTGATGATACTTTCTACATTACTTCTTTCTTCAAGTGTAATGGTTCTACCTAAGCGGTCTTTGAGATATTTGTCTAAGACTAGATAACTGCCAATTTGAAACGTATAAATCTTTAGCGGCACTTTATCAAAGTATTGGGTTTTATTAATGTAAAGCTTTTGGTCTTTTTCAATATAATTAACTTTCTCGACTTCATCACTGCCCTTACCTTCGTAAAAACCTAGTTCGTAAGTCGGAATTTTCTTTTGTAAGTGGCTGTCTATCAGCTCCTGCCCAATGCCTGCCATAGCTTCAAAATCTAGCAAGGATTGAATGAAAGGTATTCGGGGAAAATCCATTTTCAAAAACTCTGCGTATTTCGCCCGATAAATCGGGCTATGCAAAATCGCATAGATATAAGCTAAAATTTGCTCAGGGCTAGGTTTGCCATACAACTCATTGATAAAAGTTCTAAATTCTTTGCTAAAGTTTTCGGTTTTACTGTACTCAAAAGTAGCCGAAGTCGGACTTTGCGTTGCCGTATTGCTTTTAATTTGTTCTAACTCATTTTCATATCTTGCCAAATGCTCTTCATACAAAGTCTTGGCTTCTTCAAAAAAAGTAGTTTCGTTTTCGGTTGGGTTAGGCAAAGCATCATACACGGCTTTATATTTTTCATAATACGCCTTAATCGGTTTTAATTCTTTGGCTAATTTCTTTGCTTCTTTTTCATACGCCGGATTATTGGCTTCGCCAAAAAGATTTTCTATTCTCTCATAAATATATAATGGAAAGTGAGTTTGCCCATTTGCCGATTGCAATAAGTTTTTATCGGTCATAAATTCACTTATAAAAACGTGCTGAAAATCTTGAGCCAAAATTTGTCTGGGTACATTCAAGGCTATATTCTCTTGAAACATATTTTCCATAATCTCAGTGCGTGGTCTGGATATAAAACCTTTTGATTTTCCGGTAAAATAAGTATAACCTATATCAAAAGGGCGGAAGGCTATTTTTTTAATTTTACTTTTATCCAAATTAGGAGTCAATAAATCATTTTGCGCTAATTTGACTTGCCATTCAGTAGAATCAGCCCCTAATTTGTATGTTTTGCGGGCTTCTTCGGGGCTAATTTTAGAAAATTTGTTCACTATTTCCCAAATTTCTTTTTCCGTGGCTTTAATGGTCAAATCATCTCTAGAAGTTACAATACCTTCACTACTTACTTTAAAAATATCTTTTACGCTCCAAAAAGTTTCATATTGTTCTTTATTCGCTTGGTTTTGGGGTTTGAACAAATAAAAAGGCGAATTAGGTTTTAACTCTTGCCATTCAATACTTTGCAAATCATTTTGCAGAGCCATTTCATACTTAACTTTACGCTTGCCCCAAAAATCAGCGTGTTTAATTTGTTTTTTTAAGCCTTTTTGTTTAACAAAAATTGAAATAACTACCCCACGTTCAATATCAAAAACTCCTTCATCTTTGCTGCCATCAGGAGCTTGCTCTTTGGTGATTACATTTCCGTGCAGGTCTAAAAAATACAATTGGTCAAAGCTATTTATTAGGCTTTGGCGCATCCCGCGCAAAGTAGGACTATTCAAAAAAGAATGATTGGTAATGATAGCTACAATGCCTTGTCCGGCTTTATCTACTTTGTCTTGAGCAAATCGGATAAATTTTACATAATCATCCTGAATACCCTTTGGGTTTCTCTCTTTCATTCTTTGCCCATCTACTTGACAATAATCTTGAATCAAATTACTAATCCATTTCCCTTTATTTTTAGATTCATACGAATATGGCGGATTGCCGGTAATGACCAAAATAGCTTGTTTTTTTACTCTTTGGGCAATTTTGGTTTCTTCGGTAAGAGCCGGTAATAAAGGAATTTTAATTTGTTGGTCTAATTGTTCTAAAGTATTAGTCAATAAAATTTGCAAACGTTCCTTGGCTGTAAAAATATACCCTTCTTCTTTGAGCCTTTGTGAAAGCTTGAGATGGGCAATGGTATAAGGCGCAAAAAGATACTCAAAACCATAAATGTTTTTTAAAATATGCTCTTTAATCAATACTTGTCGTTTGGTAAGGCTCGGCTCGATAGCAAAAATCTGCTCAATAATTTCTAATATAAATGTACCGGTGCCGGTAGCAAAATCCAAAACCGTTACTTGTTTGGAGTCAGCCAAACCTTGTTGAATCCCAAAGACTGTTTGTAAAACTTCATTGATTGCTCTTACAATAAAATTGACTATGGGCGGAGGAGTGTAATACACGCCTTTGGCTTTCCGCATATTGGGGTCATACGCCGCCAAATAATCTTCATAAAAATAGATGTAAGGGTCTTTGACGGCATACTCATCGGGTTGTTTGCTTTGTTTATTAAATGACAAAGCGGCAGTAATGGCAGGCAAATCTAAGCTATTCATAACTGTAAGCACTTCCTCGACTAGCCAGCGAATATCTTGGTATTTCTCATCATCTAAAGTATCTAAAAACTTTACCAATTCTTTAATCAATTCAAAACTGGTAGGAATAAATTTGCTGACGGTATATAAATTTACTTTTTGCGTATCGGCATTGAGTTGGGCTAAAAATAAGCCATAAACCAGCATTTGGGCAAAAGTATCCGAAAAATCTTCGGGGTTAAATTCATTAAATACATAACTTTTAAAAGTTGAATATAAACCATAAAAGCGATTGTCTTCTTCGGAATTATTTTCAGTCTTAAAATCTTCTAATAAGAAACCTTTTAATATTTTGGCTCGAATAGCTAGACTTTCGGCTAGTTTTTTAGGATTACTAATTCCTTGGGGAGCTTGGGAGAAGAAATTTTGGATTAATTGCTGAACTGCTTGAATATTGCTGGAATCAAAATTTACTTTTTTATTAGCTTCTAATTCCTGTAAAGAAATTAAGGTATTTCTTTGAATTTCTTTGCCTTCTTTGAGCCAAATCCAATCTAAGTAATTGGTTAATAGGATATTATCGGATAAACTAATGTATTTTTTAATCTGGTCGGTTTTAAGGATTTTATCCAAATTTTCCCCTACAATTTTAGTTTCTAAATAGCCAATGATGCTATCGGTATGCTTTATTTTAAAGTCTGGTACACCAAATTCAGCTTCGCGTTTGCCTTCGCGGATTACAAGAATTTGTTTATCAGGTTTTACTTCATTCAAAAGATTTTCTAAAGCCGTTCGATACGATACTTCCCGCGCTTCATTAGAAAAGTAAGTTTTTTTAATAACTTCTAAATATTTTTCAAATGCTTGCATTAATTTATAGTGGGGGCAATAAAGTGGTAAGTTTCGGAAAATAAAAAATGCAAAATTGCTCATTTTTTAATGATTTTTGGGTTAAACCCCTCAAATCACAAATTTTTAAAGTTTTACTGCTTGCAATATACGGTTTTTTGATTAATTTTTAAAAAAGTGCCTACTTTATCATTTCTGGACAATCGCTGTGGAGTATATTGTTTTCTAGGATTTCTAAAATTTCCTCGTTGCTGGTGCGTAAATTTCACCTACAAATCTTTAAATTTTTGCGCTTTTTTAATATGTTTTAAAATACGTTCGGACAGTTTCTAAGCCCCCTGCCCTCGGAGAAGGGCTGTTAAGTTCTGAATACAACACCACCCCAAGCTGTCATCCTGCGTGGAACTTTGTTAAATTGTTACCTCTTAGAATTTTTCTGTAATTAATTGAAAATCAATAAATTGTGCTTTTATTTAAAA
>JALONJ010000497.1 GCA_025455045.1 Microscillaceae bacterium | reverse complement strand
TTGGCGAATAAAAGCCGAATCTTCACTGTTTAGTTTAAGCAATTGCTCAATATAGGTTTGAAAATTTTGCTTATCCAGAGCGGTTTCGGGCGGTAGAATTAAATCAAGTTCTTTTTTCATACGAAAGATGTAAGGGATTTAGCCTCAAAATCATGGCAAAGAAAAGTCAAATTCTTAAAATATCTATCAGATATTGCTTACTTTTGCAAGCATTTTTTGAATTTCCAATTCATTAATGCCTTGAAGGCTTTATAATTTATAAATTTTAATTGAAATAGTTTATGTCTTTAGTTGTAATAGGTTCGGTAGCATTCGACGGTATCGAGACCCCCTTTGGTAAAGTAGATAAAATCATTGGCGGGTCGGGTACCTATATTTCTTTTTCTTCTTCTTATTTTACCAAAAGTGTAAAATTGGTAGGAGTAGTAGGCGACGATTTTCCGCAAGAAAAAATTGATTTGTTGAATCGACACGGAGTAAGCACCGAAGGTTTGCAAATCAAAGCCGGACAAAAATCCTTTTTTTGGCAGGGCAAATACCATTTGGATTTGAATAGCCGCGATACCTTGGTTACGGAGCTAAATGTGTTGGCAGATTTTGACCCTATCATTCCTGAATCTTACCAAGATTGTGAATATTTGATTTTGGGCAATTTGACCCCAGTGATTCAACAAACCGTTATCAATCGTCTGCGCAAACGCCCCAAATTGATTGTGATGGATACGATGAACTTTTGGATGGAAGTGGCAATGGACGACCTACGCCAAACCCTCAAAATGGTCGATGTATTATCGGTCAATGACGAAGAAGCCCGCCAATTGTCGGGTGAGTATTCGCTGGTCAAAGCCGCCAAAAAAATTCACGAAATGGGACCCAAATACCTGATTATCAAAAAAGGCGAACACGGTGCCTTGTTGTTTCACAACAACGAAATATTTTTTGCCCCGGCATTGCCACTTGAGGACGTATTTGACCCCACCGGCGCGGGCGACACCTTTGCGGGTGGTTTCATTGGTTACTTGGCAAAAACCGGCGATATTTCGTTTGAAAATATGAAAACCGCCCTGATTTACGGTTCGGCAATGGCTTCGATTTGTGTTACCAAATTTGGTCCCGATGCTTTGGAAAGCCTTACTCAAGACCAAATTAACGAGCGTATTCAAGAGTTTGTGGACTTGGTACAGTTCGAAATTTCTTTGCCCTAAAAGCCTGATAATCAAGTAATTGATGGGTTTTATACTTGGCGTTCCAAAACCTTTAGCAACACATTTTAGTTTTTGGTGAAAAGGTGCTAATTTTAGCCACTTTTTATATACCAATACTTCGGACATTTTTTTGTAAGTAATGGATAATCAACAAGTTATATTACTTTAAGTATTTTGTATAACTATCTGATTATCAAATACTTATTAAATAACTAGAAAATGTATGAACTATTGATATACAAAGAATCCTAAATTTATTTTTTTAAACCTTTATTAAATTATTTTTGAATATGTCACTAGAAAGTGCAACCCAAAAAGTTTCCGAAAACGTAGCCAATGCTGCCAGTGGCTTGGGCGCAACCGTAAAGTTTGCGTTTGGCGAAGGCGTAATTTTTATTGATGGTACTACTACTCCCGGCTCGGTAAGCAATGAAGACCAAGATGCTGCTTGTACCGTCTCGATGGAATTGTCCGATTTTCACGATATGCTCAACGGCGACCTCAACCCAATGAGCGCGTTTATGGGCGGTAAAATGCGCATTGACGGCGATATGAGCGTAGCTATGAAATTGCAGTCGGTATTGAGCTAGTAAGTGTTGATATTTATAACTAATTGATTATCAGTTGATTAGGTGATTTTCTGATTTCAAAATAAGCAACCTGTCTTAAATTTTATTTTTAAGACAGGTTTTTTTTATATTTATCCATTAAAAAAATTAAATATTTCCTTTGATTTATTAAATTTGAAAATCAAATGTTGGGGGATTTGTCGGTTTAAAAATTGAATAAGCATAAATCACAAATTTATACTACTATACATTTTTTAGTTCGCAACTAAGATATTAAGGAATTAGGAATTAATAATTACGAATTAGGAATTAGCTAATTGTCTAATCGCGTCCGCCCGAGACGAGACACAGTCAATTAATTATGTTTTTAAAAATTTTATTTTGTAAAACAAGAAACTCGGAACTAGAAACAAGAAACTCGGAACTTCACCAACTATTTTATTTGAATGACTGAAATTAGTAATTTAAAAACCAAACATAAGCTTATGCAAACAGCGACAACTGTGGAGATTTTTCCAAGCAAAGAAATCAAGCAAAAAGAGAAAATAAAACGAGTATTTGACTTTTTGGCTTACCAAGAAAATGTGGAACCCAAACCCGATTGCATTGCCAGCAAGGTGAACGGGCAATGGCGCAAATACAGTACTCAGAAAGTCCGCAAAAATGCCGATGCGGTAAGTCTGGGTTTGATTGATTTGGGAGTCAAAAAAGGCGATGTAGTGGCGATTATTTCTGAAAATCGCCCCGAGTGGAATTTTTGCGATTTAGGCACGATTCAACTAGGAGCAGTAGTAGTGCCTTTGTATCCCAATGCCAGCTCGAACGATTTTGAGTACATTCTCGAACACGCCGAAGTGAAAGTTTTGTTTGTTTCACAAAAAATGTTTTTGGATAAAGTCCTCAAAGTCAAAGACAATCTTCCCAACCTCCAGACCATTTATACTTTTGAAAAGGTAGAAGGCTTTGATTATTTTGGCGACCTTATTCAAGCCAATAGCAACAAAGATACCGGCATCATCGAGACTTATCGCCAGCAAGTATATCCCGAAGATTTGATGACTTTGATGTACACCTCAGGTACTACCGGCACGCCCAAAGGCGTAATGATTAGCCACGACAATTTGGTCTTTAATATTTTTGGGACAATAGACCTCAATCTGATTCAAAAAACCCCCGATGGCGATATGCGGGCTTTGAGCTTTTTGCCCCTGTGCCACGTATTTGAGAAATCGGTTTTTTACTCTTATTTGTTTCAAAGCATCAGTGTGTATTATGCCGAGAGCTTGGAAACCATTGCCGCCAATATGCAAGAAATAAAACCCCACGGATTTACAACCGTACCGCGCTTGCTCGAGAAAGTATATGAAAAAATTGAGGCAAAAGCCGCCGAGCTTACCGGCATCAAAAAAATGATTTTTGATTGGGCAATGAGTGTAGCTAGGCAATACACCAACGAAGACGAGGTGAGCGGCTGGTATGGTTTTCAACTGGGAATAGCTCGCAAACTGGTTTTCAAAAAATGGCAAGAGGCTTTGGGGGGCAATGTGCAGTTTGTCATATCCGGCGCAGCCGCTTTGCAACCGCGCTTGGCGCAAATGTTTTGGGCGGCAGGTATTCCGATTTTAGAAGGTTATGGGCAATCGGAATCTACGCCTAGCGGCAGTATCAATTATTTTGGTAAGGGCAATTGCAAAATTGGGACAGTAGGCAAAGTAATTCCGGGAATTGAAATGCGCATTGAGGCAATGGACGGCTATCGCAAAGGCGAGGGCGAAATTTTGATGCGAGGGCGCAATATTATGAAAGGTTATTACAAAAAACCGGACGTAACTGCCGAAACCGTAGTCGACGGCTGGCTACATACCGGTGATATTGGGATTTTTGTAGATGGGCGTGGCAATTTGATTCCTTTGGATAGCGACCAAATCGTAACTTCCAAAAATCCTTATTTTTTGAAAATTACTGATAGGAAAAAAGAAATTTTCAAAACTTCGGGTGGCAAATACATTGCCCCTTTGCAATTGGAAACCAAATTTAAAGAGTCGCACTTCATTGAGCAAATGTGTGTATTCGGCGAAAACGAAAAATTTCCTTCGGCTTTGATTGTACCTTCTTTCGAGAGTCTCAAAAAATGGTGCGAAGAACACCACATCAAATACACCAATAATGTGGATATGGTTGGCAATGCCGCAGTGATTGAGCTATTTCAAAAAGAAGTGGACAAATACAACGAGCCGTTTGGCAACTATGAACGAATCAAAAAATTTGCGCTCTTGCCCGTAGAATGGACTTCGGATAGTGGCGAACTCACTCCAACCCAAAAAATGAAACGCCGAGTAATCCAAGAAAACTATCGGGATATTATTGAAGATTTTTATAAAGAATAAGAAGTTATTGAGAAATTAGGAGTAATTATCTTCGGAATGGTTCGTGAAAACACGAGCCATTTTTTTTGTTGGTAATAAAATAACGTGAATATTTTGAAACATATTGAAAAAGTACAAAAAATTAAAGTTTTAAAAAGACAATCCAAAATCTCCCCAAGCCGTCATCCTGCGTGGAACTT
>JALONJ010000080.1 GCA_025455045.1 Microscillaceae bacterium | reverse complement strand
CATTTTGCTTGGTAATGTTCAGAATCACTGAAAAGCGAGAGCTTTTCAGAATTCAATGGAATTCCCAAAGGCAATTCCTGAAAAGTGGTGAAGATCCTTAAAAATGATATAAACTCCTGATAATCAAGTATTTACAGAAAATTTATTTGCAAAAGCTAAGGCAAGCATAAACTATTTAAACACAAAGAACACTAAGAAAATACCCACAAAGTCCACCAAGACCTTGGTGCTTCTTTGTGATAACCTTTGTGAACTTTGTGGTAAATCGGACAGCATTAGTTGTAAGTAATTGATAATCAAGTGTTTATCTCAAAGACGGAAAGTAAAATTTATTTTATGTTTTTTTCACCCAAACCCCCATTTGCTATACAATCAAGAATAGCCCTTTTGCAAAGCAAATAGCTCATAAATGGCTGATTATCAGTAAATTAAACGCAATTTAACGACAACAACTTAAAATCATTCTTTAGTTTTTTTGATAAATATCAATCAAAATCGTATTTTTGATTAAAAAAGGATAGCCTATGACAAGCCAAAAAATTAATCGCCCTCTCAACGCCTTACAAATTAGTTTGCTAAGAATTTTTGACCGAGATATGACTGATGAGCAAATACTATCCCTTAAAAGATTATTGGTAAAACACTCCGAACAGTTTTTGCAAGCTGAATTAGAAAAAGTAATCAATGAAAAAGGTTACAATCAAACTGATTTTGATAAAATGCTTAATGAAACCAGCTAATGAAGATTGTAGTAGATACCAATTGCTTATTAGCTTCAATTCCACCAAAAAGTGATTATTATTGGCTATATGAAGCTTTTAGAGACGAAAAATTTGACTGGGTTGTCAGCAATGAAGTCATAAATGAATATGAGGAGTTATTAGCCCAAAAATACTCGCAAAACACAGCTAAGTTTGGTGTTAAATATTCTTGCTACTGCCCCAAACACCATATTTGCCGAACCTTTTTATCATTGGCATCTTATCACAACAGATGTAGATGACAACAAATTTGTCGATTTGGCAATTGGTATTAGTGCAGATTATTTAATCAGCAATGATAAAGACTTCAATTGTCTCAAGGCAATAGATTTTCCCAAAGTCCATTCATTGACCTTAGATGAGTTTAAAACTATTTTGAAAATTTAGATACAAATCCTTGCTCAGTAAACCACCTAAATCTCGCAATTAAATTTATCATTAAATCATCAATTGTTTGTTCTCAAAATACAAATTTTGAAAAGCTATAGATTCTTTCGATAAATCGAAAATCAACCAAATTTTATTCTTTTCTAACAAAAAATCGAAAAAATCACCAAATTTTATTCTATTTTGAGAAGCCCCAAAAAACTGAAAATCAAACAAAAATCAGCGTTTTGAATCATTTTTAGATATTATTTTATATAATCTTAAAATAACATTAATAATTACTTTTTATAGCGATTTTATTGCTTTTCTTGATGGTTTGAAATCATTTTTTATGACAAAAATGACTAATCAGTCATATTTTAAATGAAAATAAATGACTTAATAGTCATATTCATAAATACCTGATTATCAGCAACTTAAATCGTTTAACATCTTTTAACAGCGCAAAAACCTTTTCAAACAACCTATCGTAAACAATATTTGTCTAATCAAGTGAGTTAATATTCATAAACATTTAAACAAATATAAAACTATGAAAAAGAACATTCTTGCTAGTCTGGTTATTTTATTAAGTTTAGGATTTTTGAGTTCGGTATCGGCACAAGATGATGAAACATTTAGCTTGGGTTTCAAAGGTGGATTGAATGGCTCATTTATTGGCAAAATTCCTGATAAAGTAGAGCGCGATGGGGTATTGCCCGGTTTTGTTGGGGGAATTTATGCGCGTTTTCATACCAGTGGCGGCACCAATTTGTTTTTCCAACCCGAGCTTGTTTTTTCGCAAACCGGCGCGCGGGGTAGATTTAGCAATACCACTGCCCTGACCACTACCACCGGCGAGTTTCGCACTACGCTCAATAACATAGATGTTCCGTTTTTGGTAGGTGTTCGTTTAGGTATCAAAGGCGTAGGCATTAGAATAAATGGCGGTCCGATGATGAGTTATGCTTTTGGCGCAACTCGAAAATTGACCGGCACTACTACAGTATCGCAAGCTGCTCCGATAGCTTTAGATTTGAAAGAAGACATTAAGTCCGAAATCAATCAATTTCAAGCGGGTTTTCAGGCGGGTGTGGGCGTAGATTTAGGCGCAATCAATTTGGATTTGCGCTATCAGTACAATTTTACCAAATTATACAAAGATGGCTTATACACCGGTACAAACTACAACATTCCGCAGGGCGATTCACAAATTCGGGCAGTCCAACTGACGGTTGGGTTTAAGGTTCTTTAGGCTAATTGACTAATAATCAATCTTCAAACCTCTCAAGATTTTAACAATCTTGGGAGGTTTATTTTTGTAACATAATTGCATCTCATTAGAATAAACAATGCTTAATAAAAACATAACCAACTGATTATCAAATATTTAGACTAATATTTTTTAACATAAGAATCTGATTATTCACCAAATATTTGGAAGCCATCGGTTATTACAATAGTAGTATTTGGTTTAATTTTGGACAAAAAATTAAATTAGGCATAAATCCAAAATAAAATAACAGTTTCAAAAATGTAATTAATTGGTAATCAGGTATTTACACAATTCCTAATTCGTAATTATTAATTTCTAATTCATTATGTATTTGACTTTACTCATAGTTCACTCTATTCTACGCTGGTTGGTCTTGTTTGGCTTGATTTTGTCGGTTTTGCGTGCCGGGCAAGCTCTGGCAACCCAGCAAAAATATACGGCTTGGGACAATCGCCTTCGAGAAGCAAGTGTAGGTTTTAGTCATTTACAATTTATTTTGGGTTTTGTCTTGTATTTTTTATTCAGCCCACTTACCAAATCTTATATGGCAAATGGCACACAAGATATTTATGAAATTTGGTTTTTTGGGGTTTATCATATCGCTATGATGTTTTTGGCGATTATGGTTTTGAGCATTGGCAGTTCTATTGTCAAGCGAAAAGTCGGCGACCGCGCCAAATTTATGCATACTTTGATTTATTTTTGCCTCACTTTGGCTTTGCTAGGCTTGGCAGTGCCTTGGTTTAGACCTTGGCTAAGGTGGTAGGAGATTGATTATAAAAATATTTATCTACACAAACTATTGATAATCAATTATTTATAAAAATTAAATTTTCAATCAAACCATTCATACATTTATCAATATGTTGGATTTATTCAAAACTCAATTGGGTCGCTTGCGCGTCTTAGCTTTTGTGGAAGGCGTATCTTTTTTGATTATCTTGTTTATTACGATGCCCTTAAAATATATTTTCCAAATGCCGGAGCCCAATCAAGTTTTTGGCTTGGCGCACGGTATTTTGTTTGTGTTGTATGTGTTGGCGGTGGTGCAAATCAAAATTGAGCAAAACTGGAAACTATCCACTACTTTTTGGGCTTTGCTGGCTTCGGTAGTGCCGTTTGGTACGTTTTGGGCAGATAAAAAAATATTTCAAGCCATTGAAAGTCAATAAATTAAAGAAAAATCCATAACTATTTGATTATCAGACAGTTATGGATTTATCAAAAACTTAAGGTTTTATCTCAAATTTGGCTTTGACACTATAGCGAATTTTTATTTTTTGAAAGTTAATCGCTTCAGATGCAGCTACGGCATCTTGGTAATAATTGACATTCGCCGTTTGGTTTCTAAACACCGGTGAAATGTCATTGTAATCATCTAACTCCACAATTTCCAAAGGTTTGCCCAGCTTTTCGCCGATTGCCTCAAGTAGGTATTCGGCTTTGACTTTGGCGGCTTGAATGGCTTTGATTTTGATTTCTTTGCGATATTTCTCCATTTCGGTATGGTGTACTCGCAGCACATCGGCTTCTTGAATATCCAATTTATCAAATATATCAAAAGCTTTGTTCAACTCCTCCACCGTAGCTACTTTGAGGGTATATCTTTTGCTGGCAATTACATCTTTTTTGCCGCCACGCAGGCGCGAAAAATTAGCTCCGGCATCTGCCAAACTTAGGTTTTTGAGGTCAAAACCGGCATTTTTGAGTTCGGTTTTCATTTTTTCCTCTTGGCTCTCGATGCTGAGTTTTTCCCGATTGACCATTCGCTCGCGCAAGATAATACCCACAAAAATTTCATTGGGTACGACTTCCATTTCGGCAGTGCCGGTTACATTGATTACGTTTTTAAGTATCTGATTATCAGGGTTTTGGGATAATAGATTACTGTGAATAAAACTTAGTAGTAAAAAAATTGCGAGCTTTTGCATTTTGATAACTATTTTTTGGTTTAATAAATGAATTTTATGGTTGATGAATAAATTTTTCAAAAAAGCCAATTTGCATTGATTACTTTTTGGGAATAATTTTATTACAAGGCTTAGCGAGTATTCTTATAAATCATTGATTATCAATCTTTTATAAAATCTATTATTTCCACTAATTGCTTGATTTTCAGACAGATAGCTCTTAATTAAGAACTAAGAATCAAAAAAAAAAGAGCGATTGTTTAGGAAGTTTTTGCTAAGTATAATCGAGCAATTGATATTTTTTAAAACAAAAAAATTAATTTTATCCGCAAATATTAAATTAAATAGCATTTATCCACATACTTATCCACTTATCCACCATCTATCGGCGCGTTTCGGGTTTTTCGGGCTAAGTATTTGATGATCAAACAGTTTGAAATATTACAATAAGGCAATTCAAAAAAAGTATTTGCCAATCGCTATAATTGCTCATTAAAATAGCATTTACTTGAATATATGATAAAAAACTTAGTTTAACGGATTTGGAATCGCCAAAAAATTAAAATACCTTTGTAATCGAGTATTTTTTAAACATATCATTAGCTCATCAAAATTATGTTTAATGTTTTAGATTTATTTGCGGGTTGTGGTGGCTTAAGTGCGGGTTTTGAGCAAGCAGGATTTAAGGTAGTAATAGCCAATGAATTTTGGCAAGATGCCGCCAAAACTTATGCTTTAAACCACCCTAATACTCAAATGCTATGTGAAGATATTACTAATCCTAATACCAAAAATAAAATCTATACTTCTTTTGAAAATATAACTTGTGATGTAATTATTGGCGGTCCACCCTGCCAAGCCTACAGTAATGCCGGACTAAGAGACCCCAATGACCCTCGAGGTAAATTATTTGAAGATTATGTGGAGATTGTCCAAACTTTACAACCCAAATTATTTGTAATGGAAAATGTAAAGGGCTTACTTACGATGAAACATTACAAAAATAATTTAACTAATTCCGAAACCAACGAACTTAGCAAACTTGCCGAAATAGAACAAACTCGCCTTGAATTGCTCAATCGGCGCAAACAATTTAAAAACAATCCCCAAAAATTTGCTTTTACAGAAACTGATGAGCTTCAATTAAAAGAAATTGTCAAATATTTGTCCGATAATAAAGATAAAACCGAATATTTAAAAGAAAGTGTAATTGAGGTTATTTTGCAAAAATTTGCCGAAATTGGTTATCAAGTCAAATACAAAGTGTTGAATGCAGCTAATTATGGAGTACCCCAAAAACGAGAAAGGATTATTTTTATTGGTTTGAGAAAGGATTTAGATGCAAATATCAACTTTCCACCTGAAACCCATAGTGCTAATCCTTTAGATATGTTTTCACCCAACAAATGGATGACAGTGCAAGAAGCTATAGGGGATTTGGCTGACCAAGCTGAATCTCAAGAGTACTCACACATTTTTACTGACCATAGTGCAGAATTTACGGAAAAAATAAAAAACACACCTATTGGTAAAAGTGTATTTGGAGGCTACTCAGATGCTTTTTTTCGCGCCCATCCACACCAACCTGCCCGAACTGTCAAAGAAAATCACGGTGGAGTAATGATTCATTATAAATATGACCGAGTAATGACTCCCCGCGAATTAGCCCGCTTACAATCTTTTGCCGATAGTTTTAAATTTTATGGCACTAAAAGCTCCGTTTTAAAACAAATTGGCAATGCAGTTCCGCCCCAATTAGCCTTCCATATTGCCCAAGCCATTGCTCATATATTATCAAAAGCAGAATCGATAATTCAAACAGAATGCACTGATTTACAGGAAGTTATATAATTTGGAGGTTTAGAAATTATCTTCTAACTTTTGGATAAAATCTAAAATAAGCTTTGCTTCAGGAATATCTTTATAACTCAAATTTTTGCTAATCCCTTCAGCAGGAGTTTGTAATCTGCCCGAAAGTGGGTTAAAATCAGCTGACCAATTCCGTTTGTCTGCGTTCACATTGCCCATTATAAAAGATTCCAAAAAAATAGAATTATTACCTATTA
The DNA here is from genome assembly GCA_025455045.1 of Microscillaceae bacterium. Taxonomy (GTDB): domain Bacteria; phylum Bacteroidota; class Bacteroidia; order Cytophagales; family Microscillaceae; genus JALONJ01. The sequence goes on along the minus strand of JALONJ010000080.1, from coordinate 9,144 downwards.
TATTAAGAAGGCTGTTTCCTTCATCAATTTCATATTTTGATTTAGCAATCAAATACAGCTTAGGTTTGTTATTAGCAGTATAAAATGCTTTCAAAATATTTCCAGCACAAATTCCTTTGTTATTTGAGCCTTTTTTCTCGGCTTTCAAATTCACTACTAAATCCAACAAGCCATCATCATCATACTTAAAATCATAGGCTGAATTGTTAGTGCTTATCTTTTCTTTTTTAAAAAAATTAGGTAATTGTCTTATAATAAACTCCTCCACAATATAACCAATCGCTGTAGAACTGTTGATAGATGATCCTTCCAGAGCTAGTTTTACTTGATTCATTTCAAAAAGAATGGTTGAATGATGGAAACTCCAAATACATTTTATGGTTTCATCTACCAAAATTTGAAAATATCGAGCAACATCTTGATAATTTATCAAATTGTTGGTTTGTGCAAATACTTTAATAGCCTTTTGCAATGATTTATTTGAATCATCAACTGTTTGCGAAAATTGAATACTTTGGTTCATTTTGTTATTTCTGTTGAAAACTAAACAAACTTAAACAAAAGTGATTATTTTACCAATAAGTAATTGCTTGATTATCAGCTTTATCTATCCATAATTCAAAATGGCTAAAACTCAATTGTGAATAACTCTGTGGATAAGCTCTGAATTTATCCACATATCGATATTTTTTATGTGGATAATCTAAAATTGGCATAGGGGTTTGTAAATCGAGTTATCCACATTTTAAGCTAATTAGTGTTGATAAACTGCTTTTTTGTGTGGATAAGTGCGTGAGTTATGCACATTTGTTGTGGGTAAACGTTGAAGGAATGTGGGTAAGTTTCGAGGCGGTGGATAAGTCTGGAGTTCTCCACTTTTTATACACCAAGTTATCCACACTAAAGCTCGGTTTATCCACGCTTAAAATGTAAGCAAACCCTCGATTCGATATGTGGATAATTGCGTGGATAAGTGGATAAACATTTGATTGATAGGCTTTTAGAGTGTGAATAAAAATTTAGCAAAATACCTAAAGTACAAAACGAAATTTCGCTGAAGTGAGTTATCCACCGTATAATAATAATAACTAATTTTTATTCTATAGTATAAATAAATAATACAATTGCTGGGAGGCTTTAGACTTTTCTCGAAATAAAATGTTAATTCTCAAGTACTTAGCCAGATAGAAATTGGAAATCTCAGTGTTTTGTCCGAAATTTATGAACATTAAAAAATGTGGATAATTTATGAAAAAAAATATTGCGCCGCGAAATGGGGATAAATCTACCCGAAATGTGGATAACTTGTGGAAAAGCCTGTGGATAATTGCTTTTTTGTTGATAACTTCGCCATTTTTGGGGGCGCAGAACCAAGATATGGCTCTGGCAGACGACTACTTTGACCGCCAAGAATACGAAAAAGCCCGCGAAATGTACGAAAAACTCGCCCGCAACCCACGCTACGCTACCATTATTTATCGCAATTACTTGCAAACCTTGGTACAGCTCAAAGACTACCGCGAAGCCGAAAAATGGGTCAAACGCCAAATCAAAGACAATCCACAAAACCCAACTTATCGGGTGGATTATGCCGGATTGTTGGAAACCCAAACTCAAATCGAGAAAGCTGATGCCGAATGTGCCAAAATTGTTGAGGACTTTAAAAAATCGTCCCGCGAAACCGTCTTGGAAGCTACCGAACAATTTTTGCGCCTCGACAAAGTGGATTGGGCAGAAAAAATGCTACTCGCTGCCCGCAAAACTGCCAAAGACGACAATGCCTATGCGCTCGAGATGGCTGATGTACTGCGCCTACTCAACAAGCCCGAAGCGATGGTGCAAGAGTATCTCAACTATGCCAAGCAAAGCCCCAATCATATCGAGCCGGTTAAAGGCTATTTACAAGACCGCCTGAGCAAGCAAGAAGATTTTGATAAACTAGAACGTACCTTGCTCGAACAGTTGCAGAAAGAGCCTAATGAGGTTACTTACAACGAGTTATTGCTGTGGCTCTATCTCCAGCAAAAAAGATTTACCCGCGCCTTTGTACAGGCAAAAGCCCTCGACAAACGCTACCGCCTCGAAGGAAGTGAGCTAATGAATATCGGCGAAATCAGTTTCAAAAATGCCGATTTTGTGGCTGCCAAGAGCATTTTTGAGTACGTAATCAACACTTATCCCAATGGAATGAACTACCCGATGGCGCGCAACAAGTACCTGAAAGCCAAAGAAGAAGTCATCAAAAATACTTTTCCGGTGCAAATGAGTGAGATAAATTCACTATTGCAGGATTATAAAAAACTTTTGAACGATTTGGGCAAAAACTACAAAACCAAAGATGCACTTCGCAATATGGCTTTGTTGTATGCTTTTTATTTGGATAAAAAAGATACCGCCATTGCTATCTTGACCGAAACCATCGAAATCAACAAAAGTGATGTCAATTATGTAGCCCAATGCAAAACCGACTTGGGCGATATTTATTTGCTCAAGGGTGAAACTTGGGAATCGACTTTGCTATACTCGCAGGTCGAAAAACTCAAAAAAGACCACCCCATCGGACACGAAGCAAAACTCAAAAATGCCAAGCTTTCGTTTTATAGTGGCGAATTTAGCCTTGCCGAAGAACATCTCAATATTTTGAAAGAAGCCACCAGCCGCGAAATAGCCAACGATGCGATGGATTTGAGCCTTTTGATTCAAGATAATTTGGTGTTTGATACCACCGGCGCGGCTTTGCAAGAATACGCCAAAATTGAACTGATGATTTTTCAGCATAAAGATGCCGAAGCTCTCAATGCCTTGAACAAAATGCAAACCGATTTTGCCGGCAATAGCATCATAGATGAAGTATTGTGGGAAAAAGCCAAACTATTGCTCAAAATGGACAAACCCACCGAATCTATTGTGGTATTGCAAAAAATTGTGAATGAATACGGCGAAGATATTTTGGGTGATGATGCTTATTTTTTGTTGGCTAAAACCTATGAGGAAAAACTCAAAGACAAAGAAAAAGCCAAAGAACTGTATGCGAGTTTGTTAGACAAGTACCCGGGAAGCATTTACATCGCCGAAGCCCGCAAAAGATTCCGAATTTTGCGGGGTGATTTTGTGAATTGAAATAAGGTTTTTTACCCGAATGATATAACTCAGTATTTTTTTAAAAAAAATCATAACTAATTGATTATCAATTAGTTGTGATTTTTATAGCTTCTTCACTATTTTTTGGAAAAATTGTAACGCAGGCTGCCTAGCCTGCTCCCGTAAATGGGTTTAGGTTTAGAATAAAGCTATGAACTTCCTCAAAGTGGGCAAAGAGTAAAATAAATTTTGTAAATAATTGACCGTGTCTGCCTCTGGCTGATATTCAAATAGTTATGTATTTTTTACAAAGTAAATCCCTCCATTGTTTATTGGAGCAAAAACTCTAAGGGAATGGCTAACCTTTTGCGCCAAGCGTTTTCGGAATGGTCTTCACCCACAAACTCGCGGGTGAGCCAATTTTGGGCATTATATCCTTTATTTTGCATAATGGCATCAACTTTTACTTGAAAAGGCTTGTATAGAGCATCTAAGGTAGCTGTGCCATAGTCAAAGTAGATTTTGTGCCGACGAGGATTGGGCAATTTTTTTTGCATATAATCCATAAAGGCTTGGGGTATTGGATTATTTTCTGCCCTAAATACTCCCGTCCAATGCGTAGAAAGGCAAGCCGCCCCGCCAAAAATCTTGGGGTATTCGCAAATAGCATACATCGATATCAAACCGCCCATACTCGAACCGGCAACAAAGGTATGGGCAGCATCGGGGAAGGTAGAAAATTTTTTATCAATAAACGGTTTTAATTCTTTGACCAAAAACTTAAGATACTGGTCAGATTGCACCTTTGCCCCAAATAGAGCTTGATTGGCATTGCGATTCAAAGCCAAAAGTGAGTCTTGCACCGAAGCCGGCAAAGATTCAAAAGGTTTTTGAGGAAAATACTCGCTGTGGCGAAGTTTGCCGCCATTCCAAACCCCAACCACGATACAATCTTTGATTTTTTGATTTTGGCTTAGCTGGGTGAGGGCTTCATCAACGCCCCACTCTTGCTTGTTCCAGGTAGTCGCCGAGTCATAGAGCATTTGCCCATCGTGCATATACAAAACCGCATATTTTTTGTTGGGCGTGTAGTTTGTCGGTAGCCATACATCAATATGGCGCGGAGCTACATATTGCGAAGCAAAATTTTCAAAACGTTGAAGGCTGCCACTGCTGGGCTGAGGCAACTGCGCAAAAACCCCACTAACACTCAAGCCCCAAACCAATAAAGTTTTTAGTAATTGCATAAAATGATGATAAAGTAGTGTAGTTATGGAATGATAAACAAAGTATTTGAGAGCTAAAATATTGATAATGAGTTGATTATAAAAAATATTGTTCAAATTTTTTACAAATACTTCTCAGATAGTTTTTTAGGCATTCAAAATAAATTAAAATACTTGGATTTAAAGAATTAGGAATCAATAATTACGAATTATGAATGATAAAAATGATTGACCGTGTCCGCTTCTGGCGGATTATCAGATACTTAGCAGATGACTCGGAGCTAGAAACTCGAAATTGTCCGAAATATTGAAACAATGCCTCAATAATTCAATCATCAAAACTCTACAAACTATTGCCATTTATTGCCAAAAAAAATGTACTTTACGCTTAATTCAAGCCGAATTAGCCTTATTTGAACCTAAATTATTGATAATCAAGGGCTTATTGATTTGTTTATAAAACTTGAATAAAAAGCAATATGGAAGTATCAAACCCCACCGAAAGTCATTTGAGCGAGGAAAAAACTGCTTTGGAGCAGCGAATTACTGAGTTGGAAACCCAATTGGCATTTGTATCTGCCCAAAAAATGCAACAAAATAACTGGGAGTCAGAACATCAGCTCCAAAAAACGCTCGACAACCTCAATTTGTTTGGCATTTCGGTCAGTCGTGCCGGTATTATTACTTATTGCAATCCTTATTGCTTGTTGGTAACCGGCTGGACTAAGGGCGAGTTGGTGGGTAAAAATTATTTTGAGGTTTTGGTTCCCGAAGAAGACCGCTTGGCGCGGATTGAAGACTATGAATTGGCACTCGAGCGGCGGGGCTTTTGGGGCGAGGCTACCCGCAGTATTGTTACCAAAACCGGCGAGTTGCGGTTTGTCAATTTCAACTCAGTGATTCTCAACAATGCACAAGGCGAGATTATGGGCTTGACCAAAATTGGTGAAGATGTAACCGAAAAACGCAAAGTAGCTTTGGCTCTCCAGCATAGCAACGAGGCTTTGCAAGACTTGTTTGACAACTCCAATGACTTGATTTTTATTTGCTCAATGCAAGGCAATCTGCTTTTTGCCAATCGAGCTTTTCAGCGCAAAGTAGGTTACAGCATTGAGGATTTACAAAGTTTGAATGTCAAAGATATTATTTATGAAAAAGCCAAAAGCAGTACTTATACGACAATTTTTAATTTGATTCGCAAAAAACCGATTTATAAATTTGAAACTACTTTACTTACCAAAAAAGGCAAAATCATTTATCTCGAGGGCAATGTAAGTATTCGGTATGAAGACGGTAAGCCCTCGGCAGTGCGCGGTATTTTGTATGATGTAACCGAAAAAGTGCGTGCCGAAAAAGCCCAAACCTTGTATTACAGCATTGCCAATCTGACCGTCAAGAGCAAAAATCTCAATCAATTGTACCAAAGTATTCACCAAGAGCTGGGCAAAGTGATTGAAGTAAATAATTTTTATATCAAACTCTATAATCAAAGCAAAGAAGAAATTTATTTTCCCTATTATGTCGATGAAGCCCGCGAAGGTTTGCCCAATATTCACAAACGCAAAGCCGGAGGTGGACTTACCGACTATGTAATGCGGCGCGAAAAAGCGGTTTTTTTGTATGAAGAAGAAATTTTAGATTTGATGAAACGCGAAAAACTCAATCTCTTTGGCCCTCTGCCCAAGGTATGGATTGGTGTACCGCTTATTTTTGAGAGTGAAGTCATTGGCTTGATTTCGGTCAAATCGTACAAAAGCCGCCACGCTTACAACTCCGCCGATTTGGAACTTTTGGACTTTGTATCGGGGCAAATCGCGCTGGCTATTCAACGCAAACGCTACGAACAACGCCTTAGCAACCAAAAAGCCCGTTTAGAAGCAATTTTTGAAAGTAGTTCGCATATGATGTGGTCGATTAACCGCCAAAATCAGCTTACTTCGTTCAACAATAATTATGTGCAAGCCATTGAAAATCAGCTCAATATCCGCCCAATTATGAATATGAATATTATGGAGTTGAAAGACAAAACCCCCGATAGCGAAATTTATAAAATATGGGACAATCGCTACAAGCGGGCTTTTATGGGGCAAATGCAACATTTTGAACTCAAACTACCGGTAGGCGGCAATCGCTACCGTTGGTGGGAGGTTTTTTTGAACCCCATTCGCCCCAGCGAAGGCGAAATTGAGGAGGTATCGGCAATCGCCCACGACATTACCGCCAAAAAAAGCTCCGAGTTAGCCTTGATAGAAAGCGAAAACAAGTTTCGCCGAATTTTTGAGTCATTTCAAGATATTTATTACCACGCCACCATCGATGGTATTCTTACGCTGGTCAGTCCTTCGGTCTATGAGTTTGCCGGATATATGCCCGAAGAAGTAATAGGGCATAGCATCACCGAGTTTACGCTCAATCAGACCAAATTGAATGATTTTATGCAAATTTTGTTGGAAAGTAAAAAAATCAAAAATTTTGAAACCTCGATTCGTGCCAAAACCGGCAACTTGATTCCGTCTATTTCCAATATTAAATTGCTTTATGATGACTTTGGCGACCCACTGGGCATTGAGGGGGTAGTGCGCGATATTACCGACCTCAAAAAAGCCTCCGAAGCTGTGATTCAGGCAAAAGACCTTGCCGAAAAATCGTTGAAAGTCAAAGAGAGTTTTCTGGCAAATATGAGCCACGAAATTCGTACTCCGATGAATGGCATCATTGGAATGATAGACCTAATGCTCGACACCCCTCTCAACGCCGAACAACACGAGTATATGGAAACCATCAAAAAATCATCGGAGACTTTGATGCACATTCTCAACAATATTCTCGACCTCTCGAAAATTGAAGCCGGCAAAATGAAGTTGCAAAAAAAATCAATGGATTTGCGGGCTACCGTGGACAAGGTTTATCACCTGTTTTTGCAACAAGCCGGTTACAAGCGCAATCATCTGCGCTATGTAGTGGCAAGCGATATACCTACATATTTGATGGCTGATGAAACCCGCCTTTTGCAAATCATTTCTAACCTTACCTCCAATGCTATCAAATTTACCGAATCGGGCGAAATTTGTATCAAGGTGAGTTTGCTGAGTCATCGGGGCAAAAAAAATCTCATCAAAATAGAAGTAACCGATACCGGCATAGGCATCGATGCCGCCGGAATCAAACGTTTGTTTGAGACCTTTAGTCAATTGGACAACTCGTCGTCCAAGTCATTTGCCGGTACGGGCTTGGGCTTGGCTATTTCCAAAGAACTGACCCGAATGATGGACGGTGAAATTGGCGTAGAATCCGAATCGGGCAAAGGCAGTAATTTTTGGTTTACTTTTGAAGCCACCTCAACCGACATACCACCTGTTGCCGAAGAAAGCCCTTATTTTGAATTGGTTGCAGGCAATCATTTTGAAAATTACCAGCCTTACTTGTTGGTGGTAGATGACAATGCCATCAATCGCAAAGTTGCCGGAGAAATATTGCTCAAAGCCGGTTGCAAAGTGGATTTGGCAACCAGTGGCAAGGAAAGCATCGAGAAAATAGAGCAGGCTTGGGCAATCAATCAGCCTTATGATTTGATTTTGATGGATATTCAAATGCCCGATATGGACGGGGTTGAAACGACTAAGCGCATCAAACAATTGAATCTCAACCAATTGGCTCCTATTGTGGCGATGACTGCCTACTCAATGAAAGAAGACCGCCGCAAGTTTATCAATCAAGGTCTGGACGATTACATCGCCAAACCTATCAATGCCCAAAAACTGATTGGCAAAGTCAAAGAACATATTGCCAAATATAAAATTAAATTTGAAGAAAATAATCAAACAACTGATAATCAATGGATTAGCAATGAAAGTGATACCCAAAACGCCTTAGCGATTTTGAATTTGAGTGTAGTAGCTCAATTGAAAAAATATGGGGGAATAGAATTGGTCAATGAGTCCTTGCTCGAGTTTGAACAAGATACTCAACAATTGCTATCTATCTGCAAAATTGGTATCTTGAACCAAGATTACGAGAGCGTGCGTTCTAGTTTGCATACGCTCAAAGGCAATGCCGGTACGCTGGGTGCCGACCAAGTAGCCGAGCAAGCCCGAACAATGGAAGCCAAACTCAAACAGCACAATGTAGAAGATTTAGAACAAGATTTTGAAAGATTGGAAGGCTATTTTAAGACTTTTCAGGGGCAATACCCCCGCATTTTGAATGAATCAGTTACCAATTATTGAAGGTGAATTGGCTCTTTACCACTGTTCAGAAAAAATGCTTTTCCTGAAAAGTGGTGAAGAACCGATGAATTTTATTAAATAATTGAAAATCAAGTAATTAGCTGGGAAATTAGAATTTTCGCCACTTTTTAAGAAAATTGTAACGCAGGCTGTTAGCCTGCGCGCGTGAATGAGTTTAGACCTAGCATAAACCCAAAATTTCCTGAAAATTACAAATTTCATAAATACCTAATCATCTTTAGCTTTTGACAAATGAGTCTGTAAAACAGCCTTTAGGCTGTGATAAGACAGCCTAAAGGCTGTTTTACAATAGACTATAAAATATCCACGAAGTATTGAAAATAATAAATTGCCAACATAATATATTATAAACAACTTCATAATTACTTGAAAATCAATAGGTTATGAAAAAATTAAGGAATAATTACAAAATAAGGTAAATAGTTATAAAGATATAACTAATTGACTGTGTCTGCCTCTGACAATCAATTGATAATATGATTTCTAACTTGTAATTAACGTGAATATTTTGAGAAATATTGAAAAAGTACAAAAAATAAATCTTTAAAAAACAATCTAAAATCCCCCCAAGCCGTCATCCTGCGTGGAAC
>JALONJ010000496.1 GCA_025455045.1 Microscillaceae bacterium | reverse complement strand
TCTCGCTTTTCAGTGATTCTGAACATTACCAAGCAAAATGAATATTTTGCGAAGGTAGCGAGCGAAGCTCTGAAGAATCTAAGGCGTTGATTATCAAGATTTTCAGATTCTTCGGAGCTTCGCTCGGTAATTTCACCAAGCTATCGCTTGGCTCATTAATGCTCAGAATCACTGAAATTGATAAATTTCAGAAAAAAAGATTCTCATTCCTGAAAAGTGGTGAAGAACCAGCACATTAGCACAACAGCACATCTTGATAATTAACTCATTACTTAATTCCTTTTATATTCAAAAAGCAAGATGTACGGGACGATTATCAATGATTTGGTCAAGGTACTCCGACATACCGTAGCCGATTCTGCCAGCACATTCGTACTCAGTCATACCTTCAGTAATACGAGTATGAAGTTCTTGGCGCAAACCGATTTTGCGCCGATTGCGCAAGGGAATCAAACTCAGCACTTTGCCGCTTAGGGCATATTGCCTACCACTTTCGGTAGTGATTTGTGCAGTGAGAGCCGTTTGATAATAATTCTCGTCCCATTCGGAGGTCATTGTGCAAGTTTGAATCAAATCATATTGACCGTTTTGCAAGACCATTCCGCCCATTTGCACGGCTTGGTCTTCGCTGCCAATGACCGAAACCATCATTCCAAAATCTTCGCCAAAACAAATAGGTAGCCAGCGATACCAATGAATTGCTTGCCAGTAACGTGGTCCCCAGCTCTTGTCTCGCAAGCCAAAGCCGTCGATTGGGTAAGTTTTGTTGCCAATGCGCCACGTGCCGCGCCCTCGGGTGTGTTGCTCATAGTGGGCGCGGGCGAAGGTCTTTTCGGGTATGATGTCAATAGGCGAACCATCTAAATTGACAGTTTCGCCCCCATACATCGGCGATATACCTTCAAAATCTAGATCAATAGCACACTCGAAGCGGGGATTTTGGGCAAATGCCTCTGCCGGATTTTGCATTTTATGAGGTTCATTGAGAAGAATAACCTCGCCGACATATTGCACTTTTAAGTGGTGAAAAGGCTCTACAACTGTAAAACGCAAGCCACCGGCATCAAAAGCCGAGTTATCGGCTATTTTGGGGCGAGCATACATAAAGGCTACCTGCCCGTGGGGGAGATACAAACAAACCGACATTTCGGCGTAGCCTTCGTTGGGGCGATTACCTAAGCGAAACCAACCGCCAATCTTTTGCTGAAAGTCAAAAACATTGAAATACATACTTTCATTGTAGTTTTCGGCACTTTCGGGAGTGTGCATATATTCGTCTTGCGGGTCAAGTCGGAGCTTCGTATGAGCATTTGACAGCATATTGGGTAGGTTTATAAAGTTGGGTTTAAATAAACTTTCTAAAAATCCGATGATATTTTTGAATATCCCAAAACATTGAAACAAAAAGTAAACCGCTAAAAATCAAATGATTACAAGAGGGTCCATTTCAAATTTACTACCTATCACCCTCTCTTTCGGAGAGGGCAGGGTGAGGCAAAAGAAATGCGTAAATTTGAAATGCGCCCTTACAAGATATGTTTTAATGATGAAATTAAATATTTTTTTTGTAAAAAGCATTTAAAATTGGCGTAGCAATTTGGTGTTTTTGGGCAGTTTGCCACACTTTTTTTCCATAACTAAGCCAATCTTCCAAATTCTTGGTAGCATCTACACTTTTTGCCAAGCCGGGAATCAAAAAGATAAGATAGGTTTTCAACCCATTCCACCACAAAGCTTGAAATACCGTTTTACCTTCGTTGAATGTACGGGTTTCAATACCCAAGGCTTTGGCGACATTTATACATTCGCGCATTGTCAAATACATATTTTTGAGACTACTCAGCTTTTTGGTCATTTTTTGGAAGCCGTCTTGCCTTACCGCCTCCAGCAACATACCCGCATTGTAGGCAAAATGCGTCATTAGCCAGCCTTTTATATTTTTTTCTTGGCGGGGTTTGAAGCCGGTTTTGGTAAGAATTGCGCTAAATTGTTCTAGATGCGAGGTATAATCAACCGAGCTAACGCCTACAGTAAAATTTGGTGTAAGCCAGCCTTGTAAAACGTTGCGAAGGATTGCTCCGCCAAAATTTGGAAAAACAAATAAAAATGGGACTTGAATATGGGTATCTAGCCATTCAAAATCGTCCCAAATATTGCCCATAATGACCAAAACTTGATTTTGATTGAGTTGTGGGGCAAGGGTTTCTAAAACCGGTAGCAATTGGTAGTGCGCAACCGGTATGATTATGTGGGTATAATTTGCGATTTCTTCAAGGTCAAAAAGGGTTGCGTAACTATATTCAGTACCTTTTTTGATCGTATATTTTTTTGCTCTCCTATCATTAAAATTCAAAACTACGCTGGGGGAGTAGCCGGTTTTTTTTCGGATAAAATGAGTAACCTCTTCACCGGCTTGTTTGAGTGCTGAACCGACAAATGTACCTATACTTCCTTGCCCAATGATGAGTATTTTATTCATTTTTCAAAAATTAAAATCAAGTAAAAGCAATAGAAACCGCATTTCATTAATATAAATCATTGATTATCAATTATTTACAAAAAATAAATGGTTCAATCGTTAATTTGGGGGTTGAGTCCAAACCCTAAGGGTTTCTAAAAACCCTTAGGGTTTAAATAATCTTGAAAAATTACTATGAATTAACCAAATTAACGATAGAGCCAAATAAATTTAAACCTTATACAAACCCATTGCGATTTATTCCAATTTTCGCCAATAAATCATCAACTGCACAATCACAAAAACCAGCAACACAATCAGGAGAGGGGTGAGGTAATAGTACCAAATCATACCGGCTTCGCGCACGCGAAAAATCAAATGACCACTTACCTCCTTGGGTTCAACAAAAAACTCTGCCGAATACGCGCCGGCATAGCGTACTTGCATATATTGAGAGGTATAAGTTTGGCTATCAGTCCAGCGTTCCCCATCGTCATAGCCCGAATAATACCAAAAATCACCCGCCAATTCATTGACCATTACTTCTTCCTCCTCGTCATACAATTCGGTGGTGATATATACCTCTTGGTTGTTGTAAGTTGGTAAACTTACCTCTAGCTCAATCAGGTATGCTTGATTTTTTAACTCAAACTCCGGGGTAAACTTGGGCAAAGTATCGCCCAATTGCCCAAAATCTTGATGATGTCGAAAAACCACTTTTTTTTCACCAAACGATAACATAAACAGAATGAATAAACCAATAAAAACAAATATACTTAAGTTACGCGCAAAAATCAGGCTTTTGGCATTTTGCCGCGTTTTTTGGATAGAGGCATTATCGGCAAAAGCCTCTAAAATGAGGCGGTTGTTATCCACCGCAGTTTCTTGGGTATAGCGATAAGGCTCTAAATTGTAGCCGCTTGCGTTGTCGTATTCAATCTCAAGGGTATAAGTTGAACTGCCATAATTGCAACGGTAGTATTTGAGTTGGTTTTGCAAATTGATTAAAGGCAGTTCGTTGGCTTCACCTTCAAAAAAATACAAATACGCCTTGCCATACTCCGTTACGCGCAAGGAGTAAGAATTGACAAAGTTGGCAAACAACTCTTGCCCTTGGTTGTAAGGTAATCCCGGATTCGGTGATTGAAATATTTGGGAAAAATAAAAGCCTCTTTCGGTCTGGATTAACCAAAAACCTTGGTCTGTGTTCAGGTTTTGCAATCGCCAAACATCATATTTGCTGCTGTTGTTTTGGTAGCCGGTTTTTGTGCCGCTATCGGTTTGGGTTTCATAGTACTCAATGTAGTTTGCCCCCCAACGAGTACGAGCAATGACTCGATATTTTTGCTGGTCAAAGGTAGCCGTCATTCCCAAAGCAATTTTGACAAATGACAAAGAGTCGGTATAACCGGTTTTGGGATGGGCTACAAAAGGCAGGTTGTCGGAGTTCAGTTGAATCCAAGCCCGACAATGCGGACAGCCAAAGTATTGAGAATGAGCCAAATAGACCTCAAAAGGAGTCTGGCAACTGGGGCATTGGTGCGTGTGAAGGGCAGTATCAGCCATCGTTTAGGAGTTTTTTTTGATGTGAAAATATAGTATTCAAAATTTAAGATTCAAATTCAAAATTAAATTTACGCTTGAATATTTTTATAATTAATTGATTATCAAATACTTATGGCTAGGAATTGAATAATTCCAGCAATTCCCACTATAAAATAATTAAATAAATGTTAATATTTTAATTGTATTTGCTAAAAAAACACCTGTGTGTAAGTCATTGACAATCAAGCCATTAGATGTATTTTTCATTAAATTGCCCTTAGCGAAACCCTAGAATTTTTGGAACGAAAGCCGCAAAAATTCGGTTTGAAGCGAGCTTCAGCGAGCGA
>JALONJ010000495.1 GCA_025455045.1 Microscillaceae bacterium | reverse complement strand
AACCTCTCAGGGGAAAGTAATATCATTTAATTGTAATCCGTTGATAATCAGTAAGTTAATATAGCGATTTGCCTCACCACTTAATTTTATACAGAAGGATATTTTTCAAAAATTATGACCACAGAAATAGAATTAGATATTGAAAAATTAGAGAAAGAAGTAGAAACTCAACGCAATTTACTCAATACCGATAGGTTGGATATGTCATTTGGCGAAATAATGAGTATGTATGAGCGTGAAGAAATAATTATTCGCCCAGCTTTTCAAAGATATTTTCGTTGGGATGATGAACAAAAAACTCGTTTTATAGAATCCATTTTATTAGGTATTCCTATTCCACCTATATTTGTCGCCGAAGATGACAAAGGAGTTTGGGAATTGGTAGATGGGCTTCAAAGAATTTCTACGATATTATCTTTTTTTGGAATACTTAGAGATAAAGATGAGGGAATCAAAAAGAAGAATAATTGGGTATTATTGCAAGGTGATAGAGTAGATTCTTTAGAAGGATTTTCTTGTGAAAATTTACCCAATAAATTTCGCTTAAACATTAAAAGGGCAACTTGTAGAGTAGAGATTATTCGCTGGAACAGTGATTATGATATGCGCTTTGAGTTGTTTAACCGGCTTAATACTGGTGGCTCATCGCTGACTCCCCAAGAAATAAGAAATGCTATCTACAGAGATATTTCATCTGAATTTAATGATTTTTTGCTAAGATTGGCAGAGTTTCCTGAATTTAAAGACACAATTGATATTTCAGAAAAACAATTATCAGAATTATATGATCAAGAGTTAGTTTTAAGATTTTGCTCTTTATTTGATTACAATACTGATGAAATTAGTGAAAATTTGTCTCAACATTTGTCTTCATTTATGAAAAATGCTGTCCAAAACCCAAATTTTGACTATTCATATTTTGAAAATATATTTACTAGGGTGATAAGATTACTTGCGCCCATTGGTAAAGGAGTCTTTAAAGGTTTAAATTATGTATTCTCACCAACAATTTTTGAAGCTATTATGGTTGGAATAGGCGAAAATATAGAATCATATGAAAAATTAGAAGTTGAGAACTTAAAAGGAAAAATAGATGAATTAAAAAATAATCCTGATTTTAAAAAATATGCAGGAACAGCCTCCAATAATAGATATAGATACGTTAATCGATTAAAAGTTGCCAAAAAAATCTTTGCTGAAATACCAAATTAAAATGATTAACTTCCTAGATGACATTCAAATTGATATTGATGAGCGAAAGGATATTTTATTGACTACCAAAGTTTTACCCTATCAATATTCTTTCACTGAAAAAGATAAGCAATTTTTTTTCAATTATTCAGTATTGATAATATATGCCACTTGGGAAGGCTTTGTGCAACAAACTTTTCAGAGCTATGTCCGCGAACTTAATAGTTTAGCCCTTGACAAGGCTCTAATATCGGACTCTATTTTGACATTTACTTTTGAAAATACATTTAAACAAATTCGAGAATATCCTGATAAAGAAAGTAAAAAAGTTAAATTGATTTCTGGGTTAGATACCTTTTTCCAAGATAGAATTTTGAATATACCAGCTATAATTAACACCCAAAGCAATGTTTCATTTGAAGTGATTAATGATCTATTGGCAACTTTTAATCTCTATGTTTTTATAGAATACCTTGTGAAATATAAATTGAATTTAAAAAATGAGCTACGTTTTTTTATCGACCACCATCGTAATCCAATTGCGCACGGAAACATTGGGGGAATTGTAGTAACTCAAGATAACATTAATCGATTTATAATTCTTGTAGAAATTTTGATGGACGAGGTCTTTGAAAGAGTTAAACAAGGGTATATTAGTAGGACTTACCTCAAAATAAAGCCTATTAGTTGAAAAACTTACATATATTTATGAAACGACAAAATTTTGCGACCGGTGCCAAATGAGAAAATGGAAAAAACGTTTCAAAAGTCCAAATAACTTTCAATTGTTTATAAATTATATTTTATTGATATTTTAACAAGTTTGTAAAAGGGTAGTACTTAATACCCCAGAAATTGACAAATTTTTGAAATGCGCCAAAGGCAGACCTTTACAGGGCAAGTGGGCTAATTCAAAACACTGATTATTTGCTAGAGGCGAGACACAGTCAATTATTTTGGCTAAAAAAATGACCATCTTAGTATTTTCTAGTTTTTTTGTAAACAAATCACTTCAAATGTAAGTTTTATAAGTGTTATAATATTCATTCAACACTAAACTAATCCAAATCCCTTTTTTCATCTTTTAGAAAATGAAGTCAATAATTAATCAGATATAATTGTCTGCTAATCGATTGACTATGAGCATTGGTTGATTGGAAGGTGTATGGATAGATTGTTTAAAATTTATATAAATAATTGATTATCAGAGCTTTATGAATTGAAAGGTTTAACCTATAAAACTTCAATTCTTATTTTGATGTTAGTCAATTGTGAAAATACAAATTATGAGTCAGAAAGTAAAAGAAAAAATAGAGAAAGCCCTTTTGGAAGGACAAAAACGCCGCGAAGAAATGGCCAACGGCTTCAAATGCCCCTTGCGATGCTGGGATATTTTTGCGATGCTTCGGGAAGATTATAAAAAGAAAGATTTAAAATAGATTGAATGGCAAAGCCCTCTAGCCTCCAAGAGCTGTTAAGTTTTGAATACAACTTCCCCCAGCCCTACTCCGCTAAAGGCGGAGCGGGCTTACTAAATCTTCTTCTATGAGTGCGAAAAGAAGCATATTTTGGGATTGAAAAGCAAATATAATTTGGCTCAAAAAGAGAACTTAACAGCCCTGCTAATGACCTTATTGGTGGATTGGTTAGTAAGAGATGCAAAATAAAGTGACACTTTTAAAGGTTCTTCACCACTTTTCAGGAATGAGAATTTTTTTCTGAAATTTATCAATTTCAGTGTGAAACTCTTGATAATCAACGCTTTAGATTCTTCACTTCGTTCAGAATCACTGAAAAGCGAGAGCTTTTCAGAATTCAATGGAATTGCCGAAGGCAATTTCTGAAAAGTAGCGAAGATTCCTTTTAAAATTATAACTAATTGAAAATCAGGTAATTAAATAATTCCTAATTGTTAATTCCCAATTCCTTAATTGCGAGTAAATTGGGTAATAATGGCGGCGTGTTCGGGGTATAATTCTATCAGTTGGGCGCGATTTGCCAATTCAAAATCCGCAAAATCGAAGCCCGGAGCTACCGTACAGCCCACCAATGCGTAAGCCTGTGGGTCAAGCACCCTCGAAGCAAACCAACAACCTGCCGGCACCAATGCCTGAAAACACTCGCCCTCCGCGAAGTTTTGCCCCAAACGGCACACCTGCAACTGCTTTTGCGAATCAATGTAATAGATTTCTACGGCACTACCGGTATAAAAATGCCACATTTCATCGGATTGAATGCGATGAAAAGCCGAAAAATTTTCTCCAGTCAATAAAAAATAAATCGCCGTCGCGTAACTCCTTTTTTGTTTGGAGCTATCCAAAGCCAGCTCTTCGCTTGCTCGGTAAGTCTCGCGGAAGTAGCCACCTTCGGGGTGTTGGTGGAGTTTGAGTTTTTCAATCCAATATTGTGCGTTCATATATTTTTAGATAAGTATTTGATAATCAGAAGGTTGATGAACCTTGCGGGTTGTTTATCAGCAATTCCCACTGTAGATAAGTACCTGATTATCAATGAGTTATAAAATTTTATTAAATTATAAAACCTTGATAATCAGGTAGTTATAAAACAATCGGTTACCCATATTTTTAACTTTTTGATTATCAATGAGTTATGTGTGCCAAAGTGGGAATTGCTGAGGTGCATTTCAAATTTACGCGTTTCTATTGCCTCACCCTAGCCCTCTCCGAAGGAGAGGATATAAGGTGGTAAATTTGAAATGCACCCAATTGCTGGTTCTTTATAGATTTTTGGGAATTGTTGTTTTGTGTTCCAGCTTCGCCCCATCCCTCTCCGAATTTGCCTAAGTACTTATCAATCAAAAACTTGGGCTATCAATCCAGCCTTTGGCTTTGCTTACGGCTTTTTGCCATTGAGTTTTGATTGCACTCACTTTGTCGGTGGCTAATTGGGGGCTAAATACTTGGTCGACTTGCCATTGTTGGCGAATTTCGTCAATACTTGCCCAATACCCTACTGCCAAACCCGCCAAATAGGCTGCGCCCAAAGCGGTAGTTTCCAAAACTTTGGGGCGAATCACGGTCGCATCCAAGAAATCGGCTTGAATTTGCATCAACAAATTATTGGCTACTGCGCCACCATCTACTCTGAGTTGTTGAATGGGTAGCCCGGTATCGGCTTGCATAGCCGCCAATACATCGGCAGTTTGCAAGGCAATGCTCTCAAGGGCGGCGCGGGCAAGGTGCGCGGCGGTGGCTCCGCGCGTAATACCTACCATTGTTCCTCGGGCGTATTGGTCCCAATGCGGCGCGCCTAAGCCGGTGAGTGCCGGTACGAAATAAACCCCGCCGTTATCCTCCACGCTACTTGCTAGGCTTTCGCTGGCTTGCGCAGTTGGAATAATTCCTAAGCCATCGCGCAACCATTGAATGACTGCCCCCGCTACAAAAATACTGCCCTCCAAAGCATAATTGACCTCATCGCCGACTTGCCAAGCAATGGTCGAGAGGAGGTTGTGTTGGGAGCTTACGACTTGAGTACCGGTATTCAAAACCATAAAACAGCCCGTACCATAGGTGTTTTTGACCATTCCGGGTTCGATGCACATTTGTCCAAATAGGGCGGCTTGTTGGTCGCCCGCCAAGCCGGCTATCGGAATTTTTGCTCCTAGCAGCCTCTCATCAGTATAGCCATAGATTTCGCTGGAAGATTTGACTTCGGGGAGCATTTCGCGTGATATACCAAAAATATCCAGTAGTTCTTGGTCCCAACTCAAAGTATGAATGTTGTAGAGCATAGTTCGGCTGGCGTTGGTTACATCGCTCACGTGGGCTTCGCCTTCGGTCATATTCCAAATGAGCCAGCTATCAATCGTGCCAAATGCCAAACTGCCTTGTTTTTGTTTGCGGCGGGCTTCGGGAAAATTGTCCAACATCCACATTGCTTTACTAGCTGAGAAATAAGCATCGAGAATCAAGCCGGTCTTTTTTTGGATAAATTCGGTATAGCCCTCTTGCTTCAGCTCATCGCAAGCGCGGGCGGTGCGGCGGTCTTGCCAAACAATGGCATTGCCTAGCGGCTCGCCGGTGGTTTTATCCCACAATATGGTGGTTTCGCGCTGGTTGGTAATGCCAATCGCGGCAATTTGCGAAGCCTGAAGTTTGGCTTTTTGCAAAGCCTCTTGCATTACCTGCACACAAGATTGCCAAATTTCTTCGGGGTTGTGTTCTACCCAGCCCGGTTGTGGATAAATTTGGGCAAATTCTTGTTGGGCAAGGGCTACTACAGTTCCGGCGTGGTCAAAAATGATGGCTCGGGAACTGGTAGTGCCTTGGTCGAGCGCGAGGATGTATTTTTCCATTTTGTTGGGATTTTTCGAGATTTAAAAAAAAATTCGGTTTGAATTTCGCAAAAAAATGAAATATGTGGAATCAATTAGGAATTAAAAATTTATGCTTAGGCATTGAAAATTATGCTCAATAATTATCATTTATATTTAAAGTATTGATAATCAGCATTTTAGCTGTTTTTTAACTTTGCTTAAGCTCTGTTTTGCTTCCAAATTCTGATGGTCATACTGAAGAATTTTCTCATACAAAGCCCGTGCTTGCCAATAATCACGATAATAGCGCAATACCAACTCGGCTTGGCGCAAAATAACGGCGGTTTGGCGGGGCTGAAGATACAAAGACCGTTTGTAACAAGCCAATGCTTTATCGTGGTCGTTTAGCTCTAAATAATAAGTATCCCCAATTTGCGTATAGGCTTGGGCTATTTTGGGGGCATCTGGGGGGTAGGCTTTGGTTGTTTGGGCTACTCTGAGGGCTTGGAGGCGTAAATCTAAGATTTGGTCAAGCGTAGATTTACCCATTTTTAGCCACAAATCGGCAAGTTTATCCAAAGGAGCTTGGTGATTGGTGGGGGCTAAATCAATGGCTTGTTGGTAGCAGTACTCGGCGTGGGCAAGGTCGTTTTTTTGAATTTCGGATATTTCCCCCAATTCGCGCCAAGCCCAAAGGGTGCTAGGCAAATACATACGCAAATCCATATACCATTCATCTAGTCGGTACTCATTATCGGGCAAATATCGAGGAGCTAACTCGATATAGCGTTGGAAAAACTCAATTGCTTTATCAAAATTCTGCTCTTTTTGGTAGGTTTGGGCAATGTAAAAATACAAATCAAAGGTATCAGATTGATACTCGAGGGTTTTTTGCAAAAAACTACGTGCTTCGGGCATAGCATAATACGTCCACAAGACTTTGCTAACGGTTGCATAGTCTTCTCGAAATTTTGCGTCCCAATCCAACAACCCCTCTACCTGCGCTTGGATTTTGGGGTATAAAGCCAATATTTCCCTAATATCTTCGGGTTCGGCATTGTAAGTATGCTGGCTATACCAACGGTAGGTATCATAAGGAATATAAAATAATTTCAGGGTTTGAAAAATGCGATCAATCTTTGGCGGATAGATTCTTTTTTTGCGCAATAGCGCAAATATGCGGTCTTTGAAGTCTTCCAAGTATGAATAATGTTGAGCTTGCCACAGCAAAGCCACTTGCATTGTTTCAGAAATCTTATTGTCCTGCAACAAAGCCAAACCCAGTTCAATATTGCTTTTGTCTTCGCTTTGAAGCAATTTTAAGATTTTTTGGTAATCTGCTTGGGTATAAACCATCAATTGAATATTTGGCTAAGTTATTTCGTATTTCTAGTTTCTAGTTCCGAGTTATTTTGCTAAGTATTTGATAATCCGCCAGAGGCGGACACGGTCAGTTAGTTATATAAAATATTTAAAATAACGTAACCTATTGATTATCTAAAAACTGTCCGAAGTATTGAAAATACAAAATTTTGAAATTGCTATTAATTTGTTGTCGTTAAATTGCATTTAATTTACTGATAATCAGACATTTACGAGCTATTTGCTTTGCAAAAGGGCTATCCTTGATTGTATAGCAAATGGGGGTTTGGGTGAAAAAACATAAAATAAATTTTACTTTCCGTCTTTGAGATAAATACCTGATTATCAATCACTTACAACTAATGCTGTCAAATTTACCACAAAGTTCACAAAGGTAATCACAAAGAAGCACCAAGGTCTTGGTGGACTTTGTGGGTATTTTCTTGGTGTTCTTT
>JALONJ010000079.1 GCA_025455045.1 Microscillaceae bacterium | reverse complement strand
GCTCTGAAGAATCTAAAGCGTTGATTATCAAGAGTTTCAGATTCTTCGCTTCGCTCAGAATCACTGAAATTGATAAATTTCAGAAAAAAAATTCTCATTTGTGAAAAGTGGTGAAGAACCCGAATTTATTTATAAGTATCTGATAATCAGTTAGTTATATAAAATATTTAAAATAATTCAATACTACCATACAACTCTATTTTTGCGCAAAGACGCTCAGGCGCAAAATGCTGATTGTCCGCCCGAGGCGGCATAAAGGCAATATTTTTTCCCCAAATTATTAATTTTTTATTAGTTTTGAATAATACAATTTTATTTTTGAAATCATCGCTAATTTACCCAAAATAGTCATATTTAACCCTCTCATTAATAGCCCCTTGATATGAAACTCTTTTTGCTTGCGCTTTTTCAACTCACTTTGTCTTTGGTATTGGCGGTATTGGTAGCCTTTGTTACCTTTCGCTTATTTCGTTATTTTTTGGTCAAAAGATACAAAATTGAACTGAGCAATGTATCATTTTCTATTCTTTTGGGGGCGGTATTGTTGTCGGTGGCGCATATTTTATCGGGGATTATTATGCCTTTGCTCAATGTGATTCGCACGCTCAACGAATACGAAAAATCAGGCAATGTATTCATTACCAAGAGTTTACAATACATTTTTTTGTTTATAGGTTTAGGTTTTTTGGTGGCTTTTGTGGCTATAGTGGTGGGCTTGTATTTGTTTACCGTTTTGACGCGCAACATTCACGAACTCGAGGAAATCAGCCACGACAATCGGGCGGTGGGTATCTTGACCGGCGTAATTATTTTGGTAATTGCCATTTTTGTCAAAGACAGTGTGGTATTTTTATTAGAATCACTCATTCCTTATCCCAATTTGCCAATACGCAACTAAAAGATTGTGTAGCTGCGCAGTTTAAATTGTTGTTATTAAATTATAGTTAATTCATTGGTAATCAATTACTTATATGATAATTATTTTGCAAAAGGCTTGGCAGAAAACGTTTATATCCGTATAAAATTGGGTGTTTTAGGAAATCATTTAAAATGATTTGTATTGGCAAAAATTGAGGTAAGTAATTGATTATCAGCCAGAGGCAGACACAGTCAAATACGGGTGCATTTCAAATTTACGCATTTCTTTTGCCTCACCCTGCCCTCTCCGAAGGAGAGGGTAATAAGGTGGTAAATTTGAAATGCACCCGTCAAATACTTATATTTACAGAGTAATATTCCCACAAAGTTCACAAAGGTAAACACAAAGAAACACAAAGGTCTTAGTGAACTCTGTGGGTATTTTCTTCGTGTTCTTTGTGTCTAAATAGTTTGTTTTTGAGCCAGTTTTTGCAAATAAAAATTCTATAAATACTTGATACGCAGATAGTTATAGAGCTTTTAAAAACAACAATTTAAATCAATTGATGACTAAAAACTTTGTTATTTTTTCAGTAAATCATTCATTTTCAAGCTTTTATCATTGACAATACTTCGGATATTTTTTATAAGCACTTGATTATCAGTCAGTTATGATATTTCAAATATTTTTTTATAACTAGCTAATAATCAAGTACTTAGCAAATAACTAGGAACTAGAAACCAGAAACTGTCCAAACTATTGCATTGCGTAAGCCTGATTTAAAAATATCAAAAACATTGCGTTGGCAATTAGGCAAAAACAAAAACCAGATGACAAAAGTTGATTGATAGACGGCTGGGGAATTAGGAATTAATAATTACGAATTAGAAATTATATAAATATCTGATTATCAATCGATTGTGTATTTGTAAATGTGTACCTTATTTGTAATCGTTCCTTATTTTTGCCCAACTGATAATCATAATACTTTGTAAAATTATTCACATTTTTTAAAATGATTTTTGACCTAAATCGCACCTATCCCCAATTTACCGAATCACAGACCATCATTCGCTTTCAAGATTGCGACCCCTTGGCACACCTCAACAATGCCAAATATTTTGATTATTTTTTCAATGCCCGCGAAGACCAAATTTTGAAAACTTTTGCAGTAAAATCGGCTTATTTTTTGGCAGATTTTCCGGTAGATTGGGTAGTTTATAATCATCAAATTGCTTATGTCCGCTCGGCAAATCTGAGCGAGTGGGTAACGATTCGGACGGCTATGCTTTATTTCGACAGCAATACGGTCATAGAGGAATATTGTATGTTTGATGAAGCCAAAACCCATCTCAAAACCTTGTTATGGACTACTTCTAAATGTATTGACAAAACCGGCAAAAAAGCCGAACACCCGCGCGAGGTAATGCAGTTTTTGGCAAAAATTTGCCCGCAAAATGCTGATTATCAAAGTCTTGACTTTCAAAAACGCATCAAAGAAATCAAAGGTTTGTTATAGCAATGGTTGACAAAGTCTTGGTGAGGGTGGCAAATGCAAGGACTAGGAATTGGTGTAGTAACCCTCATTTTATGTAAATCATTGATTATCAATGATTTACATATTTTAAAGTGAGAGTTGCCGTAATTCCGTAATTCTCTATCCAGATAAAGAAAACCCTTATTCCTCCATTTTCACCCATTTTTCAGAACTGTTGGTGGATTTAATCAAAGTTTCGATAAATAACATACCTCGCAAGCCATCTTCCACAGTCGGAAAATCTTGGTAAATTTCCTCGGGTTCTTCGCCTGCCAAACGTGCCTGCACACATTTGGCAAAATTTCGATAAATATTGGCAAAGGCTTCCAAATATCCTTCGGGATGCCCGCTCGGTATGCGCGTATGGGCGGCGGCTTGCGCACTAAGATGACCTTGCCCGGTGCGATAAAGCTCAATGGGCTTGTCCAAATGCTTGACTAACAGTGTATTAGGCTCGGCTTGAAACCACTCCAAGCCACCGGTTTCGCCATATACTCGAATACGCAGGTTATTTTCATCACCTACCGAAATTTGGCTGGCATACAACACGCCTCTAGCTCCGTTGTCAAACCGAAGCAGTACATTGCCATCATCATCAAGTTTTCTACCCTCCACCAGCGTACTCAAATCGGCGCATAACTCTTTGATTTTCAAGCCGGTGATATACTCTGCCAAGTTTTCGGCGTGTGTACCTATATCACCCATACAACCGCTTGCTCCCGAGCGACTAGGGTCGGTACGCCAGCCGGCTTGTTTTTGCCCACTAGCTTCAAGATTGGTGGCGAGCCAGCCTTGCGGGTACTCCACAACTACCTTGCGAATTTTGCCGATTTTGCCGGTTTTTACCATTTCTCGAGCTTGTTTTACCAAAGGATAGCCGGTGTAATTGTGCGTAAGCGCAAAAATGAGTTCGGTTTTTTTGACCAACGCAACCAACTCGCGGGCTTCGGCTACGGTAAACGCCAAAGGCTTGTCGCACACTACGTGAAAGCCGTTTTCGAGTGCCAGTTTGGCAGGAGGAAAGTGCAAATGATTGGGGGTTACGATGGCCACAAAATCCATTCTTTCGCCTTCGGGAAGCTGTTTTTCTTGAGTTATCATTTCTTCATAACTGTCATACACCCGATTGTCGGGCAAATACCAAGCCTTGCCCGATGCTTTGGATTTTTCGGGGTTGGAACTAAATGCGCCACAGACTAGCTCAATGTGTCCGTCGAGCAAAGCCGCCATCCGATGCACTGCCCCGATAAACGCGCCTTGTCCGCCTCCGACCATTCCCATTCGAATTTTTCTCATTTTTAGAAATATTTTAAGATTCGTTCAGTGTCCCGAAGTTTCAAAAGTTTTTTGGTTTTTGCAACAATTTTTCATAAAGACTGATAAAAGTCATAAACTTTTTGCGCCTACATAGGGAAATTTGTATATTAACAAGAATAGTATTTTTGTAATTATCTGACAATCAATTAATTAACATTTTGACAATTCACTAGGTAAATATAATAAAAATGCAAACGATAGAAGAAATAGTAGATACCGAAGAGTACCGCGATAGTTTATCCACTGTAGATGCTCAGGGCAAGCGCGTATGGATAAGCCCCAAAAAACCCAAAGGTAAGTTTCATAACTACCGCATTGTGGTTTCAATCCTTTTGTTGGCAGTTTTGTTTGGCACACCTTTTATTTGGGTGGACGGGCATCCTTTGTTTTTGTTCAATTTGTTTGAGCGGCGGTTTATTTTGTTTGGCGTGGTATTTCTTCCTCAAGATTTTCACTTGTTTGCTCTGGGTTTGATTACCTTTTTTGTTGCAATTATCTTGTTTACTGTTACTTATGGTAGAATTTGGTGTGGCTGGACTTGCCCGCAAACGGTGTTTATGGAAATGGTTTTTCGGAAAATTGAATATTGGATTGAAGGCGATGCCAACCAACAACGCAAGCTCAATGCCCAAGCGTGGAATGGGGAAAAAATCCGCAAAAAAGCCCTCAAACAAGCCATTTTCTTAAGTATTTCGGTATTGATAGCCCATACAATGATGGCTTATTTGATTGGTATAGACCAAGTACTCCAGACCATTAGTCAGCCGCCAAGCCACAATATTCCGGGCTTTATCGGTTTGGTAGCTTTTACTATTATTTTTTATTTTGTATTTGCCTATTTGCGCGAGCAGGCTTGTATCATCGTTTGTCCTTATGGTCGTTTGCAAAGTGTATTACTTAACCGAGATTCTATCGTCATTGCCTACGACCACGTGCGTGGCGAACCCCGAGGCAAACTCAAAAAGAAAAACACCGAAGCTAAAACCCTCACTATCAATGACTTGGTAAAACCTCAAGGCGATTGTATTGATTGCAAATTATGTGTACACGTATGCCCTACGGGTATTGATATTCGTAATGGTACACAGTTGGAGTGTGTCAATTGTACGGCTTGTATTGATGTATGTGATGAAGTAATGGACAAAATTGAAAAACCGCGCGGATTGATTCGCTATGCTTCGCACAATCAAATCGTAAATAAAACTTCGTTCAAAATCACTACGCGGATGATAGCCTACACGGTAGTGTTGTGCTTGCTGGTAAGTTTTGAAGTTTTCTTGTTGAGTACTCGTGGCGAAACCGAAACCACCGTTTTGCGCGTAGCCGGTTCACTGCCTACCGAACTCAAAAACGGCAACACAACCAACCTCTATACGGTACAAGTAACCAACAAAACCTTCAAAGATATGCCTATTTCTTTTCGCTTGAAAGATTCTAAAGGCATTATCAAATTGGCGGGTGATAAATTTGTGGCAGTCAAAGACAAAACTTCCGAAACTGCCATTGTAGTTGAGATGCCCAAAACGGAAGTCGAGAAGCGCAAAACTCACTTGGAAATAGAGGTCATTTGCGAAGGCAAAATTATTGAAACGGTTAGTGCTACATTTTTGGCAATTAATTTTTGATGCTTCCATTGAAAATATTGCCAAATCAAAAGCCATAAATAGCTGATAATGAATACTTTATATTTAAAATAAAATTTACACTAAATCTTATATGATTATGAATTGGGGATATCGAATAGCCTTAACCTACATTTTGTTTGTGATTTTTATGCTCACAATGGTGTTCAGTTCTTTTCGCTACGAAGTCAATTTGGTAGCCAAAGATTATTACAAACAAGAAATTGCTTATGAAAGCGAAATCAAAAAAATGCGCAATGTCAATGCCCTCAAACACAAGTTTGTGGTAAAATACAATGGGCAAAACAAGGTTTTAGACCTGCAAATGCCGGTCAAACAAGGCGAAGGAGAAATCCACCTCTTTCGTCCGGCTGATGCCAACTTGGATTTAAAAATGCCCTTAGCCCTAGATTCGGAAGGGCGACAAGCTGTACCCATCAGCAACCTCAAAGCCGGATTGTGGCGCATCAAAATCAATTGGCTATCGGGCGATAAAAACTATTATGTGAGCGAAAAATTTTATATTGAACCGAATGGCAATATCAAAATCGGCGAAGCAATCAAATTGAATGGCGTGAAGTTTTAAGGAATTAAGAATTGGGAGTTAGAAATTAGGAATGGTATAATTTACTGATTTTCAATAAGTTATTCATTAAAAATACTTCCCATCATCTTTATACAATACTTCGGACATTTTTTATAAGTAATTGATTATCAGCCAGTTATGCTATTTCAAGTGTTTTTTATAACTAGCTGATAATCAAGCACTTAACAAAAAACTCGAAACCAGAAACTGTCCAAACTATTGTTATAGGGAAATAGTATTTTTTCTGAAATTTATCAATTTCAGTGATTCTGACCCGCCAAAGGTCTGGAAGAATCTGAAATCATTGATAACTAACACCACTCCTAAATAATTTATTATATAATTTCAAGAAATTTGAAAATTCGGAAATTCAAAAATTTGAAAATATGCTATATTCTGCCTTTTTATTGGGTTTGTTGGGAAGTTTTCATTGTGTAGGTATGTGCGCGCCCATTGCGCTGGCATTGCCGGTGGCACACAAAACCCGTTGGAACTTGCTCAAAAGCCGGATTTTGTACAATTTGGGGAGAGTTATAACCTACGCAATGCTGGGCGCAGTGATTGGCTTACTCGGACGGGGCTTGGCTCTGACCGGCTCGCAACAATGGCTTTCTATTGGTATCGGCGGTTTGATTTTGGTTTTGATGTTTACCCCCAGCTCTATTACGCATCGCCTCAATGTACTGCAACCTGTGGCTCGTTTTACCCAATTGATAAAAAAACAATTTACGCATTTATTTCGCCAAAAAACCGATTTTTCGTATTTATTGATTGGTTTTTTCAATGGTTTTTTGCCTTGCGGATTGGTGTATCTGGCAATGGCGGGGGCTTTGGCTACCGGTTCGTGGAGCGAGGGCGTATTGTATATGACTTTGTTTGGCTTCGGCACTTTTCCGATGATGTTTGGCGTGGCTCTAGCCGGAAATTTTATCACGCCGACTTTTCGCACTTTGGTTTACAAACGATTTTTACCGATTTTTACTTTTGCTTTGGCTATCTTGTTGATTATCAGAGGTTTAAATTTGGGTATTCCTTATCTCAGCCCTAAGATATATGTCCAAAACCAACAAATTGAAGCTGAGTGTTGCGAAAAAAAATGAGGCAAATTAAGGTGTTATTGGGCGCATTTCAAATTTACGCGTTTCTATTGCCTCACCCTAGCCCTCTCCAAAGGAGATGGTGATAGTTAGTAAATTTGAAATGCGCCCGGTGTCATTTGTATTTTTCGTACTCATTATCAATCGTATGCAACACTTCCAAAATCATTCTACGCCCTTGCTTGTACGCCCAAAGCGGAAGCAACTATTGCAAACAAATGCACTAAAGGCACAGAAGAACCAAATTTTTTTAGGACTTACGCAAAAATTCAAAACCAACAAGCAGTGCGATTAAAACGTCTTAAAATGCGAAATTCTAAAAGGTTCTCCGCCAAATTTTTCAGACCATTTTTTAAACACCTCGTTTTTGGGCATTTAGAAGCCTTCTGAACGCACTTGATTTGAGAAGCCTTTTGCTGCGTAAGCCCTATTTTTAACAAAAACATTTTTTTGCTCATTTCAAACTCAAAAAAACTGCTTAACTTTGGCAAAGTTTCAAAATTTGCCAAAGTGTTTTCAAAATGACCGCGCAAACTATCCAAGATTTTATTCAATATTGCCAAACGCACCTGCGAGGCGATGAAAAAGGCGAAGCCCAAATATTTTTAGACCGTTTTTTTGTAATGCTCGGCTACCCCGAAGGCATCAAAGGCGCGGGCGCGGAGTGTGAGTTTCGCCTCCGCAATGTGGAAGGCAAACGCTCCGTAGCTTTTGCCGATTTGTTTTGGCGAGGGCGGGTTTTGCTCGAAATGAAAAGCCAAAAAGAATACCTGGACGCGCATTTTGCCCAAGCCCTCAACTATTGGAACAGCCTGACCCTGAACGACAAACCGCGCTATATCATTCTTTGTAATTTCAAAGAGTTTTGGATTTATGATTTGAATGTGGACATTCATAAACCCGCCGACAAAATCGCGCTCAATGACTTAGCCACCCAACAAGAGGCTTTTTCTTTTCTACTGCCCCACGCCAAACGTCCGCTTTTTCAACTCAACCAAGAGGAAGTAACCAAAGAAGTGGCGTGGTATGTGGCGATGTTGTTTCGTTCTTTGAAAGCCCGCAAAATTGTCGAGAAAGATGCCCTTCATTTTTGCTTGCAGTGTGTGGTGGCAATGTTTGCCGAAGATGTCAAGCTCTTACCCAACAAACTTTTTACCCGCTTGCTCAAAGATTGCGAAGCCGAGGGCGCAGGCAAGGTGAGCTATGAAATCATTGATTATTCGTATGAATTAATCATCGGTTTGTTCCGCGAAATGAACGAAAAAGGTTTCTCGCCGGGGCGAATTTTCAAAGATGTGCCTTATTTCAATGGCGGTTTGTTTGCCAGTATTCCACGAATTTTGCTTACCAAGCAAGAAATTGATTATTTGTTATCGGCTTCGAAGCGCGATTGGGCAAAGGTCAATCCGGCGATATTTGGCTCTATTTTCGAGCGCGGAATGAACGAAGCCGACCGCCATAAGTTTGGCGCGCATTTTACGTATGAAACTGATATTCAGCGAGTTATCTATCCAACGATTAGTGCCCCGTGGCGCGAAAAAATCACGGAAGCCGAAGAAAAATTTGATTTTGATAACCTGCGATTGGCAAAAGCCTATTACCAATTGTTGCTGGATTTGCGAAATTATAAAGTCCTAGACCCGGCTTGTGGCAGTGGCAATTTTTTGTTTGTGGCGTATCGCACTTTGAAGCGTATAGAGCAGGAATTATTGAAAAAAATCCTCGAATTGCCCTTGCCCGATAGCGAGTTTGCGTGGGTGCGCGAGGTGCATACCCAACAGCCCTACCTCACGACCAAGCAGTTTTTTGGAATGGACACCAACGAATTTGCCGTTGAGTTGGCAAAAGTTACCCTCACCATTGCCCACCAATTGAGTGTGCAAGAGGTGTTTGTCCCCAATCCGGTCAAAGGCAAAAAACTCAGCGATTGGGTACTGCCTTTGGATAATTTGGATATTAATATTATTCAAACCGATGCGCTTTTTACGGAATGGATTGAGGCTGATGTGATAGTGGGTAATCCACCTTTCCAATCCAAAAACAAAATGCAGATGGAGTTTGGAAAAGAATATGTGAGCTTAATTCGAGCTGAATATCCTTCCATCCCTGGACACGCAGACTATTGTGTGTATTGGTTTTATAAAGCTCATAATCAACTGAAAGCCAATACTTTCGCAGGTTTGATAGGCACAAATACAATTCGCCAAAACTATAGTCGAGAAGGTGGTTTGGATTATATTGTCAATAACGGTGGCACAATTATTAGTGCCGTTTCTACTCAAGAATGGGAAGGCGAAGCAAATGTTTCTATTTCTATTGTAGCTTGGAAAAAAGGGGAATTTAAAGGAAAGAAAAAATTGTATATTCCTAATAAACAAGGAATTTTAGATGAATATGAAGTTGATTTTATCAATAGTAGTTTGAGTTTAAATGTGGATGTTACTGGTACAAAAACAATTTTGGCAAACATTGAACCCAAAACCTGTTTTCAAGGGCAAACCCACGGTTACGAAGGATTTTTATTAAGTATTCAAGAAGGAAAAAACTTAATTAAAGACAACCCCCAAAATAAAGAAAAATTAATTCCATTTTTAATTGGGGATGAGTTAGTAGGTAATCGATACTCTCAACCCAAAAGATATTTGATAGATTTTTCGGAGAATGAAGATGCCTTTACAATTTATAATCATCCAGATTTGGCTAATATTTTAAAAGAAAAAGTATATCCTGAAATCGAGAAAAAAGCTATTCAAGAAACTCAAACTGGAAAATCTGGTAGCAGAGTTCAGCATTTTAAACGTTGGTGGCAAGTTTGGGCAGTTCGGAAAGGATTATTAGAAAATTTAAGAACTAAAAAAAGATACATTGCTTGTTCTAGAGTAATGCTTCGCCCCGTTTTTGAGTTTATTTCTACCGAAATTCGACCTAATGATAAAGTAGTGGTCTTTGCTTTGGATGATTATTATTCTTTTGGAATTATTCTCTCAAATATTCACTGGCTTTGGATTAAAGAAAAATGCACGACTTTAGAAAATCGTTTCAATTATAATTTAACTATTTGGGAATCTTTTCCATTTCCACAAAACCCAACAGAAAAACAAGTGAAAAAAGTTGCTGATTTAGCTCTAAAGATTCATAAAGAGAGAAATTTACTCTTATTTAATGATGCCAAACTTACTTTACGAGAGATTTACAAAGTTTTGGAAAGTGAAGGTAAAAGTAAATTGAAGGACTTATATGTTGAGTTAGACAAAGCAGTTTTAGAAGCCTATCAGTTTTCCGAAAAGCAAGATTTGCTTACCCAATTACTAAATCTAAATCTCCAAGTAGCTGATAATGAGGCAAATGGCGCAAAAGTCCAAGCTCCGGGTTTGCCCGATTTTATCACGGATAAGTCGGAGTTTATCACTGATGATTGTGTGAAGTTCGTTGGGTAATTATTTTACATAACTCATTGATAATCAGATATTTAGCATTTAATAAGAATAGCTTTATTCAAATTGGCAAAGTTTAAAATTTTGCCGAAGTTCACAACTGAGGAAAATCTATATTTTTAGATAACTTATTGATAATCAGGTGTTTATATCAATTAAGAGTTCTTTACGCATTTTCAGGAAATTCTGGCTTTATGCTAAGCCAAAACGGGTGCATTTCAAATTTACCACCTATTACCCTCTCCTTCGGAGAGGGCAGGGTGAGGCAAAAGAAATGCGTAAATTTGAAATACACCCGCCAAAACTCATTTGCGTGCGCAGGCTAGACAGCCCGCGTTACAATTTTTCTGAAAAGAGATAAAGAATTATTTTTTTTCATAACTAATTGATTATCAATAAGTTACAAAATCTAATCAAAAAACAACCACGTAACCCCAAACGTAAAAGTCCGGCGCATACCCGGGTAAAGCGGCGAAGTAAGATAACCCGAATTGAGGACTTGATTGATATGCGAAAACTTGCCAAATATCCGAAAATTACTCACTTTGAAATTGGCAAACACATCTACAATCAAATAACTCTGGATCAAAAAATCGTTTTGCAAGTGAAATTGCTTACTCACCGGCAAGTAATCATCAGCAAAATAATCCGATTTGAAATGCCCCTCCACCCCAATTTGTGATTGCAATACTTTGGTAAAAAAACAATCTTCGCAATACACCCGCGTATTGGCAAACAAAGCCGGAAACCGGATCAAATCTGCCCCCAAACGCCCACTGTAGATAGCCGTATTCACGGTTTTGAATCGCCCCAATTGATAATTGAAATTAAAACCTACTTGTACCAACTGAATGGTTTGGTTGCTTTGCTGGGGCATTGCTTGGGTATCAAAGTAAATATAATTGGTGAGGGTGGTATAACTGCCAAAAGGATTGAACAACAGTTTTTTGGTGCGCAAATAAATACCGCCCGATATTTCGTTGGCGAGTGTATTGCTGTAGCTCTTATTCCACAGCAAATGATTGCTGATAAAACTCCTTTGCAAAGCCGTAGGCGAATACAGCACACTTTTGAAAGCCGCCTGAAAAAACTTGCTTTCCAAATGCGCATTGATGCGATAGTCGCGGGCTAAAAGATGCTCGGCTTCGACAGTGAGGCGAGTGCTGTCGTTGAGTTGATAAAATAATTTGCCCCCGATAAAGTTTTCAAAGCCGTTCAACATTCGGCTCACAATCGGATTGTTGCTCGTAAGGACTGAGTCGGGCGTAAATATCCGCAGGCGTTGTGTACCCAATTCGTTATTCCAATAATACAAACGGCTTTTGAAATAGGCTTGATAGTTAAACTTACCCAATTTGCCCTTGATTCCGCCTTTGTTTTCGTACAATTGAAAAATTGTACCTTCGTTGGTAGTTGTATTGTTGATATAATAAACTGTATCGGCTTTGGGCAACACTCGGCGCACCACTTGGGCAGCCGGATAAAAATTGCGGTGGTTATCGACCGCCACATCAATATAAGTGTCGCGTTGGCGTTGAACATCCAAAGTTTGAAAAACCGTAAAACCCTTGTCTAAGACAAAATGCTGATATAAATGGTGATGATTTTGGGTTTGCCAACTTTGTACGCTATTGCCTAGGCGTGCATCGGCATTGCGGTAGCCAAACAAATTGTCGTTCTCGAGGGTGGGGTCAAGCTGAACTCCCCCCGTTTCTTTGACTTGTTGATTGAGGTGGGCAAAATGATACAAAAGTCGATACCGCTTATTTTTGGATTGATAAGCCGTAAATATCACCGTGCTAATGTGGTCAGTCCAGGGGTCGCGCCCACTTTCCGCCCCGTATTGTTTGTTGGTATTGAGTCGAATATACCGCCCGCCCAAGTTCCAACGGGCGTTTACATTGCGGGTATAAGTAAAATCTATCATTTGGTCGCCGGTCGTACCCTGCACATAATTTGCCTCAATGTAAGGCGATTTGGTATCATAATATTTGACGTTTTCGGGGGCAAAAGCAAACGGTTGATAAACATCGATACCCACGCGCGTACCGATTTGCACCGGCGGCGTATAAAACAAAGGGCGCATCGCCGTACCCCAGCCCCCCAAATCTTGATAAAAATTTTGCCGCCGATTGACGTGGTTAAACTGATGAAAGGCATTGAGCGTAGTATCTATAATGCGCAATTTGCCGGTGTCGTCCAATACATCTGACTCCAAAAAATATTTGGTGGTAGTAGAGCCATATACTTTTTTGGTAGAGTCATCGAGGATTTGTGCAAAGGTATATTGTGGCAACACACCCCCAATTAGCCCCAAAAAACCAATCAGAGTTATTTTTAGCAAAAAATTGAATCGCAAAAAACTTAGCAAAATCAAGATAATTAAATTTTAAACCCCGCAAAAGTACACTTTATCCACCAATTTTGCTTGATAAAATCCAGTCCGGCGCGTTAAAATATCTTAAAAACTTCGAAGTCAAAAAAAATGGTCGCAATTTCCGGCGGTGGTGTGTAGTGCAAACATTCCCATTTATTTCAAAAAATTTTTCTTTACCCAACCTGCCAAATAAGGCTTGATGCGATTTTGCGGAATAAAATTGCCTTTTTCATCATAATATCCGCTATCCAAGCCGTGTTTCAAACTACTCTGGGCGGGGGGCGTATCGGGGGCAAAAGCTACAAAAGCCCAATCGCCTTCTTTTGCCAAAAGATAAGCCCGCACTCCGGCACGATACTCAGCTACTACATTGCCCCGCAAAACAGTCGTGAGTGTATCATAAATATTGGTGGTATCGCGCGGAGTATTGTCGATTGTGGGGCTAAAACGCAATTCTGTAGTCTGTAACAAACTGACCGCAAGAGGATTGGCAAGTTGTGGAGGGATTTTGGTTTGCGTAGCGTAATACAACTTGGGTTGAGCCGTACATTGATTTTGGAGGTGGTCAAAAATAATGGTTTGGCTGATTTGAGTTTCGGAAGGCTCAATTTGCGTTACGCTAAAACGCAAGCGGGTTTTATTTTTACCGGCTTTCACCTCTACAAAATTGCCTGAGTTGTCAAAAACATACTTAAATTTATCGCCCTCACGCGCATAGATTTTGTAACCCATTGAAGGTCCAAAATAGCCTTCAGGAAATATGAGCATATCGGCTTTGCCATCGGTATTGAAGTCAAATACTGGATGAAACTTGGTTTTCTGCTCATCAATCAAACTATATGCTAGGTAAGGTTGGTTGGTTTGGGTCAAAAATTCTCTAAATCTTTCCAGATTGTTGGTATCTTTTTGGGCAATCAAGCGATTTAAAATTTGTTTTTTCTCATCGTTTTCTATCGGAATCTCGAGCAACTTTGCCAAGTAGAGATAGTCGTTGAGATTGATAGAACTGTCGTGCAAGTCGCGCAAGAGTTCTTTGCGTTTGGTAGGAGTTAAGGGCAAGCGGTATTTGAGCAATAGCTTATCGGCTTGGGTATCAAAAGTCTGACCGTTTTTAGGCGATTTTGGCAAGCCAAAATCCGGGGTTGGCTGTACCTGCCCCCACGCGTAGCTCCAAATCAGACTCGTCAAAATAAAACCTTGCCCTAAGCGAGCAAGGTTTGAATAGTTCAGGTTAAAAAGGTAAGTCATCGGTTGATTCTTGACTAATTAAATCTTGTGGAAAAGGGTCGCTGGCAAAAGCTTCAGCCGGTTTGGCGGCGGGCTTGGCAGTACTGCTTGCCGAGGCGGCAGCGTTGCCGGTGGTATTCTCAATTTTCCAAGCCTTGAGGTCGGTGTACCACTTGCCTTGGTAGGGGCGCGATTCTACATCAAAAGAAACCTTGAGGTTGTCGCCAATGTTGAAACTACTAAGCTGATTAATGCGGTCGCCCCAAACGGTAAAACACACTTTTTTGGGGTATTGCTCGGCGGTGGTATCAATGACAAACTCTTGTTTGCGCCAAATGCCGTTTTTGCCGGTTCCGCTTTGTTCGGAAAGGATTTCAAATAATTGTCCGGTGATTTCTAAGCCCATAGTATTGCTATTATTTTAAAATATTAGTTCAAATTTACAAAATCTTGCTCAAAAAGCCTAACATTTGCTCAAAAAAATGATTTTTGGAGTGCATTTTCATTTTTTGACAAAAGGTAAAAACAAATTTGCGCACCCCCCAATACTTGTCCGCGAAGGTTGATAAATGCGGGCGGTTTTTAGGCAAAATGTTGGTTTCAGTTGATTATTATGCAATATTCGAGAATCAATTTGTAATTTGCAATCTGAAAATTGTATTCAATTTGGCTAATGACCAAGAAAAGAATCATAAATAATTGATAATCAGGGGATTAAAAAATAAAATTTTGCAATGAAAACTGTCCAAATCAAAGATAAAACTTTTGTAGTTACAATTCCGCAAGCCGAAATACAAGCCAAAATCCAAGCAATCGCCCGCCAAATTAATCAAAACTATGCCCACCAAACGCCCATTTTGTTGGGAATTTTGAATGGATCCTTTCGGTTTATGGCTGATTTGGTTACTTATCTCGATATTCCGATTCAAACCAGTTTTGTCAAGGTAGCCTCTTATCAAGGTTTGCAATCGAGTGGCAAGCTAAACGAATTGATAGGCTTGAGCGAAAATATTGAAAATCAGCACCTTATCATCGTGGAAGATATTGTCGACTCGGGTTTGACTGCCCGAAAAATTTGGGATAGTTTGACAAACCAAAATCCGGCTTCTTTGGCGATGGCTACACTTTTGGTAAAGCCGGAGTGCCTCAAAACTGAGATTGAGTTGGCTTATGTCGGGTTTTCTATCCCCAATGAGTTTGTGGTGGGTTATGGTTTGGATTATGATGGGCTGGGGCGCGAGTTGAACGATATTTATAAATTGAAGGATTGATGGACTAAGGGTTTGATGGGTGAAAACATTTGTTTTGGTGAAAAAGCTCGCTTATTTTTGTGTAACTGTTTGATAATCAATTATTTAACAATTTTTCACCATTTATCAAAAGCAAATCCGGCTGTTTTATGCTTACAACAGCCGGATTACTCTCAATGAAAACGCCTCGAGTAGCTTTTTTTGGTTCAATCGTTAATTTGGGGATTGAGGCCAAACCCTAAGGGTTTTTAAAACCCTTAGGGTTTAAATGATCTTGAAAAATTACTATGAATTAAC
>JALONJ010000494.1 GCA_025455045.1 Microscillaceae bacterium | reverse complement strand
TATCAAGAGTTTCAGATTCTTCGCTTCGCTCAGAATCACTGAAATTGATAAATTTCAGAAAAAAAATTCTCATTCCTGAAAAGTGGTGAAGAACCTTTTGACTAAGCCATACACTTTGATTACTTTAGAAAAATAACCAAAAGCAAGAACCTGAAATTTGCAAATGCAAAAATTTGCAAATTTATAAGGCTTTTTGGGGGCTTTGCCGATTATTTGCGCTATGTTTGTTAGTGAATACGGTAATTTGTAACTTAAGTCGCAAACAAATTGCTTCGTTTTTTGATTTATATAGTAATATATTTTTTTATGAATATAAATATTTGATTATCAAGTATTTGTATATACCTATTTTTTGATAGTAACCCTTTTTGATTTGATAAGCCGGTTGCAAACTGCCCGCTTCATTTACAAAATACTACTTATGGAGCTATACGATACCACCACTTTTGAATGTAGCAAACTGATTACCCAACGCTACAGCACTTCATTTACCCTGGGAATCAAAACTTTGGACAAAAAGTTTCATCTGCCCATTTATGCCATTTATGGCTTTGTGCGCTACGCCGATGAAATTGTGGACACTTTTCATCAGCACGACAAACAATCGCTTTTGGCACGGTTTAAGGCAGATACTTATCAAGCCATTGCCGAAAAAATCAGCCTCAACCCGGTGCTACACGCCTTTCAAATCATTGTGAATGAATACCACATAGAACACGACTTGATTGAGGCTTTTTTGCATAGTATGGAAATGGATTTGCAATTCAAGGATTATAACCAAGTAGGTTATCAGGAGTATATTTACGGCTCGGCTGAGGTGGTAGGCTTGATGTGTTTGCGGGTGTTTTGTGAAGGCAATACCGAAATGTATGAATCGCTCAAAGCTCCGGCGCGCAGTTTGGGGGCGGCATTTCAAAAAGTGAATTTTTTGCGCGATATGAAAAGCGATTATCAAGAGCGTGGGCGTACTTATTTTCCGCATATCGACTTCAATAATTTTGGCGCAGATGCCAAGCAAGCCATCGAAGCTGATATTCAAAAAGACTTCGACGATGCCTACGAAGGTATTATACGCCTGCCCAGTGGTGCCAAGCTAGGGGTGTATTTGGCTTATGTGTATTACCTCAAGTTGTTTCAAAAAATCAAAAAATTGCCCCCCGCCAAAATCCTCGGTGAGCGGGTGCGCGTACCCGATAGCCGCAAAATGACCTTACTTTTGCAGACTTATTTCAAATATCGTTTGAATTATTTGTAACACTAGCCTAAATGTTTTGAGCGATTATTGAAAAAAGTAATTTATAGATTGTAAAATGCTCTTTTGTCTTTTTATAAGTAATTGATTATCAGTTACTTATAAAAATAAATTTCTTGAAAGTCTTGTGCCTTTTGAATATTCTTTAAAATATTCAAGTTGACTGAATCCCCCAAACTCAAAACCTGAAACTCGAAACTTCACAAACTTTTGTGATAGTTTGTAAAATATTCCTGATAAATCAACAATATTTCTTGGCTTTTTTATAATTTGAACCTTCAATTTTTACCATAGCTCAAAATCTAATGCCAATGAATACTAAAAGCTTGATAGTCAATGGTTTGTCTATTACCATTTTCTTAAATTATTTGTATCAATTGCCAAAATTCAGAGGTTTTGAGTTAGAAAAG
Source organism: Microscillaceae bacterium (assembly GCA_025455045.1). Lineage (GTDB taxonomy): Bacteria > Bacteroidota > Bacteroidia > Cytophagales > Microscillaceae > JALONJ01. The sequence continues at coordinate 2,711 of JALONJ010000494.1, read as the reverse complement.
ACCCCAAACATTGCGCTCATTGACTCGCATCTTCCACCCGAAACCGGCCAACAAATCTATCAAACTCGTTGCGCAGTATGTCACAACGGCGCAGTTACCGAAGCTCCCCGAATGGAGGCTTTACAATTATTGTCGGTCAATGCCATTATTCAATCACTTGAAACTGGGGTAATGAAAAATCAAGGAGCTATTTTGAGCAAAAAACAAAAAAAATTAGTAGCGGAATATATTTCCAAAATAAAATCTAAAAATCAAACCAAGTCATTTAATCAAGGAATATGCGCCCAAACCAATGACAAAAACCGCCTCACTCGTATTCATACTTGGGGAATGGATATTCAAAACACGCGGTTTTACAATGCTCTCGATTTGAAAATTAATGCGCAAAATGTCGCCCAACTCCAACTCAAATGGACTTTTGCTTTTCCCGAAGCCACTCGCGCGCGTAGCCAGCCTACCATTGCGGGCAATACCTTGTTTACTGCCAGTCAGCACGGAGTAGTGTATGCGATCGATGTGGCTACCGGCTGTATTCGTTGGACTTATCAAGCCGAAGATGAAGTAAGAAGTGCCATGGTCATCGGTAGTGATAAAAACGGACAAGCTAATCGCCTGTATTTCAGCGACTTCCGAGCCAATGTCTATGCTTTTGACTTAAATAAACGAAAACTAATTTGGAAAATTTGTGCCGATGCCCACCCTTTAGCTACCATTACTGGCACCCTCACTTTGCACCAAAACCGCTTGTATGTGCCGATTTCTTCTACCGAAGTCATCTCGGCTTACAATCCTCAATACGAATGTTGCACTTTTCGCGGCTCAGTCTTGGCTTTAGATACCGAATCGGGAAGTACAGTCTGGAAAACTTATTTACTAAACGAAGCCACTGCGCAAGGCCACAACTCGGCAGGGGCAAAGCGTTTTGCCCCTTCGGGTGTGCCGGTATGGTCAAGCCCAAGCATTGATACCAAGCGCGGAGTGTTGTATATCGGCACCGGCGAAAATTACTCACGCCCGGCTACGCCCACAAGCGATGCCATTATTGCGCTAGATTTAACCACCGGCACAATCAAATGGATACGACAATGCCTCAGCGAAGACGCTTGGAATGGAGGTTGCTCTAATCCCGACCCCGCCAATTGCCCCGAAAACCACGGACCGGATTACGACTTTGGTGCGCCCCCTATTTTGCTCCAACGCAACGGGAAACCCGATTTGATTTTAGCCGGACAAAAATCCGGCAAAGTATATGCCTTAGATCCTGATAATCAAGGGTTTATCCTCTGGGAAAAACAAGTAGGGCGCGGCGGCATTATGGGCGGCGTACATTGGGGTATGACTACCAACGGCGAAGCATTGTTTGTACCCATCAATGACCAAAGTGTATATGAGCGCGACAAACACAAACCCAGCCAAGCCGGACTCCACGCGCTAGATGTAAGTACAGGGCAGATTTTGTGGTCAAAACTGGAAGAAAATCGTTGTCCACCCGATGTCAAATGGGTTTGCGCACCCGGATTGTCAGCCGCCATTACAATGATTCCCGAAGTGATATTTGCCGCCTCCTTAGATGGTAGATTACACGCCTATGCCGCTCGAGACGGGCAAAAACTCTGGGAATACGACACCAATCGCAATTTTACGGCGGTCAATGGCGGGCAAGCCGAGGGCGGTACGATTGATTCCGCCGGAGCCGTAGTCGTGGGTAATCAAGTATTTATCAACTCGGGCTATGCCAAATTTGGCGAAAAAGCCGGCAACGTTTTATTATGTTTCGAGTTAGCTAAGTAATTGATTATCAAAGATTTAAAAAAAAATAAAAATCACTTTAAAAATTATGAAAAAACAAACTTTCTTATTGGGCTTCTCAATTATCCTTTTTTTCTTTTCATTAACAATCACTAAGGCACAAAGTCCCGAACAAAACCTCGAGAAACTGGGCATTGCTTTGCCCAAAGTATCGCCACCGGTTGCCAATTATGTCAATGCTGTGCGAGTGGGCAATTTACTTTACCTAGCCGGTAAAGGACCTTCCAAGCCCGATGGTTCATATATTACCGGCAAATTGGGCAAAGACCTCAGCATTGAGCAAGGTTATGAAGCCGCCAAACTGGTTGCCATTGCCCATATATCAGTCTTAAAAGCCGAATTGGGCGATTTGAAAAAAGTAAAACGAATAGTCAAAGTGTTGGGTATGGTCAATTGCCTTGATACCTTCGCCGACCAACCCAAAGTCATTAATGGCTACAGCGATATGATGGTTGCCATTTTTGGCGAAAAAGGCAAACACGCCCGTAGTGCCGTAGGTATGTACGCCCTACCTATGAATATAGCCGTCGAGGTTGAGGTAATTGTTGAAATTGAAGATTAATAATATAATAAAGTGTTGATTATCAATGGATTATATAAAAAATATTCTTTGCACCCTTTTCAAGAAAATTGTAAGGCAGGCTGTCTAGCCTGCCCGCTTAAATGGGTTTAGGCTTATGCATAAAGCGAGAATTTCCTCAAAATTGTAACGCAGGCTGTCTAGCCTGCCCGCGTAAATGAGTTTAGGCTTAGCATAAAGCGAGAATTTCCTCAAAATGAGCAAAGAACCCAGTAATTCCCGATGTAGAAATTTTAAACGAATATTTAATTTTTTAGAATTTTTATAAATCGAATTTTATATAAAGCATTGATAATGAGGTACTTATTAGAAAGGTTTGTTA
>JALONJ010000078.1 GCA_025455045.1 Microscillaceae bacterium | reverse complement strand
TTTATTTTTAAAATAATTGATGATTTGTCAAAAAAAGCGTATTTTTACATCATAATTAGCTCATTATCAAATAGTTACTAAAATATTCACGTTAATTAACTGCTTGATTTTTCAAGTACTTAGCTCCTAACTAGAAACTCGGAACTAGAAACTCTACAACTATTATTTAAGCAGTTCGCCCTTTTTTGATGGTGGCTAATAGTTTTTGCAAATCATTTTGTTTGCGATTTTCGTCGGCAAAATTGGCGGATAAGCCTTTCGTGATTTTTTGGAGAATATCGCTCAATCTAGGTAAAACTTTCTCAATCGTTTCAATCTCATCATTATAGATTTTGGTTGAAACGCCCAATTCTACCGCTTCTTTACGCAAACCTTCAAATTCGGCTTGCAATGCTTTAAAATGTTTTACCAAGTCTAAATAAAAACGATTATTAAATACGGCTTCATCAATCAAAACTGGCAAAAATGTAGTTAGTCCCTCAAATTCTTCTTGCTTAAGCCTTTGGTCACACTCCAAACACACCCAAATTGACTTTAAACTCAACTCGGAAACCAATAAAACCGTAAAACGCGAGTCGCGCAAGCCTTTGTTCAAACTTTCGGGAATGTTTTTGCCAATTTCTAAAGAAAATTCATCTAAAAAATAAGTGATATTTTCGTTATCAAAAATTTCTTTTAGCTCGTTTTTTTCTTTTTGATTTTTGGTGGAATAAGAAATAAATACATCTAATTTTTCTGCAACTAATTGATTATCAGGCTTTTGTGTGTCAGTAATTTTATCAAAACGTTTAAAAAACTTATTCAACAGCCGCACCGAGTACGCCCCAAATACAGTTCGGAATTGGATATAATCTTGATTTTCTAAGACCCGAAACAAATCGCGGAGTTCGCGGCGGCTATCCACTTCGCCCTTAAAATCTTGGTGAAAAGTAAACTTGAGTTCATCATCTTTGGGTTTTTCGGCTTGGTATTCTTCATAGAGCCATTGCAACAAATCGTCAGTGGTTTGAATTTTGGCGATATTCGAGTTCGGTTTAGTAGTATCAGGATACCAATTATACAATTCATCTAAAATATTCAACAAACCAAAGGTAATTTTGCTTTTTTGGGTCATTGCCTCGGCATCGGTGGTGAGACCGAGGCGTTGGTTTTTTTCGATTTCGCTCAGTTGCCCCTGCAAAAGCTTGATTTCGTTTTTTTTGTCGCGGATGGGCTGCAAGTTGTCGTCATGGCTGGCGGCAAAGTTTTTCAGCTTCGCGCCCGCGAGTTGTATATCCAAGAGTTTGTCAATGGCTTGAAAAGCCTCCTTGGTTTTGTTTTTGCCAATCAGGTCTTTGATAGGGTCAATGTTGAGCATTTCGGTCTTTGTATTAAAAGATGAGGGATTCGATTTTTCAAATTTAGGGGTTTTGAGGCAAAAGGAAAAATTCTAGGCGATAGATTTTAGGTTTTTGAAATTTTGTTAAATAGTTGATTGTCAATCATTTAGATTTAAGTTTTATAGGATTAGCTGATTAAAATTTGCCCAAAAGATTTAATTTTTGGACGCAAGATTTCTATTTTTGTTCAACCCAAAACATCTCAAAAAATATTTGGTGTAGATGCTCAAAATCTTTGTCAGTAGTGATAAGTTGAGCTTGCAAAGCATAGGCAGTAGAGGCTATCCAAATATCGTTTTTACCCATATTTCGCGCCGAAGTATTTTTGGGTAAGGGTATTTGTGGATTTTTACCTTGACTATAACTATCTATTTCTACATAGCTTTGGATCAATAAATCGTCAGGACTGCCCGATGCTGTAACTATTTCTATTTCGGAAAATAATAAGGCAAGATTATTCATTTTTGCCTGCCCCCAACCCAATTGTTTGGCAATAGACAGTACTTCTGCCACCGATACAAAACTGATAAAAGCCTGATTTCCCTTATCAAAAGGCATATATTGGGCATCAATGTACTGCCAAGTCGTGGAATTACGAATCAGGTGAATCAATACATTGGTATCAAAAATATATCTCATTTGGTGCGTAGGGCGATTAATGTTTCAGGAGTTTCTTCTCCAGTCCAGCCTCCTACCAAATGCTTGGGTTTGGTATAAGGATATTGATAATCTTGAGCTAAAATTTGGGCAACGGTTCGCATCCGCAAAGTGGGTAACCTGGCAGGGCTGGGCTTTGATAAGACCGAAACGAGGCGTTTTTGCTCTATTTCGGGCAATTGCAAGACTAATTGCAACAATTGCTCAAAGTTAAGTTGGAGTTGAACATTATATTCCATAAATCAAATATAAGATTTTTTAGATGTAATTTATAATTTTTATATAAATAACTGATTGTCAATAGTTTACATTTTTTCATTTGTATCAAAAATCAAATGGTAAGCCAAATATACCCAAAAAACCTGAAAATTCAATTTTAGGTAAGTGCTTGGTTATCAAGCATTTTGCTAAATAAAAGATTTGATTTTGCCGCCACTTATTGTATAATTTAACTAAGTTTGATACTTAAATTTTTCATTTACCACAACATTGTAATATCATACTGCGAAAAGTTACTATCTACACTTACCAAAGTCATATTTTCGCTCAGTGCTTGGGCTATCAAAATCCTATCAAAAGGGTCTTTGTGATGAGTGGGCAAGTTTTGCAAATGAAGGATATGAGCCAATTCCAAAGGCAAAATACTTACATTTCTACGCAATAAATACTCATAGAAGCCGATAAAAGCCATTTTCATCTCAAGCTTGCCCAAATTTATTTTTATCATCATTTCCCAAAAACTAATGATGCTTACGTATTTTGAATTATGGGGGTTTTCAATTGCTTGGCGAGCCGTAAGGCTTAATGAGCTATTGCCTTCCACAAACCAAATGATGGTGTGGGTGTCCAAAAGTAGTTTCATTACATATACTCTTTAAAGTCTTCCAAAGGAGCATCAAAATCTGTCGACATTTTGAAACTACCTGCCAACTCTCCAAATACTAAGGGGTGGGAGGCTTGAGCAGTTGTTCTTATTTTTTCTTGTTTTTGGCTCAGATACTCCAAAAAATCTAATAGCTCTTGTTGTGCTTCCACATTCAAGATACTAAATTTTGCTAATAAAACGCTTGTTTCCATTTTTTAAAAATTTGCGCTAATGCACTCAAATATAAACAAAATACGCGAAAAAATCAATCTTGGGATAAAGCTCTCATTATCAACTACTTCGCTTTAAGTTTTGGGGAATTAAATGATTGAATTTTGTCCAAAAGGACCGGATTTTTTGATTTAGCGGGTATTCGCTTTCGATTTTGAATACGTAAGGCAAGCCAATTTCGAGCTTTGCCTTGGTTTGGAGGCGGTCTTGCTCGGCTTTTTGTAATAATTGCCTAACTTCCTGATTATCAGCCCGTAAACTTTCCAAAGTTTGCCAAATCAATTCCTCAATTGCCTCTAACTGCTCCAAACTCAACTTTCGCATTTCGGCATAAAACGCTTGCACATATTTGACTTCATTTTCATTCAATTGTAATAAAACCGTTTGCAAAGTTTCTTTCAAATCTTCGGGAATTTTTTTATCTACTTTTTGCAAAAGGGCTTTGATTTCGGCAATTTCTTGTTCTATTTTATTGGAAGCAGAATTTGTATCTAATTGATTATCAGGCATTTCCGAAATCAGATAAAGCAAAGCAGCTCGCATTTGATTGGTGTTTGCTTCAAAATCAGCTTGAGTTTTTCCGCCCATTTGATAAGCTCGTTCATAGCCTTTCCAGCGACCTGACAGTGAAATAATTTGATTTTCAAACTCAGTGTTTTTGGTGATTTTTAGTAGTTCGGTGATGGCTTTAGAAATCTGATTATCCATCAGTAAATCTTTGATAGTTTGAAGTTGAGTACTCATAGGATTAGTTTGTTTGCTTGTACTAGATTTGGCAGCTCTATCCGTAAAAATAAAGGAAAAATCCATTACTTGTCCTTTTTTAGACAATATGCCATTTTGGGCATATTCCTCAATTTCAGTTAGTTTTATAAAATCTTCGCCATTGGCTGAAATTTCAATGTTTTTACTTTGTTCATTAATGTCTTGCAAAGTTTGGAAAATATCGCTCATCAATTCCCTTTGGCTTGCGCCTGCCTGCGTGTGTACACAAATTTTGCGTGCCGAAAATTCGCAAGTTACATAACCGCGCAAATCGAATTTATCGAACACAATGCCGTATTTCCAATAAATATCTTCGGCTAAACTGCCATAGCGCGCAATGAAGCGGGTAATGGTGCTTTTGGGTAAAAAATCAGGATAATGAATGGTAAATGAATGGTTTACATCTTTTATCATTTTTTGCAATGCTTTAGCATCCGCGTATTTTTCGGGCAAATATTGTGGCGCGATAAACCGCTCAGTATCAGGTACTTGAAAAATCAATTCAAAAGCTTGCATCAAAGCAATAAATTCCTCCGGCTCGGCTTCGGTATCTGCCAAAACTGCCTCGACGTGCACGCGGTCAAACTCGCCTTGGTTTTGCTGAACGGTGTAATCTAAAATGCGATAAATTGTGTCTGTTACCCAAGTGGGCTTGATAAACACTTTTTGGCTAAGTACCTCAATATCAGGATAATACAAAATCACGCCTACTTCTAGCAAATACTTGCTCAATTCAAGTAGTTCGGCATCTTGCATAGTTGGGTCTATTTCTCGACAAAAATTGGCATAAATATCAAAAGACCATTGGTATTCGCCTTGTTCGGCTTCTTCGCGGATTTTATCCCGAATCAATACCCAATATTTACCTAGTGTAAAGCTATTTTCGGCAGTTATTTGAGCAAGGGCTTTTAGCTGCTCAACAAAAGCATACATATTTCTTCCCCATTCGTTTTTGAGCATATATTCTGCCGAAATTTCTTCGTTGGGGCAAGCATTTGCATAATCGCGGGTGGTGTGTACGCAAATATGTTGGAGGTTTTCGGCGGGAATGGCGTATTCTTTAAGTATTTGATTATCAGGAACTTGTCTAGGCTCCTTGCGACTTTGCACCAATAAGATAGGGCTAGAAGAAGCATAATGGCGAATGTTTTTGAGCCAATATTCATACGCATAATGCTCTAAACTAACCGAGATTTTTTGCCCATCTTTGAACACATAACTTGAATGAAAGCCTTGTTGATTGGTGGCAGTGTTCCAAAGTAAACAATAAACCGCATTATCACTCAAAAACAAGCGATGAGTAGCGTGGTAATATTCTTGTCCGCCAAAATCCCAACAATAAAGGACAACCTCGAGACTTTCAAGTTCAATTTTATTGACCAATATGCCGTGGGTAGTATCTTCGCTGTCCTCAATTTCTTCGTTTGCCAAAAGTTTTGCCAGAGTGGTTTTGCCTACCGTGCTATTGCCCATCAATATTAGTTTGATTTCTTGGTTTTTTTCGGTGCCTTTGGCAAAGCTTTCTAAGGTGGCTTTCAAACTATCCAGACAATTCTCAACCTCAATAACCGATTGCCGAATATTTTTTAATGGATTATTTTGCAATACCAACCACTCCAAATGGGGCATTTTGTCCAAAAAATCAGTGGGAATATGCTTGATTTCATTCTTAGCCAAATTTACCTCTCGCAAATGCTCAAAAACCCCTTCAAACGCCATACTTTGCACTTGACTCTCATAGACAAACAAATATTCTAAATTGGGAAAAATAGCAGCAGAAATGCGCAAATGAGCAATGGGGCTTTGATTGCGACTGAGGTCGAGTACTTTGACCGAAGGCAAAGCAAAAGCCGGCAAATCAAACTGCCTAAATTGATTTTGGCTGAGGTCAATAGATTCTACTGCCTCGGCTTGAGCCTCCTGCCAGATATTGGCTAAAGCGGGATGCTCAAGTGCCTTATTTCGATGATATAGTATGCTTGTAATCATATTTTTAAAGCCTAAATTTTCCGATAGCGAGGGCTTTGCAAAGCCCTCGCTATCGGAAAAATCATTTTTGATTGCGTTTTAAAGCCCTGTAAACTAAACAGCCTGTCAGGCTGTTTTACAAAAATTTCTCGAGGCTTCGCCTCTTTTTTTTATTTTTTTCTCTTTTTTTTCTTTTTTGCTCAAAAGCCGGTTCGAATACCCTTAGATGAACGGCAAAGAAAACCCTAAGCGAAACCCGAGGTTATAGTAGCGAGCCTCCGCGTGATAAGTGCGCCGATACGCCACCCGACAATCCTCCACAAAATGGAAATAGCCACCGCCCCGATTGACCCGATTGGAGGTAGTTTCAGCTCGGCAAAGCGGGTTGTGAACAACCCCTTGCTCGGCACATTGTTGATAAAAATTCTTATCATAATGGTCTGCACACCACTCCCAGGCATTGCCACTCAGATCATAGATACCCAGTTGGTTCGGCATTTTTAAGCCCACCGGCATTGTTTGCCCAAAGCTATTCTCGTAATACCAAGCTACGCTTGCCAAGTCATCGCTTCCGGCGTACTCTTTTTGGTCTTGCCAATGCTTGCCCCCGCGGGCGGCGTATTCCCACTCGGCCTCCGTAGGTAGGCGAAATGCTCCATACTTGATAGGCTGACCGCCTAAGTTACTGATAGACAATTGATTGAGTTTTTGGATAAATACCTGACAATCTTCCCAACTTACCTGCTCAACCGGACGAGTTTTACTTTGATAATTACTGGGATTTTCGCCCATCACCGCTTGCCATAAGTCTTGAGTTACTAGGTACTGTCCGATATAAAAATCATCTAATTTGACGGAATGGATGGGTTCTGCGTCGTTAAGCCAACTCTTACCTCCCATCTCAAAAGTACCGCCTTCCACGAGTATCATCGGCAGAGGGTAGCGGGCATCATCCCCCACTTGGATATAAAAAATTTGACTCTCAATTTGGGTGGTTTTGATAAGCATAATTTTTGTAACACAGCCTTTAGGCTGTAATTTATTGTAAAACAGCCTGTTAGGCTGTTAATTGGTAACAAAAAAGGTTTGGGACTTTCAACTTTATTTACTGATACCAAACCTTAAATTGGGCTAAGAAAATAGCCTCTTTTTTTGAGTTTATAAGCTCAGGACTTGGTTGGTTCATCGGTAGGTCTATCCGGACCGGCTTTTGAGCTGCAAAGAAAACCCTAAGCGAAACCCGAGGTTATGGTGGCGATTCTCCGCGTGATTATTGTTCCGATTCGCCACCCGACAATTCTCCGCATTATTGAAATAGCTACCGCCCCGATTGACCCGATTGGAGGTTTTTTTAAACCATAGCCCTAGTTGCGAAATTAATCAGATAATTGGGTTTTGCAAGATTTTTTTACGCAATTTTTGAGTTTGGGCTTTTTGTACAAAGGCAAAGAGGGGTAAAATGTGGCGTTGATAGGCTTTTTCGGATATATTTTGGGTTTCAAAAGCAATTTTTAGTTGTTTATATTTTTTAAAAAATCTTCTTTTTGCGCCGTTGTTTGTGTCTACGCCGTTGCCTGTGCCCCCACAGGCAACTACGCCGTTGCCTGTGCCCCCACAGGCAACTCCCGCGCCCTTGCCTGTGTCCCCACAGGCAAAGACGCGGTCGGTAACTATATTCGCTCTCGATAATCACGCAAAAACCCAAACTCATCCACTCCTAACTCATAAAATCGAGCCGATGAATAGGGGTAATCTATATAATCCTCCACCAAAGACCATTTTTTGGCAGTCGGATTACGATGAATGTATGGCAATTTTTGCTCAAAAACCGCCGGAGTATATAACAATATGGACAGACTATTCCTTTGCCAAAATTGATGTTTTCTTTCTTTTTTTTCTTCTACTTCAAAATTTGGTTCGTTTTTATCCTACATAAGTAATTTCTGCCAATTCAAAATAGTGTCGGTATAGAAATATGCTTGCCCTAACTCCATTGTGGAAAACAACATAATTTTACCTTCTATATGAAATTAAGTGATACATACTAAAAATAATTAACTCATTGATTATCAGGGATTTGTATATATTCAAGCTAATTTTGAACGCTGATTGAGCAGATTGTGATGATGATGAGGATAAAAAATCTGCCCAATCTTAAAAATCATTTGTTGTTAGGAGCCTCTACCAAACCTCACAATCAATTGACAATCAGTTATTTAGGCTTATCAATCATTGCCATTCCCACGTACAAAAAAATCGCCAAAGGCAGAGCCAGCCATTGCAAGGCTAAGATTAAAAAAATACAAATTCCCAAAAAAATCAATCTTATTTCATTGCCGCGCCAAGCCAAGTTTTTGAATTTTAAGGAAAATAAAGGTATTTCGGCTACCATCAACCCCGACAACAAAGCCGTTAAAAAGGCTAAGAAAAACCAATCTTTCATAATCTCCTGATAATCAGGATATTGCAAAATTATCAAAGGCAAACTGGCAATCACCAACGCGCTCGCGGGGGTGGGCAAGCCCACAAAACTTTCAATTTGGCGAGTATCTAGGTTGAATTTGGCGAGGCGTAGAGCCGAAAAAACCGCTATCAAAAAAGCCAAATAGGGCAAAATACCGATTACACTTGCCCAAAAAGGCTGGTTGTCGCTCACAAAATAGCGAAATTTGACCAAAAAACTTTGACTCATCAATTCATACAGCACAAAACTCGGCAACACACCAAATGTAACCATATCAGCCAAGGAGTCCAATTGCTTGCCGATTTCGGAGTAGGCTTTGAGCAACCGCGCCGCCAAACCATCTAAAAAATCGAGAGCTATTCCCAGAAAAATATAATAAGTCGCGTTCATTAAGTTATGTTCTGAGATTGCCGCAATACCCAAACAACCGCACAAAAGATTGCCACAAGTGATAAGATTAGGAATATGTTTTTTCATTTTCAAGATTTGATTTTGATTAGATATTGCTCCAAAAAAGAAAAATAAGTTGTTCACACTTTTTCAGGAAAATTGTAACGCAGGCTGTTTAGCCTGCGTGCAGTGTGAGTTTAGGCTTAGTATAAAACTAGCATTTACTGAAAATGGATAAAGAAGTAAAAATATATAAGTAATTGATTATCAATTAGTTATATAAAAAATTAGGCTCTATCGTTAATTTCGTTAATTCATAGTAATTTTTCAAGATCATTTAAACCCTAAGGGTTTTGAAAACCCTTAGGGTTTGGACTCAATCCCCAAATGAACGATTGAATCATAAATTACTTTTCAACAAAATCCAAATCCTTGCCAAATGTCTCCTCGATTGACCACGCCGCCGCAATTGCAACGGCAAACAATATCATTCCGGTTACCCAGCCACCTACTACATAGCTTCCAAGTAATTCGCGCAACCATTTAAACAAAATAATAATCAAAGGCAAAGCCCCTCTGACCATATTGGGAACACTGATAGCCGCCGAAGCCCGCAAATTGGTGCCAAACTGCTCGGCACTCATCGTGATATACACCACCGAAAAACCCGTTCCGTAACCCAAACCCGCACAAATCAAATAAAAAGTCGTGGCATTGCCTCCACTTTGCAAAAAATACATACAAATAAAAAATATCGATATACCATAAAATACAAACAAAGCTTTTTTGCGGCTTCTAAGCCTTTGACTCAGTAAACCCACGCTCAAATCGCCAAAAGCGATTGCCAAGTATTGATACATAATCGCCTGCCCGGGGTCAATGTCGGCAATGCCAAATTCTTTGCCAAATTGGTCTGAAAAAGTAACCAGCACGCCAATAATATACCAAGCCGGTAAACCAATCAGAATACACTTCATATAGCGCGAAAATCTATTCCAATTATTAAAAAATAACCAAAAATTACCTTTTTGCACTTCAGTTTGTGCCATTTGGGTATAAAGCCCGCTTTCGTACACCGACACCCGCAACAACAACAAACCCAAACCCAAGCCCCCACCAATGAAGTAGCACATTCGCCAATCTACCAATTTGCTCATCAAAAAAGCCGTAACTGCCCCCAAAATTCCAAACGATGCTATCAAAGCCGCCGCAATGCCCCGCTTCTCTTTGGAGAGCAACTCGCTCGTGAGCGTAATACCTGCCCCCAACTCGCCTGCCAAGCCTACGCCCGCTATAAATCGCAAAGCAATGTATTGGGGAATATTCGTAACCAAACCATTGAGAATATTGGCAAGCGAATAAATCAAAATCGAGGCAAACAACACCCGCAATCTGCCTTGTTTGTCGCCCAAAATACCCCACACAATGCCCCCAACCAATAAACCCAACATTTGGACACTGATAATCAATTCGCCTTGAGTCAAGACTTCTTCAGCACTTAAGCCCAAGTCGCTGAGGCTCGGTTTGCGAATGATGCCAAACAAAAGCAAATCATATACATCGACAAAAAAGCCCAAAGCACTCACAATCACCGCCAACTGAAATAAACTATCCGATTTTTTTTGCATTAATTTTTAGATTTTCAAGTCCAAATTAACCACAGATTTTGGTTTTTTACAATCATTACAATAGTTCGTTAAGTTTCTGGTTGGGGGCTAAGTAATTGAAAATCAAGCAATTAATTAAACAGCCTTGAATTATAAATATTGTAAGTATCTGATAATCAATGGGTTATGAAATGTCCACAAAATATTGTCATAATGAAGTGCCCCAAAAATTAAATCCATATAAATAAACTTGTGATTAAACCAAGCCTGCCGAAAATAGTCTAAGCCCCAATATCAAACAAGTCTAATAAATTGAATGAAAACAGGGTTAACTTTTTTAATGATTTTCATTGTGAGCAGTTATTGGTTTGTCGCCAAGCCCCAAAGTTCCGCAACAGTGAGTGATTCGTTGCCCAATACCGAAGCATCGGACGAGAAAATATACTCGGAAATGGTATTAAATATAGGTTTTGCCAATCGGGTGGTCTTTGCGGGGCGCGATTTCAATACCGACCAGTTTAGCCTCAACGGAGGGGCTACTTATTATCACAAATCCGGTTTTTTTGGCGGAGTGAGTGCCTATTGGTACAGCGATTCCCCACCGCGTTACAATTTGACCGATTTGAGTGTGGGTTATGCCAATGAAATTTTAAAAAATTGGCTCGTCAATCTTAGTTACGATTATTTGTTATTTACCAATATCGAGAATCAGCCTGCCAATCCTTTGCAACACAATTTGGCAATCGGCAGTAGTTATGACTTCGGACCGGTCAATGTGGGGGTAGATTATGGTTTTTTGACGGGTGGCGAAAATGCGCACCGCCTTTCGGCTAATCTGGGGGGATATATTCCAATATATGACGTTTGGATTTTTGATAAAATCAGTTTTTCGCCCAATGTAAGCTTATTTTGGGGAACTGACAACATTACTTTGAGCCGTTTGCCGGCGCGTTTTCAACGGCGAATTTCGCAAAACGGAGTGCGCCTCGATACCGACAAGTTTGGTTTGATGAATATTAATTTGGCGATTCCGATTCAGTTCAAAATCAAGCGATTCAAACTCAATTTTACCTACAATTATTCGTTTCCGCAAGCCTTATTTCCGCGCCTAGAGCGTAATTTGCACGAAATTGGTTTTTTCACCACTTCTATCGCTTACACGCTAGGTAAACGATGATGTTTTTTTGTGAAAATTTCGTATCGAGCAAGTACTAGCTCAAACTCAACCGCCCATCTTCCAAATATTGCAACAAACCAATATCGAGCATCTGCCGAATGATTTGCAAGGCTTCTTTTTCGGGCAATGGTTGAAGTTTTTGTACCAAAATACGCGGAGCCAAAGCTCCGGCAGTCAAGATTTGGCTAATTTTTTCGGTATGCGAGCCGACTTCCGCTTCAGGGGTTTGGGCGGCTTTTTTCTTTTTGAGACAATTATCACAAACTCCACAAGTATAATCGCTGATTTCGCCAAAATACTCCAGCAAAAGTTGAGTGCGACAACGATGTGGATGTTCTACATAGTGCTTTACGGCTTTGATTTTGGCTAAATCGCGTTGCTTGCGTTGTTCGATTTTGGCTAGGTCGAGGGGCAAGTTGGCTACTTCATAACGTGGGCTAAGGAAAGTGATTTGCGCTTTTTCTTTGACAGGGCTGTACACTACTACTTCATAATCTTGCAAACGATTCAGTTGTTTAACTATCTCACTATCAGATACTTGCAAATAATGCGCAATACTCCGTTCCGAAATATTGACCAAATGATTTTGAATACCCTCGCCATAAATACGCTGCAAAACCCGAATAATCGGCTCGGCTTTGGGGTGCTTCATCTGAAATTCATACAACCCCCTGCCACCCAGCGTAAACATCACTTGTGCCGGATTGTGAAATGACTCATTGAACTCTATCAAACCCTCACTCTCGAGCAATTTGAGGGCATAAAATGCTTGTGTACCCGTAAAATTGAAAGTGCGTTGAAACTCCGCCAAATCAAAATCATAACTGCTATACTCGCCTGCCCCAGTCGGCAAATGAAAATAATTGGCAAGGGCTTGATAAATAGTTTTGACAAAATCAGCTTCAGGATAATTGAGTAGGGTGCGGGTGTTGAGGTCTTCCAAATCTTGAGCGTGATATAAGGCTACTGCGTAGGCTTTTTTTTCATCGCGTCCGGCGCGTCCGGCTTCTTGGTAATACGCCTCCAACGAATCGGGTAAATCCCAATGAATGACCACCCGCACCTCCGGCTTGTCTATACCCATTCCAAAGGCATTGGTGGCAACCATCACGCGCGTGCGATTTTGTAACCAGTTGTCTTGCTTATTGCTTCGCCATTGATTGCTAAGACCGGCGTGGTAATAATCGGCTGAAATGCCGTTTTTTTGCAAAAATTCGGCTATTTCTTGAGTTTTGCGCCGATTGCGCACATACACGACGGCAGTACCGGCTACTTTTTGTAAAATATCAAGCATTTTGCGCTCTTTGTCTTCTACTTTGAAAGTGGAGTAGCTCAAATTTTCGCGGGCAAAACTTTTTTGAAAAACGTTGTTCGGGTTGTTGAATTGGAGTTTTTCTTGAATATCGCGCTTGACAATTTCGGTGGCAGTAGCGGTCAGTGCAATCACCGGCACTTGGGGTATGGTATGCCTAAACTCGGCAATATCCAAATACAAAGGGCGAAAATCATAGCCCCACTGCGAAATACAATGTGCTTCATCAACCGCCAAAAGGCTGATTTTCATACGTTTAGCTCGCTCGACAAACATAGCAGTCTTGAGGCGTTCGGGCGAAATATACAAGAACTTGAGTTTACTATTTACTGCTTCGTCCAATACCTTATCAATCATTCGCCACTCCATACCCGAATAAATGGCTTCGGCGGCTATATCACGTTTTTGCAATTGTTCTACTTGGTCTTTCATTAGGGCAATCAAAGGCGAAATGACCAAACACATTCCTTCCAAAGCCAATGCCGGTATTTGAAAACAAATCGACTTGCCCCCGCCGGTGGGCAACAAAGCCAAAGTATCATTGCCCGCCAAAACCGACTCAATGATTTCTTTTTGCAAGGGGCGAAATACTGAATACCCCCAGTATTTTTGCAGGATTTGTTCCAGCATAGGCTAATTTTCAAATTTGTGAATTTGCAAATTTGCGAATTTTTAAATCAATTTCATAATTCATTGATAATCAAATAGTTATGATTTTTTTCATTAATTCCTTCCCTCATCTGCCAGTTTTCCCAACCTAGCCGAGCTTAATGCGCGTTTCCAAATGCGCCCCCCTGCGGGGCAATGCCGTTAAGCTAAGGAGCTGTTTTTAAAATAGGATTAATCAATCGTTGATTAGAACGCAGATTTTTATGATTTTTAAGATTAAGCGGATTTTATCCTAATCATCTTGACAATTTGCTCAATTTGCGTTCAAAATTTCTTGGAAAGTCGTTTTTTTTATGATTAAATCGATTTACACACAATCCCAATGATACCTAACTTTGGCGAAATTCAAAGCCAGCAAATCTTGTTTGCGAATGAAAAAATTAGCTATTCCACAATCGCCCCACTGAAAAAGCGAATCGGATTGGATTTGTAGAAGCAATAACCAAGGATTTTTTTTGGGAATCTTGGCTAAATCGGCATTTTTGGTATAAGTACGCCAATCATCTTGGGTAAATCCGGCGTATCCGCCAATTTTATGCCCAAAAGGTGGATAAAGCCGGTCGTATTCTTTCAAAATTTGATAGCCTTTTTCGGAGTTGTTGTCAAATAATTTAGACCAAAAAAATTCCTTACCGGCGTTGATATGCCAAGCAAATTCATAATCTCGACTCAAAACCGGACTATATTTCAACTCAAATTCAATTTGAATAGCCATACCACGCGCATTTTTAGCTATACTATTTTGAAACTGAAAAGGCGTGCGTTCATACAAATCTCGATCATTGGGTAGAAAAGAAAAATCAGTAATTAGGTTTTCTATATCTTCCTCAATTTCAGGATAATGCACAATTCGCCAGTTTTTTTGTAAGGTAGGTTTCTTAAAATCAATCCCATACAAAAAGTCTTCGCTTTGCGCAATAAAAAACTGTGTAATGCCCTTGGTCGGAAAATCAGGCAAGGCCGGAGTTTGTTGCCAATTGATTTGCGCCAGCAAAGTCATTGGGTTGTCTTGGGTATCTTTGGGAATTTCGGTGTTTTTGGGTAAATAAGGATAGCCTCCAAATTTACTATTGTTCAAATTCAAATCTAATTTAACCTCGCCTGAAAGACTCAGGTACGGACGTAAGCTTAGGGCAAATTTTTCTCGCCAAGGCTCAAGGGAAATAGGCAATGAAAACATCATTTATTTCATTTTTGGAATTTTTACTTCAATACTTTTAAGATTATCAAAGCGGTGCAATTTTTTTCATAAATAATTGATAATCAATGTTTTATATGATATAAATACAACCTTAGCTTGATTGAATTGATGAAGTCAAAGTCTTTCAAATGTATCAACTTATATCTTTGAAGTAAATTACTCCTTCTGTTTTCTGATACATCAGGGCCGGCAGGGGGGCTTTGACCACAAAATCTTCAGTATAAAGCCCGATTTGCCCATCTTCTAGAGGGTCGTAAATGATGTGATTCAATTTAATAGATGGGTAAATTTTCTCAACAAAGCGTACAAACTGGTAGTTGTCCTCATCCCAAGGTTTAACATCTTTGGCAAGAGCATACTGACAAAACCACTCAGGTCTTGATAGCCAATAAATCATCAAAGTAGTGCCTCTATCACAATAATCATTTTGCACCACTTCATAAAGCCATTGAAACCCATTGTCCCAGTTGTATTGACATACTTTTTTAAATAGTTTCTCGATTTCTTGACTTACTATTTGATTCATAGTTTGAAATTTAAGTATTTGGGCAAATTAGTTTAGGAATATTCTCATAATCAATTCATTATCAGCATATTAGCAAAACCCACTGCTAAGGTGAGCATAATTACTTGGACTAAGGAATCAATGCAAAATAAACCTGCCTTTGCAAAAATGTAACATATTGAAAGTCAAATATTTATATAATTTCTAATTCCTAATGACAACTCTTTGTTTGTATTTTGTAACTGATTGATTATCAATTATTAATAATATTGTACCACAGCCTGTTTAGGCTGTGCCTACCACAGCCTAGACAGGCTGTGGTACATTCCATTTATCAAAAGTCAAAGATAGGCTGTTCAAATAAATAAAAAAATTCCCCCTATTTTTGTGTTAGAAAGCAACAAAAATGGAGGGGGAAAATGTCACAAGGACAGTACGAATGT
>JALONJ010000493.1 GCA_025455045.1 Microscillaceae bacterium | reverse complement strand
TCAGAGCTTCGCTCGCTACCTTCGCAAAATATTCATTTTGCTTGGTAATGTTCAGAATCACTGAAAAGCGAGAGCTTTTCAGAATTCAATAGAATTGCCGAAGGAAATTTCTGAAAAGTAGCGAAGATTCTTTTTTGATTTATTGGCTTATTTTCAACATAAAACCAATTTAGCGTACAATTATCACTTATTACTAATCAATTTTGCCAATATTTGGTCGGTCATTACTTGGCGTTTGAGGGTGCTTTGTTGGTTTTCTTGCAAATTGTTGATGGTTGTGCCAATAAATTGCAAATCTTCGTGGCGTTGGGTTTCGTAGTAGCGGGCAAAACTTGAGAACATCTTTTCCACATTTTCTTGCTGTTGTTGCGCCGACAATTCGGTGATTTTGAGCATTGTTTTTAAGTTTTCTTGGCGAATTTGCTCCAGCAAAAGATTAATTGTTTTATTATCCAATTCATTGCCCATTTTGCCTTTATTTTGGCTCGCCAAGCGACTTTCCAATTGCGAAATTTGTAGATTCAAACTATCTTTATTTTTTTGTAAATAACTGATAATCAATTGATTAACTGCTTCTTTATTTAATTTATCGGCTAAATTATCTACTTTCTTTGCTTCGATTAGATTTATTTTGGGTTCAATTTTGGGACTGCCAAAACTGATTTTTAATTCATTTTCATTATAACTAATATTCAATTGACTCAAATAAGCCAGCAAAAACACCAAACCCAAGCTCGCGGCAATAGTCGTAAAACTTCGTCCAAACATTGCGTAAACCCCTGATTTTGAGGACTTTAAAGCATAAGTTTTGCCATTTAATTTGGTTTCAGGCTCGTCGAAAACAAATTTGGGAATCTTTACTGCCTTGTCGGGCAAATTGCCTAAGATTTGGCGCGTTTTTTTTAGCTCATCTAACTCAGCTTGGGCGGTAGGGTAGGTTGCCAAATAAGTTTCTACTTCTTGGCGATTTTTTTCGTCCAATTCGTCATATAAGTAGGCTAACAATATATTTTTATCCAATTGCGGGTTCATATCTAATTTTTAAATTTTTGGATTTTCAAATTTTGGAATTTTAATCACCGATTACAGATTTTGAATTTACATAAATAGTTGTATATCAAATAATTACAAAAAACTCGGAACTAGAAACTCGGAACTAAAAACTAGAAACTAAATCTTGATTCAAAATTTTTTTTAAAGCCTTCAAACCATAATAAAGCCTTGATTTGGCGGTGTTTTCCGAGATTTGTAAGGCTTCGGCAATCTCGATAAACTTAAGTCCTTCGTACTCTTTCATAATGACCACAATTCTTTGCTCTTCGGGCAATTTGCTCAGGGCTTTTTGCAAAATTTCGGCAAGTTCGGCTTGTTCAAATTGCGCTTCGGGATTGGCAAATGTCCTTTCATCTTCAATCGGAATTTCCCAAGTTTCATCTTCCGCGTTGCTTGCCGAGCGAAACCACGAAATTGTCCATTGTCGTTTTTGGCGGCGTTGTTCTTCGTGGCAACAATTACTCGCAATTTGATAGAGCCAAGCCTTAAATCGGTCAAGGTTTTGCAATTTGCCCAAGTTTTTAAAAACGGCGATAAAAGTCCGTTGCGCGATTTCGGTGGCTAAATCTTCATCACTAAAGTATTTATAAGCAAAGTTATAAATCCTTGTGTACCAATTCATCAAACGCCCGTTTATCGCCGAGTTGGGCTTTTTCAATCAATAAAGTAGCATTGGGCATACTTTTAAGTTTTTTCGCGTTATATGGAGTGCCTTCCCCTGCCCCCTCCGAAAGAGGGGGTTAAAGTTTCCCCCTCCGGGGGCGTAGGGGGCTTTTTAAGGACTACTTGATAGACCGGATTTTAGATTTTAAATAGTCCGGTTTTAAAAAAAAACCTTATTTTCCAATGTTTTTTGTCTTACAATATCCAGATGAAATAAGGTTAAAAAAAGTTTTAACCAACCCATAATTTTTATCGGTGAAAGCAATTTATTTTCTATAAAATATTGATAATCAAATGATTACGAATATATCAAATTTAAAAATAAATCATTTTTTTTGCCTAATAAACTGCATTGATTATATATTTTTTAAAAATTTAGGTTTTCAGCTTGCTTAAGGCTTAACAATTCCATAATTTATAAATTTCAAGAATTGAACGCGAATCGGTATCTTTGGACAAAGTTTGTGAAATTTTGGGTTTCTAGTTTCTGGTTCCGAGTTTCTGGTTCCGAGTTTCTAGTTTCGGTACTTTTTCATAAGTATTTGATAATCAATTGATTATATTTTTTGTGAGCATTCACCACTTTGCAGGAAGATAGTATTTGTTTGTCATTCCGACCAAAGGCAGGAATCCGTAGCCGTTTCTGACTGCATTTAAGATTTCTCAGAGCTTCGCTCGGTAATTTCACCAAGCTATCGCTTGGCTCATTAATGCTCAGAACCACTGAAATTGATAAATTTCAGAAAAAACTTTTCACTCCTGAAAAGTGGTGAAAAATCAGGCAAATATCATAACTAACTGATAATCAGTTACTTGTATTTTTATAATATTTCTTAATGAGCTACGAAATTTCACTTTTGAAAATTCAAAAATTTAAAAATTTAGGATTATGGTTAGTACACTTACCCCCACCCAAGAAGCGATTGAATTAGAAGAAAAATACGGCGCGCACAATTATCATCCTTTGCCGGTGGTATTGTCCAAAGGGCAAGGCGTGTATGTATGGGATGTTGAAGGGAAACGCTACTACGATTTTTTGTCGGCGTATAGTGCGGTCAATCAAGGGCATTGCCATCCGCGCATCATCAATGCTTTGATTGAACAATCGCAAAAACTAACCCTTACTTCGCGGGCTTTTTATAATGACAAGCTAGGCGAATACGAAAAATACATCACCGAATATTTTGGTTATGACCGTGTATTGCCAATGAACACCGGCGTTGAAGGCGGCGAAACAGCCCTCAAGCTCTGCCGCAAGTGGGCTTATACGGTCAAAGGGATTCCGCACAATCAGGCAAAGATTATTTTTGCGGCTAACAACTTTTGGGGCAGGACTTTGGCGGCAATTTCATCTTCTACCGACCCCAATGCCAGCAAAGATTTTGGACCGTATATGCCCGGTTATCAAGTCATTCCTTACAATGATTTGGCGGCTTTGGCAGAGGCACTAGAAGACCCCAACGTAGCGGGCTTTATGGTAGAGCCGATTCAGGGCGAAGCCGGCGTAGTAGTACCCCAAGAAGGCTATTTGCGGCAAGCCCACGCACTTTGCAAAGCAAAAAATGTACTATTGATTGCCGATGAAGTACAAACCGGCTTGGCGCGTACCGGCAAAATGCTGTGTACCGAATATGACGGCATCAAACCCGATATTCTCGTTTTGGGCAAAGCCCTTTCGGGTGGGGTGTTGCCGGTATCGGCGGTGTTGGCAAATGACGAGATCATGCTCACCATCAAACCCGGGCAACACGGTTCGACGTATGGCGGCAATCCGCTTGCCTGTGCCGTAGCCATGGAGGCTTTGGCGGTCTTGAAAGATGAACAGTTGGCAGAAAATGCCTTCCGATTGGGCAATATTTTCCGCGCCAGAATGGAAAAATTCCGCGAAAAAACCGAGATGATTCAACTCGTGCGCGGGCGCGGGCTGTTGAACGCCCTCGTGATCAATGATATGGAAGAAGGCGAAACCGCTTGGAATATTTGCCTTGCACTCAAAGAAAACGGCTTGCTTGCCAAACCTACTCACGGCAACATTATCCGTTTGGCTCCGCCTTTGGTAATGACCGAAGAACAGATGAATGAGTGTTGTGAAATTATTGAACAAACTATTTTGAAGTTTTAGTTTATGACCGGGTGTATTTCAAAATTACGCATTTCTTTTGCCTCACCCTGCCCTCTCCGAAGGAAAGGGTGATAGGTAGTAAATTTGAAATGCACCTTCTTGTAACCTAATGTATTTTTATATAAATTTTGTAAATATCTGATTATCAATGGGTAGTAAGTCTAATAAATAACTTCGGACTCCAAAACTGGAAACTGCTGGAGTTATTATTTGAGTAAGTAAATATTTTTCAAGCATTAATTATTTTGCCTCCATTCCCCAAATTTGCCAAATCGATTGTAGTTTTGAATTTTCAAAAAAACTCAATAATCCAATGGTAGGAATCATAATGGGAAGCAAATCCGACTTGCCGGTGATGCAAGCGGCGGCAGATTTTTTGGCAAAAATGCAAATTCCTTACGAAATTGATATTGTATCGGCACATCGCACCCCGCTCAAAATGGTAGAATATGCCCAAACCGCCTACGCGCGGGGTTTGAAGGTAATCATTGCTGGGGCAGGTGGTGCGGCACACTTGCCCGGTATGACGGCTTCGCTCACTACTCTGCCGGTGATAGGAGTGCCGGTAAAATCGAGCAACTCCATAGATGGCTGGGATTCTATTTTATCGATTTTGCAAATGCCCAATGGTGTGCCTACGGCTACAGTCGCGCTCAATGCCGCCCAAAATGCGGGGATTTTGGCGGCGCAAATTATCGGCGCATTTGACTCGGTAGTGCAAACCCGCCTCGAGGCTTTCAAAACCGAACTGCGCCAAAAAGTAGAAAAAGATGCAAAAGGACTGAAGGATTGAAGGACTGAGGGACTGAGGGGTAGAACCTAATTTTGGCAGAATATTTTTGTATTTTTGTTTAAAATCAAAAGACTATGCGCTATAGCAATTTTAAAAAACTTAAAAATTCGGTTTAGATGCTCGAGGTACTTAAAAGTTATAACTAATTGATAAACAGGTAATTATGAAAATAAGTAGCAAAAATTGCTGGTTTTCCATCTTTAAGTGAAATATGTAAGTATCTGATAATCAGTTAGTTATATTTTATTTCGGTATTTATTCTAAATTGCAAAAATTCATAAATGATACGCTTTTGGAGGCTATGATAATGGAGTTTTATTGAATGGTTTTTAAAAAAAAGTCGTATAAATACTTGAAAATCAATGAGTTATCAAATCATTTCTACTACTAAGCCAATCCATAGTACTCAAGGCTATCTCCCCAACTTGAGGTCTTTGTAATCGTATAAACGGCGCGCTTGGTCGCGGTCAAACAAAATACTCCACATACCCACCGGCGCATTGTCAAAAAAAATTGGCTCAACAAACAAGATTTGGTTGGTTTTGGGCAAGGCTTTTACTTGAGTAGAGATTTCGCCCTCGCCGGTTTCATAGGTTTTGAGCAGTTGTTTTTCTTCGCTACTCAGTTCTATATCTGAGGCATTGTCGAAGGCAATTTTTTGAATTTTTACTCGATATACCTGCGCCAAAGAATCCAATCCGGCTATTTTCTCAAGTTTATAAAACTCCGCCGGAGTTTTTATTTTTTGCGTTGATAGGGCTTGATTTACGGCTCTAAACAAGTTTTTTTGCCCGATGCGAGCGATCAATTGCCCTTTGAGGCTTACCCAGTCAAGCAAAAGTTTTTCGGTAATACGTTGGGGCTTGCGGTCTTTGATGGCTTGGGTAACTTGTTTTGAGTCAATGGCTCGGTCGTCTAAATCGGTACAAGCTCCACCGACCAGCAAAATCGCCAAACTAATAACAAAAGTACGCATATCAGTGATTTTATATAAAGTTTTGCTAAGATAGATAATCAATCGTTTAGCGCAAATTATTCAGCAAAGTTAAGATTTATGGCAATGAGTTACAAAGTAGAATGCACACAAATTTTCAAAATCTGCCATTAAAAGTGTCGATAAGCCCGAAAAATTATCTTCACTAATTGGTTCTTAGCTTAAGAATTTAACAGGTTCTTTGCCCATTTTGAGGATGATTGTAACGCAGGTTGTCTAGCCTGCCCGCGTAAATGTGTTTAGGCTTAGTATAAAGCGAGAATTTCCTGAAAAGTGCTGAAGAATCGTTCAAAGATCATAACTAATTGAAAATCAATTGATTACGAATTTTGACTGGATCTTCACCACTTTTCAGGAATTGCCTTTAGGAATTCCATTGAATTCTGAAAAGCTCTCGCTTTTCAGTGATTCTGAACATTACCAAGCAAAATGA
>JALONJ010000077.1 GCA_025455045.1 Microscillaceae bacterium | reverse complement strand
TTCATTTTGCTTGGTAATGTTCAGAATCACTGAAAAGCGAGAGCTTTTCAGAATTCAATGGAATTGCCTTCGGCAATTCCTGAAAAGTGGTGAAGAACCTTATTTTAAAAATTAATTATTGATTTTCATTTGTATAAATATCTGCCAAATAATCCTCAAAATTATAGGTCAAGGGTTTTTGTAAGATATGTTTTACCCAAGCCCGCCCCTTATGATAATGCACAAGATTTTCCCAAATACCCGCCGTAAGCCCCCGCAGACTATAGTTGCGAAAGCGATAAGGTCGGTTAAGTTGGGCAATCAGCCCAAATTGAAAAAGCCGACTCTCGTTTGCCCACCAACTGAGGGTGAGGTAGCTATGTGTTGCTTCTTCATTGAAAATCACATAGCCCACCCCATAGCTATCGGCGTGAGTTGAGTAGTGTGTTACAATCGTGCGACATTTGGCTTTGATGGTTTTGATGAGTTGGTCATCTAATTTATCGGCAGACTGCCGGGGCAAATAATAGATTTTGAAATGCCAATTTTGTTCGCGCCATACTTCTTGCAGATACACAAGGCGCATTTGATAATTTTTGTGGATAAACAAACTTTTTGTCTGATTCATTTTGAAGCTATACGGGTGGTTTGGAAATTAAAATTAGGCTAATTCAGGAGTATTTTTTGGTAAAATAATGCTTTTTTGGCTAAATGCCTAGCAAGTACAAAACAATAACCGCTTGATAATCAATCAATTATATAAAAAAATCTTTTTTAATTAGAAAATACTTAAATAAATCGCCCGAAAACTTTAGGTTTAAGGATTTTTTGCTAACTTTGCACTCCCAAATTCCAAAGTGTAATTGTTTTTAATAGTTTAATATAAAAAGAAATGGCTAGAGTTTGTCAAATCACCGGAAAGCGCACTCGTGTTGGCAATAATGTTTCGCACGCTCACAATAAAACCAAACGTAAATTCTACCCCAATTTACAAAAGAAAAGATTTTTTTCGGAAGCCACCGGCGAGTGGGTTACTTTGAAAGTATCGACCAATGCTATCCGATCAATCAATAAAAACGGTTTTGAAGCCGTAGTGAAAAAAGCCCAAAAAAAGGGTAAACTACAACACGTGAAAGCATAATGTATTTTTTCCAAAATAAAAAGCTCCAAAACTCGCGGGTTTTGGAGCTTTTTATTTTTTGCTCAACTGCTCCCAATCGTTTCAATCAAATGATAGCTTTCAGCAATTGTTGTTTGATTTTTTCAATCATTTTTGTGTACCAGTCTGTAGTCTCGGGTAGGGTAATATCTATATCCAAAGCCTTGATTATCAATTGATTAGCTCCAAGCAAGCCCCCATCAACTGTAAATTCGTTGCTTTCTAAATCGGTTTGCCCAAAGTATGCCGGATAAAGCAAAATGACTTTGCCAGCCTCACGCGCAATGCCATAGCTCAACATTTGGTACATATCGCGGCTCTCCACGCCAAAATTATTGCCCACCGTGCGCGGAAAAGGGCGTATTTTGTATTTGGTATCCAAAATCAGCTTTTGCTTGGGTAAATAAATATCGGTACGGATTTGAAAAATAGCGTCTCCTCCCCTATCGCTCCTAGCCAAGTAGCTCGAGCTTTGGGCTTGTGCCTGCCAATCGGGACAATACTTAACAATGAACTCAAAGATAAACTCTTCATAAATGCGGTCGGTCGGCAATAAAAAAGAGAAATTGGCAAAAGAATTATTTTGTTCGTTTATTTGCTCATTCAATAAAACTATTTGACAAAAATTAATTATTTTTTGATAAGCAGTTTTTGAGGTTGATACTCGGATAGTTTGGCAAGTTTGACAATCAAAATACCTATCGCTTACAGCCCGCAAATGGCGTAAAATATTTTCAATTATTTGATTAATCCATTGATTATCCGCAAGTTGGCTAATTTTTTTCACCACAAACTTAATCAATTGATTCAACTCATTGTCCCACAAAAAAGGCTCAGTCTGTAGTGCCAATTCGTGCCAATGCGCCGCACTAAGCCCGTGCTTGAGATAATCATTGACCACCAGCCGACCTCGAAAAACACTCGCGGTTTCGGTTTGGGTTTCATATTGCCAAAATGGGTTCGACTGGCAAGTATGCTCAATAAACTGAAGCCAAATTCCGAGCCAAACCGCCAAAAAACCATCGGCAGGACTCGTATCCCACTCGCTCCACGCAAACGGAAGTTGCCAAGTGCGACTATATTGCAAATAAAACAAAAGATGCTGTTGAATAAGTGTCGAGGAACCAATCCTTTGATTGACAAACAGTTTGGGATAAATCTCGATGCGCAAATCCTCAAAAGTCAAGCAACCCACAAAATTGCGTGCCTGAATAGCCCTACCCCGCCAATTGAAAAATGGCTCATAATTGCCCGTATCTGCCGACTCGCTGGCTATAAAGTCCCCTCCCCGACTCTCCCACACCTCGACCAAGTAGGTTTTCAAACGCTCTATTTCATTCCAATCAAGGGGCAGGGTAGTATAATCGCCAAATTCGTACAAAATTAGATTTTTCATATAGTCAGCTCGGCTTATGGGTCAAAAATAGGGAATAAATGTGGGACTTTGATGACTTGAAAAATGTTTTGGTAAATGATTGATTATCAATTGTTTATATTTTTTTAACAAAAACCTCACTCTGCTAGGTTTCCAAACCTAGCAGACTTTACTTGCGCGTTTCCCAACGCGCCCTCACTCTGCTAGATTTCCAAACCTAGCAGATTTTACTTGCGCGTTTCCCAACGCGCCTAGCACGCGTATAAGCGGGCTTGAAATATAAATGCTTACCAAAGACCGGTAGTACGAGCTGCTGTTTTTTTTGTTTTAATATAAGTAACTGATAATCAGATACTTATAAGTATTTGGTCGTTTGTGCTAAATTGCAGAAATTTGTAGAATGTTGTTGGTCTCGTTGTGCGGAGTTGGCATTGAAGACGCTTCTTGAATTTAGTCCAAAGAATCTATTTTGTAAGTAATTGATTTTCAATTATTTACAGGTTCTTAGTTTTAGGCAAAAGCCCTGATTTTTGGTGGCTAAGACCAACCACTGAAGAAATATATTTGTCGATTGGGTTGATTATCAATTACTTACAAATTTATTAAAAACAAGAAACCAAGCCATTGCCCAAACTGTTATTGAAGATATTGTTTAAAAAATATTCTATGTTTACACCCATTAACCAAGATTTTTCGGTTGCATTTAGTTATCAAACCCACTTTACGCGAGGCTTATTTGCTTTGAATAATCCTTTGTTTTATCAAGTTTTGACCCAATATTCGCATCATTCAGCCCGCAAACTGTTTTTTGTAATTGATAAAGGCGTGGCTACTCATCACCCCGATTTGGTGGCGCAAATCCAACTCTATGTGCAACAATACCCTCAAGATTTGCTTCTGACTGCCGAACCTATGTGTATCGAGGGGGGTGAACAAGTCAAAAATAATCCTCAATGGGTAGATGATATATTGCAAGCCGTTGAAAAATACGGAATTTGCCGCCATTCTTACCTCATAGCCATTGGCGGTGGGGCAGTGCTGGATATGGTAGGTTATGCCGCCGCCATTGCGCATCGAGGCGTGCGACACATTCGTATCCCGACTACGGTATTGGCGCAAAACGACTCAGGAGTGGGAGTCAAAAATGGTATTAATTATCGGGGGAAAAAAAATTTTTTAGGCAGTTTCAAACCTCCGCTTGCGGTTATCAATGATTTTGATTTTTTGCCTACTTTGTCGGAGCGCGACTGGCGGTCGGGGATTGCCGAAGCCATCAAAGTAGCTTTGATAAAAGATGAAGCATTTTTTCGCCAAATTCAGCAAGATTGTCATTTGCTCAATCAACGCGATGCGGAAGCGATGCATACTCTGATATATCGCTGTGCCGAAATGCACCTTGCCCACATTGCCTCGGGTGACCCCTTTGAGTTGGGTTCTTCGCGCCCCTTAGATTTTGGGCATTGGGCAGCGCATAAACTCGAGTATTTGACCGATTTTGCGCTTCGACACGGTGAAGCCGTAGCCATAGGAATGGCTTTAGATGTAAGCTATTCGTATTTGCAAGGAATGATTAGCCAAGACGAATGGGAGCAAATATTGACTTTGATGCAAAATTTGGGCTTTGCTTTGTATCATCCGGCATTGCGGTATAAAAAAGCTGAAAAATATGCCTTATTATTGGGCTTAGAGGAGTTTAGAGAGCATTTGGGCGGGGAATTGACCATTATGCTGTTGCAAAAAATCGGCAAAGGGCAAGAAGTACACGCTTTAGATGCCGCGACTATTTTGCAATCGGTAGAGCTTTTGGAAGCGCGCAATGAATATGTAGTGGTGGTTTAATTTATTGCTAATTAAAGTGAATATTTTGATAAATACTTGATAATGAGATAGTTATATTACAAAAGTTTATTATTCTCAGTAGATTTATCAATTATTTCAAAAACAAAATTGCATTATTTTAACGTGAATATTTTGAAATATTATTAAAAAAATACAAATTTTATTTATAAATTTAAAAGATTTATTTTAGAAATAAAAGCTACTTAATTTTTATAAAATGTTTATTATCAATTAGTTAAAAGCATTTTTAGAAAATAAGTAATTGTCAGACCTGCGGTACAGACAATTATTTATTTTCTAAAAATATAAAAATTATACAATTTTATTTTTAATGAAAAACACTTATTTGTCAGAGTACTCCATTTTTTAAATATAACTAACTGACTATCAATTAGTTATCAAAATTCCGCCTTTTTTTCCGTAGGGAGATTAGCCAAAGGAGAGGGAGGAATACACGAGGAATTTATTGACCGTGTCTGCCTTTGGAGAATTTTGAATTACGTATAGAACAATTCTAAGAAATAACAATTCAACAAAGTTCCTTTCAAGATGACGAATGAGGGAATGAATAGTGAATAATGTAAAATGAATAATTTTGTAATTACCTGAAAATCCACCAGAGGCGGACACGTCAATATATTACCAAAAAAATATTGTACGCATTATTTTTTTCTTGTCCCGAAGAGAGGGGTTTAAGTTATTTTTAAAGATTTTATTTTTTGCACTTTTTCAATACATCTCAAAATATTCACGCTAAATAACTCGAAACCAGAAACCCGAAACTACCCCAACCATTGATTTTATAATCATTCCTTAGTTGTAAAAATACTCGCGTTAGGTATGGCAATTACCTCAATCCCTAGTCCAACCCAAATTTGCTTTGCAAAATTTGCTTGATACCCGTGCGCAAATCAATTTTGGGTTGCCAGCCCATTGTCCGCAACTTGCGACTATCCATTAGCTTGCGAGGAGTGCCGTCGGGTTTTTCGGGGTCAAATATTATCTCACCCCTATAGCCCACCAAGTCCTTAATCAAATGCGCCAAATCACGGATGCTAATATCCTCGCCGTACCCAATATTGACAAACTCAGGCTCATCATAATTTTGCATCAAAAAATAACAAGCATCTGCCAAATCTTGGGTATGCAAAAACTCGCGTAGTGGGCTACCCGTTCCCCACACCACCACCGAAGGGCTATCGGCTTGTTTGGCTTCTACAAATTTGCGAAGCAACGCCGGTAATACGTGTGATTTCTCGAGGTCATAATTATCATTTTCGCCATACAAATTGGTAGGCATTACCGAAATAAATCGACAACCGTATTGACTGCGGTAGGCTTCGCACATTTTGATACCGGCTATTTTGGCAATGGCATAAGGCTCATTGGTCGGCTCAAGATAGCCGCTCAATAAAGTCGCCTCTTGCAAAGGTTGGGGGGCAAGTTTGGGATAAATACAAGACGAACCCAAAAACATCAATTTTTTTACCCCTGCCAGATAAGCGTGGTGAATTACATTGTTTTGAATCATCAAATTGTCATACAAAAACTCGGCGCGATATTGGTTGTTTGCCAAAATACCACCCACTTTGGCGGCGGCAAGAAACACATAATCGGGTTTTTGAGTGGCAAAAAAATGGGCGACTGCGGTTTGGCTACGCAAATCCAACTCATTGGAAGTCCGTAAAACAAAGTTGTTAAATCCCTCTTGTTCCAATTTTTTCAAAATTGCCGAGCCGACCATTCCACGATGCCCGGCGATGTATATTTTAGCGTTTTTTTCCATTTTTTCAATTAATTTCGTGGCAAAGGTAAATATTCTACAATTATTTGTGCTAATGAGTTCAATCTAAATGAAGCGCATATTTTGAAAGGTTTTTTTCACAACTCAGTTGGACAATAATTTGGATAGTTTTTGGTCTCGAGCTTTGATTTATTTACTAAACTATTGATAATCAGGTATTTATATAAAATTATTGAATCTTTAGCACTTTTCAGGAAAATTGTAACGCGGGCTTCCAGCCTGCGCGTGTAAATGAGCTGAGGCTTAGAATAAAGTTAGAATTTCCTTGAAATGGGCAAAGAACCAAATCATTTAAAAAACATAACTCATTGATAATCAGGTAGTTATGAAAAATTATTTAAAAAAACATAACTCATTGATAATCAGGTAGTTATGAAAAATTATTTAAAAAACATAACTCATTGATAATCAGGTAGTTATGAAAAATCATTTAAAAAACATAACTCATTGATAATCAGGTAGTTATATAAAATTATTTAAAAAAACATAATTCATTGATAATCAGGTAGTTATGAAAAATTATTTAAAAAAACATAATTCATTGATAATCAGGTAGTTATAAATTTTGCACCTTTGGTTAATTGCTTGATTTTCAAGCATTTAGCGAAAATCTATCTCTGACAAGAAAAGAACTCAAAAACTCGGAACTAGAAACTAGAAACTAGAAACTCGGAACTAGAAACTCCACAAATCATTGAAATATGAGGCAACATTTTTTCTGTTTTGTCAAACAATTTCCGAATTTAGTTTCTTATTTTGTTTAAAATTTTTTATATAACTGTCAGACGGATACATTTCAAATTTACTACCTATCACCCTATCCTTGTATTTCTCCCACGCCTTCGGAGGGGGCTGGGGGAGGCTTTGGGCAGAGTGAGGCAAAAGAAATGCGTAAATTTGAAATGCACCCCTGCCCGACCGTGTCCGCCTCGGGCGAATTATCCGACATTTGATGAAAATTCGAGACTAGAAACCGTCCAAATTATTGTTATGAATACTTCAAAATATTGGTATTCAAGATTTTTTTTATAAGTAATTGATAATCAATTAGTTGTGATTTTTCAAGAACCTCAAACCCTCTACCGCCCGCAATTAATTATCATCTAGGGACTACCGTCTGGCGTTTCCCTCGTCTAAAAAGCTATCAAATTACTTTTATTTTACAAATTCTTGATATTTTTTTGGGCTTTTGAACAAAATTGGCTAAAAACTTGCTATAATAACATTAGAAAAAATGTGTATTATTGATTAAAATGACCCCTATTTCGCAATTTTTGACATCAAATTTATCAATTTTATAAATTTTGGATAAATCTCAAATCTTGAGAAATTTTTGATTAAATACTTGATAATCAGGCTTTTATATTTTTTATGATTGCTTATCAAAATAAAAATATCAATTGTTATACTGCCTGATAATCCTTGATTTTGGTAAATTATTATTAATTTTAAAAGTTTTTTTGCTATCAATGGGGTAGTAATCAGTCAAACACAATGCAAAGGTTCATTTATATATTGCTCTTAGTCGGATTAGTTCAATTCCACGTTGCGGCGCAAGTCCGTGACGAGGTAAAAATTAATACCCTCAAATCAGCCTTGCTCGCTACACCTGACAATGTAGAGAAAATCGGTATTTTGAATGAGCTTTCCACGCAATTAAGCGAAAGCAGTCCTCAAGAAGCCGCTCGCTATTCAGCCAAAGCCCTCAATCTTTCGCGCAAACTCAATGACTTAGTCGGAGAAGCCCGTAGCCAGCTCACGCTTGGCAATGCCTACCTCAATGCCAAACGACCCACCGATGCCAACAATACTTTGCATCGTGCTTTGGATTTGAACGAAAGTGCCTATTATCGCTACTACGATGCCAAAACCCTAGAAAACTTGTGCGCTACTTATCAAGCCTTGTACAAATGGTATCGCAATCACGGCGAAGCCGCTACTGCCCAAGAATATGCCAAATTGTATGATTTTCATTGGGCGCGGTATCAAAATTTGTACTCGCCGGTTATCAATACCTTGCAAGAGCGCAAATACACCAGTAGCAACGAAGCTACCAATCCTATCATCAATCCCAATCCCGCCCCTTTGGGCAACCGCCCGGCAAATATTTTGGAATTGGCTACCGTACCTAACCTAAACAATCCGTTTCGAAGCGATGATGATAGTTTGCGACTTTGGGATAAAGAACAACAAATCAAACAATTGAAGCAAGAACGCTCCAATAAAGACACGCAAATACAAGCTTTGGTACAAGATAATTTGGCAAAAGACGAAGAAATCGAACGACACAAAAACAATAAATTGGGTTGGATTTTGAGCTTAGGAGCTATTTTGTTGGTAAGTAGTGCTTACTTTATCATTCAAAAAATTTATCAAAATCAACAATTGAACAAACAAAAAGCCAAAATGGCAAACTTTGGCGAAAGGCTCAATCGTCAAGAAGTAATCTTGCGCGAACAAGTCAATAATTTGCAGAAAAAAGAAACCGAATTAGCCAATACGTTTGCTCAATTGGACGATGCCAAACTTGAAAACAACGCTCTTACTCAATTGCTCAACAAAGACATCAAACCGCAATTGACTGCGCTCAATTTGGGTACTTTGTCCGAAAATACGCCCATTAGTCTAATGCACCAAAACGTGGCTCGGTTGCTCCAATTGGTGATGACGATTATTGAAGTCCAAAATTTTGACAAATATAAATTGAACTTGGTTTTTGCTCGGCACGGTATTCAAGATATTGCCCAAAAAGCCCTTGAGCAATTCAATGAGTTGTTTCAACAAAAAAATATCGGCATCGAGAACCATATCAATCCTAGTCATTGGGCAATTTTTGATGCCAAAATCATTGAAAAAGTATTTTTGAATATTTTGGACAATACGCTCAAATATACCCAAGTAGGCGATAAACTCACTTTGTCTTCGGAATTGGTCAATGAATATGGACGCGATTTTGTAAAAATCACTTTGCAAGACAACGGACAAACCATACCGGCGGGTACACTGCCTTTGGTATTTGACAAATTTAGCCCCGAAGATGCCCGCCCCAATGGAATGGGTATGCACTATGTAAAATTGGTAATTGAGCAACACAGTGGCAAAGTAGCCGTCTTGAGCAGTCCCAATCACGGCACGAGCTTTGTCTTTACGCTACCTGCCGAAAAACTAAATTAAGTTCATAAGTAATTGATAATCAATTACTTATAAAATCAGGTTTCCATACCATATAAAATCAAAAGCCAAACTTAAGCATAATTTAAGTTTGGCTTTTTGTGTTGATTGGGTCAAAGGTTGGTAGGATGAAGCTCTCAGCTTCCACAAGAAGAAATTTATTTGAATTTTGAATCTGAATTTGATTAGCTAAGTAATGAATTAATTATTAAATGTGCTAGTGTGCTGGTGTAATACATTGATTATCAATTATTTAACAATTAATACGGTTTGCTTTATTTTTAAATCATTTCTAAAAATAAAAAAAAGTATTTCGGATTGAACCAAAATACTTTTTTGGGTAACACAAGGTTTAATTTAGATGCGAATCTTGTATTTAACAAAATATTAATTTCACAAGTAGTGGATTTGAACTTCGGCAAAGTTTAAAACTTTGCCGAAGTTGAATAAAACAATTTTTGCTAGAGAAACCACTTTTGGTGCAGTAATACGCTATCGGGATTGCCCTCCCGAAGTTGTCAAAGATTTCATTTTTTAGGTCCTGATTTTTTTGTAAAGTCAAGATTATAAAACAAAGCTACCAAAAAGCCATTGTTGTACTCAAAAACCGGATTTTTATTAAAATCTACTCTGGGTTGCTCCACAATTTGATTAAAATAGCCTATTTCTACCTTGCTTTGCGCGTTGATTTTATAACCCAAACCGATATTAATTCGATTTTGGTCAAAAGTATTGATACCCACATTTTTGCCGAAGCCAACAAAAATTTCATCGTAGGCGTGAACATAAAACTCCTTAGGGTCAATGGTTTTGCCTTTGAATGAGTGCGCGATGCGAAACCGATAGCGAAAGCGGTTCAAATACCGCCAATCGGTTTTGATGCGGTCGTTGTTGGCATCGTAGTAGTTGCCCAGCCAGCGTTGCTCCATTCGCAAGCGGTGGCTAATTTCAAAACCGCCCATATCATTGTTAAACAACAAATCCTGATAAATGCGATGCTCAGGAAACGACTGCTCTTTACCTTGATTATTGACCCGAGCAAGGGGCGGGCTGCCATAAGTATAGGTCTCGATAAAACCGTAGCCTAGGGTAAACATTACCTTATCGCCCAGTTTATAATTTACGCCTACGCGCGCCAGAGATTGCTGCCAAGTGCTGATAAAATTATCGCGCCGCCATTGGTATTCCGTATGAATACCCCATTTTTTGCTGATTTTGTGGTCGCCAAAATAGCCGTACCAACCGATATTGTTGTGTGTGGATTGGCGTTGGAAAGGCGGCAAACCCTGCGCCGAAATGGCGTTAATTCCAGCAATCAGCAATATTAAAACAAAAGATTTTTTTAAATATAATTTCATAAAAATGAGCTATAAAATGCTGAACAATGAAAAATTCAGCTATTCCCTAACCATAGTTCGTGGAGTTTCTAGTCCCGAGTTTCTAGTTGGGAACTGAGTACTTGAAAATCAAGCAGTCAATTAAAAATTAGAAAAATTTGTAAGTATTTGATAATCAGGTATTTACAAAAAAATTAAGAAGAACGATAAGCTCGCTCATACACCGATTTTACGTTGGGTCCCAAAAAAATCCGCGCATAAATCCGAATGATTGCCAAACCATCTACAATAAAACTCAAGGCAATCAATGCCGCCAAAAACAATTGGTCTTCGTGAACGTGGCTAAAAATCAAATCTTCGCCCACAAAAGTAGGCGTAATCGGAAAACCCGACAGCCCCAAACAAGCCAGCAAAAACACCCCCGCGATTTTGGGATATTGCAATGAATGACCTTGAAAACGGTCAAGATTGAGGTTGGCTTCGTGGCGTTTGAGCCAGTACATACACACCAACCCCACCGCTCCCGAAACCACAATCCCACTGAGATACACCAGCGTTTCTGTATAATCGAAGTTTTCGTTAAATGAAACTGCCAAAGCTATCCAAAAGTGATTCATCATTACCATCAAAATACTTACCCTTACACTCATACGCTCAGTAAAGGCTTTCAAGACCATTATCAAGCCAATCAAGGCAAACGGAATGGGTAAATAATGCTCTAAATCTTCGGATATATACGCATCTAGCGAGAGCAACAAAAGCCCCAGCGCAAAAAATGGCGTAAAGTAAAAAAATACATTGCGGATATTGATAAAATCAAACAATTTACCAATCCATTTCAAAGGACTCCAAAAGTAGCGAAACATAATAAAATCCAAATTCCATTCCTTGAGGCACAAAATATACAAGGAATACTCTACTTTTTTGGGCCACGAGTCTTCAATGGTGGGCTTGTGAGGTTTAAAATTATAAAATTGCTCCCGTATCAAGTACGCCACCGCCGAAGGCGAAGCCAACAACTGATAAGTCCGCAAAAAAGCATTGCCCGCAAAATGATACAAGGCTAAATCCTTGAAACCGAGCGCGATTTCGATGAAAATCAGACCGATTTGGGAGATGGAGGAATAAGCAATTTGACTCTTGACCGATGATTGTACTCGCGCAATGCCCGTAGCTACCAAACTGGTAAACAAACCCAACACAATAATAAAGATTTGTACCGAAATTTGATGTTGCCAAAAAGGGGCAGTGCGCAACAACAAAAATGCCCCCAAATGCACCGAAAGCGAGCCGTAAAAAATGGCACTCGAGGGGGTAGGACCTTCCATAGCGCGGGGTAGCCAAGACGAAAAAGGCAATTGCGCCGATTTGGAAGCCGCCGTCAGCAAAATCATTGAAGATATAAAAACACCTATCCAAGTGTGATTTTGTAAATGTTCATTGACCAATTCATTGTTGGCTAGTTTGGCAAAGGTGATATTTGCCGCAAATAAATGGTGGCTTGCCCACATTGCCAATAACAAGCCTACATCCCCCACGCGATAAATGGAGAATACTTTGAGGGCGTTTTTGACCGGCAAATAACGGTCGCGGTAAAAGGCAATCAATAAAAAAGACGAGATTCCCAACACTTCCCAACCGATAAACAAAGTCTCGAGATTACCCGAAAATATAATGGTATTGTAACCGGTATAAAAAAACAAAATGGTTACAAAAAACCGCCGATATCCCACTTCGCGGTGCATATAGTAGCGGCTATAAATGGTAATCAAAAAAGTAAGAAATGAACCAACCAAGAGATAAACCGCCGTAACTTTGTCAAAAAACAAATCAATAAAAAACTCGTAATGCGAAGTCCGCAAAAAAACCAGCTCTTTTAAATCGAGGCGCGGGTGTCCTTGGATAATCCACACAATCACAAACACCAAGGCACTGTGCATATGTAAACCCACAATGCCAAACGACAACCAAGAAATCAGCCTTTCGTTTTTGCTGGGCAATACCGAACATATAAGAAACCCAAACAAAGGGATTAAAATAAAATAATGAATATAAGCTCCCATTCGGAATTAGGAATTTGAAATTAATAATTAGGAATCAAGAATGATTTAAGTATTTGATTATCAGCCAGAGGCAGACACAGTCAATGATTTATGCTCCTTAAATATCCATTTTAAATACTACTGTATATTTTTTTAACCACTAAGAAGCTAAGGAAACTAAGCCATTGATTATCAGTACTTTGCGCCTTAGCGTCTTTGCGCGAAAATAGAATTGTACAGTAGTATATCCATTTTAAATCCTACTATACATTTTTTATTCGCCACTAAGATACTAAGGCACAATTTGTTGATAATCAGATACTTAGCGACTTTGCAACTTGTTGGCTCTAAGTTTTGTACGGTAGTATTTCCATTTCATTGTTAATTAAATACCCATCAAGTGATTAGTAAAAAACTTACGAATTTTCGAACTTTTGTAAACTCAATCCATAAAATTTATTATAACTATCTGATAATCAGTTATTTACAAGAAAATATTGAAATATTTACTATTTACTCAATTTTGTCATTGATGAGGTTTTTTTTTCTTCCCGCTTTGCCAATAAATAGGCTTGGTGAATGATAGAAAATAGCTTTTCGGCAAATCTAAATTCTACTTCTACATCTACAGGGCTGGTAAGTCCTAAGTCGCGGTAAATGAGGATTTTATCGCCTTTTGATTCTACATTAAACCCCTGATTGTCTTCAAAAAACTCAATCATTTCTTCGGTAAAAAAGGCTCGAATTGCGCCTTCGTCGGGTCCGCGCAAAAGATAATTTTTAGAAAAATTGGGGTGGCTTTCGAAATTAATATCATCAGCTTTGAGAAACTTATCAAAAAAGCCTTCTTTTTCAAGCCTAAATTCAGGCAAATGCTCCTCCAAGTGCGAAATAAACAACACCGAAGTAGTATAGCGATTTTCGGTCGTGCGCGCGCCCTCAGTAACCAACAAATCCGTAAACTCAAGCGTAGCTCCATCTACTTCTTTGATAACTCGATTTTCCAAATATTTCACTTTTTTGCCCGTAAAGAAGCTAAAATGAATCATTCGGGTACTGTTATAAGCCAATTCGGGTTTGAAATGAGTAGCTCCAATTTTTTTTGCCAGCGTTTTTAAGACTTTTTGTCGAGCATTCAAAATGATTTCTCGATTGGCATCTTTGCCAATTTTATTCACTTTGCGCGCCGCGAGTGGGTGGTCTGAGAAAGGTTTATGACTATCCAAGCCCTCTAGCTCTACCGTACCGCCGGTGAGGTGGTGGTCGTGTTCGAAATGATGGATAAACTCCATAAAGGTATGGTCGACAATTTTGGCTTTTTCAAAATTGATTATCAAATGCGAACCTGCCGGTACTTGTGCCAAATATTTTTTATAGCCCAACAAATTGGTAAAAATAGCATAGTTGCCAATAGCCAAGCGCACGGTATTACCTTCTTTTTGAATTTCAGCCGAGGCTTTAAAAATTTGACTGGGTTTTGCACCGCCAGCTATGTGAATAATCATTTTGAGCAAAATACCCGCAAAAACGCCCACCAATAAATCAGTGGCTAAGGTTACTAATAAGGTAGTAAGAAATATTGCCAATTGCTCAACCCCGATTTTGTACGTGTTTCTAAATTCTTTGGGCGAAGCCAAACGATAGCCGGTAAATACCAACATTGCTGCCAAAGCTGCCAAAGGAATTTGATGAATTAAACTAGGGAAAAAAGCCACAAAAACCAACAAAAATGTACCGTGAAAAAAGTTTGCCCAACGAGTTTGCGCGCCATTGTTTACATTTGCCGAGCTACGTACTACTTCCGAAATCATCGGCAAACCACCAATCAAACCGGCTAAAGTATTGCCCAAGCCTACGGCAACCAAGTCTTTGTCCATATTCGATTTGCGTTGATAAGGGTCTAAACCATCAATGGCTTTTACGGTCAAAAGCGACTCAATGCTCCCCACCAACGAAAACATTAAAATAAATTGCAAAGATTCAAAAGTAAATATATAACTGAATACGGGAAATGTAATCCCATCTAAAATATTGTTGGGGAGGGTTACTAAATAGTTTTCGCCTACTTTGTACTCTTGACCCATAAACATATACTTATGCTCGTGCAATAAATCAAAATAAAAACCCATCATTACCGCAATCAAAAGCACCATCATTGGGGCGGGTATCATTTTGACATATTTATTTTTGACCAAAGGCAGGGTAAATAAAATCAACAAACTTACCAGCCCAATCAAAATAATTTCAGGATTAAGATTGGCAAAACTGTTGGGGATTTCGGCAAGCAATTCCAAAGGTTCTTTGGCGCGAGGTTTTACGCCCATCAAGGTGTGGACTTGTTTAGAAAAGATAATCACCCCAATAGCCGCCAACATTCCGTGAACCACCGAAGCCGGAAAAAAATCGCCCAAACGCCCGGCTTTTATCAGCCCAAAAAGTACTTGAATCAAACTAGCGACCACAATCACCGCCAAAGTAAGTTTGTAGCCCAGCATAGGGTCAGCCGAGGTATTGTATTTGCTAAAGGTATCAATCGCCCCAACTGCAATCGCAATTAGTCCGGCGGCAGGTCCTTTGATAGTGAGGCGCGAACCGGCAAAAATAGACACAAACATACCGCCGATAATTGCCGTAAAAATTCCGGCAATGGGCGGAAATCCACTTGCCAGCGAAATGCCCAAGCACAAAGGCAAGGCAATTAAAAAGACTAAAAAGCCCGAAACGAGGTCGGATTTCCAATTTTGTTGTAAGCCGGCAAGTCCGTCAGCCGGTATAGATTTTTGCGTAAGCATAAAATTTTTTTCAATAATGGTAAATGAATTTGCGTGGTCTGTACAAATTTCAAATCGATAAATATAAATCATTGATAATCAACATTTTGCGTCTTAGCGTCTTTGCGTGAAAACATATTTTGTATAGTAGTATTTTTTTTCGCCACTTTTCAGGAAAATTGTAATGCAGACTGTCTAGCCTGCTCGCGTAAATGAGTTTAGGCTTAGAATAAAGCTAGAATTTCCTGAAAATATGAATAAACTTAAATATCCGATATCCTACTTTCAAATAAGCATTGGGGAATTGGTCAAACTCTTGTCATTATTCTTGAGCATAAGAATAAACCGCCCAGACCTTGGGCAAAGAGATTGGAAAAGAAATAGGTAAGGGGATTAATTTCTAAAATTATGATTGAGCAGGTAAATAGACAAGCTCAATTGATTGAGCAAATAAGATTTTTGGGTTTGCCGAGCAAAGGTTTGGGTTTGAAAATACAATAAATAAGCTACTTGGTTGGCTGGAGTATAAAAAGTATAAAAGAAACCTAGTCGTCTGCGTTTTTCGGTTTTCTCAACTTCGTCTTCAGTTTCGTTTTCTTCATTTTTTTCATTTTCTTCTTCTTCGGTATCATTTTTTTTACCGTTTCCGAAAGGCAATAAACTGCTGGGTTTGAGGACTTGAAAAGAAAATGCAGCATCTATAAAATTGTAGTCGCTGCGAGTATCAGTTAAATCAATCGAATGGTTAGCCATAGAAGTCATTGGACTGACTCCTAAAAGCAACAAACACATTAAACCGATTATTTTGAAAACTGACTTTGGCATTGCAAAAAATAGAATGAAACTACAATGACGACGATGATATTAACTTGATTATGCTTACAAAGGTTGTTAAAAATTGAATTATTTTAATAAATTACTTAGGCAAAATATAAAGGTAAGGTAGTTTGATGATTGAAAAATAAAAAAAAGTAGTTAATATATGATTTTTCTAAGATAAAATGTTTTTTTTGAGTTTTAAAACCGCCAAAGCATAGCTTTACTTTTATTTCTAATCTTTTTCTAATGTACTAAGCAAAATTTATCAAAAATATGCCAAGAAAATTCTGGGGCTGGGGTGATGCCGACTTTCCGATAGCTCCGACAATCATCGAGAAAACCAAACTTTTGCTACAAATGAGTTTGGGAATCAAAGAATTTAGCACCATTGAGCCACCGACATTGAGCGACTTGAAACTACGGAAGCCGAGATTTGAATTGCCTAATCATTTATCAACTATCTGTAAATCAGATACTTATGACCGAGCCTCGCACACTTACGGCAAATCTTACCGCGATATTTGGCGGGGTTTGTATGGTATTTTTGACAACCCACCCGATTATGTAGCGTACCCACATACCGAAAGCGAAATCGTTGAATTATTTGAATTTGCCCAAAAAAATCAAATTTCTTTAATTCCCTACGGCGGCGGAAGCAGTGTTTGTGGCGGAGTTGAAGTTACCTAAAATACTGATTATCAAGGAGTTATATCAATTGATATGC
This sequence comes from Microscillaceae bacterium, assembly GCA_025455045.1. Lineage (GTDB taxonomy): Bacteria > Bacteroidota > Bacteroidia > Cytophagales > Microscillaceae > JALONJ01. The sequence continues at coordinate 14,275 of JALONJ010000077.1, read as the reverse complement.
AAAACTTTAAGCAAATATTGGCAATAGACCCCGTATCGCGGTCGGCAAGAATCCAAGCCGGAATCTATGGACCCGACTTAGAAAAACAACTCAAACCGCACGGTCTTACCTTGCGGCATTATCCCCAAAGTTTTGAATATTCCACGTTGGGCGGCTGGCTGGCTACGCGCTCCGGCGGGCATTTTGCCACGGTTTATACGCATATTGACGACTTTGTCGAGTCCATTCGAATGATAACCCCGCAAGGCATTATGGAAACGCGCCGTTTACCGGCTTCGGGGGCGGGTCCGAGTGAAGAACGGTTGATTTTGGGGTCGGAAGGTATTTTTGGCATCATCACCGAGGCGTGGATGCGCTTGCAAACCATTCCCCAATACAAGGCAACGCAAGCCGTCAAATTTAAAAGTTTTGAACAAGCAGTAGAGGTGGCGCGTGCGTTGGCGCAATCGGGCTTAAACCCGAGCAATGCCCGCTTGGTCGATGCTTTGGAGGCTTTTGGCAGTGGCTTGGGCGATGGGGCTTCAACGGTGATTATTGTGGGATTTGAGTCGGCAAATCACTCCGTTGATAATTTGATGCAGGAGGCTTTGCAAATTTGCCACAACAACGGCGGGACTTGGCAAGTCAAAACCGGCAACAAATCGGCGCAAAATGACGAAAATGCCGAGGCTTGGAAAAAATCATTTTTACACGCCCCTTACCTACGCGATGAAATGATGAAACTGGGGATAATTATGGAAACTTTTGAAACGGCTACTACTTGGGATAATTTCCCTCTATTTCACCAAAAAATCACTGAAATTGCCAAACAAGCCCTCAAAGATATTTGTGGGGCAGGCAGTATTACTTGTCGATTTACGCACTTGTATCCCGATGGACCGGCACCTTATTACACCATCATTGCGCGGGGGCAAGCCGGACAAGAACTTGCTCAATGGGACAAAATAAAGGCATTGGTTTCGCAAGCCATCGTTGATTATGGGGGAACTATTACGCACCACCACGCTGTAGGCAAAGACCACCAGCCCTACTATGCCCAACAAATGAGCGCGCCATTTGACAAAATACTCCGAAATCTCAAAACTACGCTTGACCCGCATTGGATTTTGAACCCCGATGTGTTGATTGGGAAGTTAAGTAATTGATAATCAGTTATTTATGATTTTAAAATTGGTTTTATCGCGTAGATTTTGGAAATTTAAGGCGGTTTTTCGCTTGAGGCGAAAGAAAGCGAGACGCTTTCAGAATAGTAGGCACAAGCATCGCTTCGCTAATGCTTGCGCCAGTGGGGGTGGGTGGCTGAATGCAAGGAAATAGCTAAATACTTGATAATCAGTTAGTTATAAAAAAAGTGATAAAAATTGCTGGTTTTGCTAGAAGATATATGAGTGCTTGATAGTCAGGTATTTATGAAATTAAGCTTTTCAAAATACCGAAACATACTTATCTTTGTTTATGCAAATCTCGCGCGATACTCTCTGGAAAGTCATTATTGAAGACCTTTTTTCCTCCGTTGTTGGTGTGTAGAAAAATGTCGCTGCGCTTTTAATTATTACTATTTTCGGACATTTTTCGACCCCAACAACTGCGTGTACTACGAGTTGTTGGGGTCGTTGTACCTGATAAACCTACAAAAATTTAAAAACTCGTTGGTAATTTCTACGCACCAACGACGGGGCGTAATATTTACGTATTTATTCTAAATTGCAGAAGTTTGCAGAGAGGTTGTTGGTCTCGAAATTGCGGGATTTGAATTGAAGGTGTTTCTTGAATTTAGTCCGCAATTTCTAAGACCAACAACGGAGGAAAAAGGCATCAAAAAACGTAAAATAATGATTATAGAAGAAGTTTTAAATGTTATGAAGGACAGACCAATATCTTTGCAGGCTAAAATGTTGAGTGAATTGACGGATCAGTTTAGGTCTGGTAGAAATCCTTCGGATATATTAAAATTAATTAATTTAGAAGATGAATATCTTATAGAATTTGGGATTTATTTAATTGGTGAAGTTATTATAGATAATCAATCTATTATCCCACCTATTATAGATAGATTATATGTGTTGCTTGAACATAAAAATTCTAGAATTCGTCTTAAAACTTTCATAAATCTAAGTCAATTATTAGAAGAAAGGGATTTGAAAGAGCCGAAGGAACTTTATTTGAAAATGTGCAAGGATGATGATGAATTTATTAGGCTTACAGCAAAAAGACTCTTGGATACTGGTAATTTGAAGGGTGGTGTATAGCCGCCCCTGTTGTGTCAAGCGCACCACAGACTTCGTATATCAATCATTCCACAACCTTTTTGTAAATTGGGGGACTAATTTAGGTAAAGCCGAGAAGACTATGGTAATTCTGATTCCGGTGTCAAGCGTGGTTTACGAGCGCAATTGTTCAATGAAATGGTAGTAGGTTTGTATTGTGAGATACCCCCACTAGCGCAAGGTTGTGAATAGCTAAAAATAACTGGCGCAAGCCTTTGGCTTGTGCTGACTATTCCGAAAGCCTATGGCTTTCCTCCGCGAAGCGGAGTATAGGCGTAGGTGGCTGAATGCAAGGAAATTGCTAAGTAATTGATAATCAGGTAGTTATAAAAAAGTGATAAAAATTGCTGGTTTTGCTAGAAGATATATGAGTGCTTGATAGTCAGGTATTTATGAAATTAAGCTTTTCAAAATGCCGAAACATACTTATCTTTTCCTCCGTTGTTGGTGTTAGAAATTACCTTTAGCTTTTGATTTTTTTGCGTTTCTTAGGTAATTTCGACACCAACAACTCCTAGTACCAGATGTTGTTGGTGTCGAAAAATGCTTGAAAATGACAGTATTTAAAAGCTAAACGGCATTTTTCTAACCATCACTAGCGCAAGGTTGCGAGAGATAAAAAAAATGATACTGGCGCAAGCCCCTGTTGTGTCCAGTCTTCCGAAGGGAGACTGGACACGATAAATGAAAAAGAAGGTCTCTGACCTTCTAACCGCCTCAAGCGGTTTATAGCGTAGGGTGCTGTAGCTTAGGGATAAACCAATAATGTAAGTAGCTGATAATCAAGTATTTATTCTTGAATTTAGGCAATCCAAACCTGCTCGGCAAAGCCGGAAAGGTCGGAGACCTTTCATTCATTTATCGTGCGAAGTTTCCGCTTCGCTCAAACTTCCCGCAACTGATTAGGTAAGTAATTGGAAATCAAATACTTGTAAATTAAGGTTGTGGGATGATTGATGAACGAAGTTTATGGTGCGCTTCGCACAACGGGAGGGTAGTCTGGAGACTACCGTAATTGGGCTTCGTAGAAGGATTCTACGAAGAACGGGGGCTACGCAACTTACATTAAAAAAAGACCAAGCTTGAAAACATAATGTACACAAAATTACGTTTTAAGAGAAATACATTCTTTTAATGAGCCATTAAATTTTATGAAACAAGTACTTATTCACCTTTTTTTCAACCTTTCCTTCTTGTGTGTTAGTTTTTCCGACTTACTTGCCCAAACCGAAAAGTTTGATGCTTTCACATATATTGCTCCCAAAGGCTGGCGCAAAGAATTAGCCCCCGAAAGAGTAATGTATGAGGGGATTCGCAATGGCAAATTTGCCCAAGTCTATATTTGGTCAATGAAAACCTCGCTGGGTACAAGTCAAGCTGATTTTGACTACGACTGGAATAGCCTGATTGTAAAAAATTATGCCCCCATCGAAAAACCCCAAATAGAACAAAAAACCGAAGATGGCTGGCAAGTCAGCTCGGCGGCTTTTCCTATCAAAACGAGTAATCTTGAGTTTGTAGCTATGTTGATGACTTTTACCGGACAAGGTAAGACTTTTAGCATTTCAGTCAATTTTAATGATGAGGGGTTTTTGAAAGAAATTGAAGATTTTATTAGTAGTATCAATATTGATAAAGTTGAAAATCTCCAAACTACAACTACTAGCAAAAATACTCCTCAAAATCAAACTACTACCACCAAGTCAAATTCAAAAAGAACCGCTATTCAATACACCACTACTAATTTTGATGATGGCTGGACAGCTATTGCCCTCGACGAATACGTCCGAATGAACAAAGGAAGCCTAGAAGTAAGATTGTATTATCCTGATAATCAAATAGATAACCGAAGACCTCAAAACACCAGTATTTTTGAGCCTTATTATTGGCAAGCTAAAGTAAACCCCGAATTTAATGTAGGGCAAGTTCAAGTAAGAGAAAAAGAAGCCTACTCGATGGGGCAATACGATATTTGGGAAAGCTATGCTACCGACAAAAATACCGGGAAAAAATCCTACTTGGCAATGACTTTAGCCCCCATTAGTGGTTCTTTTTGGGTAGTGGTGATTTTAGCCAATGACCAAAATACATTGAGGCAAAATTATCCCAATTATAATAGTTGTATCAAAATGCGTAATTATAACAAATTTGCGGTAGATGCCAAAGACCTTGTAGGCAAGTGGAAAGGCGGAGACAACTCCTTTTTAGAATATTACAATGCCTATAGTGGCTCTTATGCCGGTTCGGAAAGTAGCGCAATGAGTATAGATTGGACTTTTAATAACAATGGCACTTATGAAAGCACTTATTGGGTGGTAGCCGTAAAAAATGGTTTACTTGCTCAAAATAGCAAATCGGTTTATAAAGGTAACTATTCGGTAAACTACTGGACATTAAAAGCCAATAATCGCTCGCAAGGCGACCCCGGCGAGTTTAATTGTCAATTTGAAGCGGTCAGAGGAGGCTATATTTTATTTATCCAAAATAAAAAATTTACCTCTTTGACCGAAGTATTGTTTAAAAACAATTAGGTTTCCCGAATGTCCTAGATTATGTAATACTGAACTAGGCTCACAAATCTAGCTCGATATACTTGCTCGTTTCCAAACGTGTCTAGCGCGTGTATAAGTAGCCTCATAATATAGAGCTAAATACTTGATAATCAAATAATTACATAAAAAATAACCAAGGAATTATAAATTAACAATTTAGAATTAGGAATTAAATAAATAACTGATTATCAATACTTTATAAATTATAAATTGTCAACTTATTTTTACTCTATTTCCAAGACGCTTAAATAGCTTTTAACCCCTAACTATTTTCTAAGATTTTTAGGACAAAACTCATCTGCCAATCAAAAAAACGAGCTTTTTATATCTTGCCAAAAACCTCAGCCATTCAAAAGCCACTACTGCGCAGGTGGTGGAGCTTGCGTACTACTCGATGCACTGCGCATATCGGTTTGTAATTGTTGAATGCCGGTACGAATCAAATCATTAGCCATATCAATAATGGGGGCAAGTCGATTGCGCAATTCATTTACTTTTTGGGCGGTAATGGTATCACCGATTCCGGCAACTCGTCTGCCTCTTTGTCTTACCGGCTCTATCGATAATAAATAGGAATCTACCGAAGGCTCGAGCAATCGCATTCCCAAATCAAAAGTAGATACATTGGCAACACGCCCATAAACCAACAAATCATCGGCAAGGCGGCTCAAGGCATTGCTCAAATGTCCGGCAAAAATGCGCGCATTGGCTTGGCTTTGGGTTGTATGCAAAGTGCGGCGGCTGTCGTATAAGTTGTGGGCTTGGTCGCCAATGGCGTGAACATCGGTGCGAATATCGCGCAATGCTTGAAATCGCTCTCTAAATTGCGCCCGCCGGGCTTCGGGGGCGGCTTCTACTGAGGCACTCATAGCATTTAAAGAGTCTTGTTGGGCTAAATTAACAATTTCGCCAATATTGCACGAGTCAATGATATATGTGATGTGGACGTTGGCACGGGCGGCTTCTTGTGTGAGTTCACGTAGTCGCGCCGGAGTAACCCCTACTTGGTCAACGCCATAAATCCCGCCCGAGCCACCGTGTCCGGTGAGGTAAACCAACAATTCGCCGGTTTGCCCAGGGCTTACCTGATGCGAGAGTGCTTGTATCGAGGTTTGAATATGACTTACAATATTATTGCCGGTGGGGTTTTCGTGGTTGCTGACAGTAGCAAACTCGCCCCGCAAAGCCTCTTGAAACCGACTGCCTTGTCGCAAATATCGCCGGATTTGTGGTACATCCTTCCAACTCGTATAGTCCCAAGCCACCATTACCAACGCGTGGCGGGGCTGATAAGTACGGCTTTGCTCAATAGGCAAACTTTGTGTTGCCCGAGGCATACGTCCGGTAGCCGGGCGACTGGCAACCTCGCGCGCCGAATCAATAAAACTCAAATGCTCCCGATGCCAGAGTCGGGTGATAGCATCGCCCAAATCACCAAAGGAGTTTTGCGCTTGGGTAGTGCCGGTAATGGCTTCAAACTCAGGTACTTGAGGGCGGGCAGGTGGGTTGGGAGTAGCCGGGCGTGGCTCTTCCTCGCGTTGAATTGGGTTTAGGCTTAGGGGTTGCTCGGTTAGTTCTTCGGTCGCACAATCTTCGCATTTGGCTTGAACGGGTTGCGAACCAGCCAAAAAAGGATTGCTAAATGATTGATTAGGATTAAGAAAAGGATTGGATAAAGGACTGGTATTTTGCGCCAAAAATGGGTTGTAAGCCCCTCCTAACAAATTTTGGGTGGTTTGAGTTGGGTTTTGATGATTTTTTTGTTCAATAATTTTTTCCATTGTGGGCTGATTTATTACAAGTTTTGGGGCATAACTTTCTTATCATCAAGGTTCTATAATTGGCAAATTATCTTGGCTATACAAATGACTTTGAATTTTATTTTAACAAAAATTATGCGAAAAAATTAATGCGGATTGTGGATTGTGGATTGTGGATTTTTACTTCAATGTAGTTTTGCCTTTTCAATAAAAATACTCCTCGCTTCTCACTCCTCACTAATTACTCAACTGCTTTCTAATCCATTCAAATTTGAGTACGCGGTGGCGCGCCCCGCCGCCTTCGTGCCGCCCTTCGGGATATACCCAACAATCTTTGAGGCTGGGTATTTTGTTAAAAGTAGCCCAACAAGTCGAAGCCGGGCAAGTCCAATCTTGCAAACCTACGCTCATCAAAACCGGCACTTGGATTTTGTCGGCAAAGTTTTTTGTATCAAAATAGCTCAGATTTTGCAACAGTCGCCAAGTACTGAGGTTTTTGTGTTGTTTGGCATAGCGCGCCAGTTCGTCGCCTACCCATCTGGCTGATTTGTGCAATTTGTCCACATCGGACAAAAACGGTACATCAGGAGCGCAGAGCCTGACGCGCGCATCAAGAGCCGCCGTAATGAGTGCCAAAGCTCCGCCTTGACTTGCCCCTTCAACCACGACTTTGGCAGGATCTAATTCAGAGCGAGTTGCCAAAAAATCTAAAGCCCGAATACAATCCATTACTGCCCCTCGATAAAAATAGTTTTCTTTATTTTCTAAACCCTTGCTAATCAATTGGTTATAGTCTTTGATTTCGTCATCTAGCTTGCTGTTACCGTGTTCACGAATATTGAGCGACAAGACTGCAAAATCATAAGGGATACCGTGCTTGGGTTTCTCGACCAGTGATTTTACGTTGTAAAAACCACCCCCCAACGAAGGTAATTGCAAAACTACGGGTAATTTTACCTTGATTTGTGTAGGCACACGATACCAAGCACGAATGGTTTGATTGCCCCAACTTTGCATCTCAAGGGCATATACTTGGTACTCGGCAGTGCTTAAATCGTTTTTCTTTTGCAGGCGAAAATTGGGTTTGATAAGGCTCAATTGTTGGATAGAACCCTGCCAAAAGCTCTCAAAATCGTCTTTGCGAGTAAGCGGGGAGTCAATTTTATCCAAGGCATAGCCGGTCAAAACCGAGTTTTCGGCTAAATTGCCGAAGTTGTTGCGCAAGCGCAAGTAAACAAAATAAACGCCGGCTTCTTGTGGCAAATATTTAAAACTTACTTGGGTGCTTTGTTGGGATTTTAATTCAATCAATTGTTGAAAACGATGCACTACTTTTTCACCCAACAGCGAAATACTACCGGCAATTGTTCCTTTGACCAAAGCCGGTGAATTGTTTTTGACTTTGTAAGTAATGGTGATGGGTTCACCTTGTTTAAAATTACCTGCACTTTTGCCAAAATCTACTTCAGTCTCAATAGATAGCGTTTGCCATTGGCTTGCCCAGCCTACCCAGCATATTTATCTTAAACAATTGATTATCAATTAATTATGAATTTTGATTTTATTAAAACGATTTACCAACAAATTTAGTTATTTTTGAATGTCATCAATTAAAAATTAGGTAGTGCCTTAAATATAATGCTGAACATAATTAGTGAAAAGGTATTGAGGTAATTTTCAGCATTACATCTGTGGCACTACCAAAAATTACTTTAGTTTCTCAATTTAATTTTTGGTTTTTTATTTTATAAGTATCTGATTATCAATTAGTTAATAAATTATTTGGAATCTTCACTACATTTCAGAAAAATTGTAACGCAGGCTTCACGGTCTGCGCGCGTAAGTAACTTTAGGCAATTTTTAAACTAAACAATTCCTAAGAAACTGTTTTAAAATAGGATTAATCAATATTTGATGAGAACGCAGATTTTTATGATTTTTAAGATTATACAGTTTTTTTTTATCATAACAATCATCATACTCTGCGTAATCAGCGTTCAAAATCACCTACAATATGTCCAAATAATTGATAATCAGGCAATTAATTATTTTTAAAAAAATAAAATTTTGAAACTTTAAATCAATTAAAAAATAGGTCAAAATGATTTTTAAACAGCTTCTACAAGGTGCAGAAGAACCATTATTTGTTTTAAAAAATTTGTATGAAAAATCCACTAATTAAAGCCTTTGTCGAGATAAATGGGGCAAAAATCTACTACCAAACGTTGGGCATAGGCAATGGTTTTCCGATTGTATTTATACACGGCTTGGCAAACGACTGTCGAGTCTGGCAACCTCAATTTGAGGCTTTCTCAAGTTATTTCAAGCCTATTGTCTATGATGTACGCGGTTTTGGTCAATCTACGCCCGCCGAGCCGCACCTTGCCGCCGATGATTTGAAAGCCTTGTTGGACGAGTTGCAAATTGCCCAAGCGCATATCATTGGGGTATCAATGGGCGGCAATATTGCCCTCAATTTTGCGCAATGCTACCCCGAAAGAGTCGCCAAATTGGTAGCTGTAGATGCCGATGTCTATGGATTTGACGATTATACGGCGGAGTTCAAACAACTTTTCCGCGAGGTGTATGAATTGGGCAAAACCAAGGGGGCTTTGCCAGCCAAATTGCATTGGGCGCGCAGTCCTTTGCTTCAACCCAAAATAATCAACGAATATACCCCTTTGATAGCTCAAATGATTAAAGAATATTCGGGTATTCACTTGACCGACCCCAAGTTGTTGCCCGGTGCCAATCCCCCCACCGCTTCGCGCTTGATCGAAATCAAAGCCCCTACTTTGGTGATTGTAGGTGAAAACGACCTTCAAGATTTTCAGCGAATAGCAGATTTATTGGTGCAAAAGATTCCAAATGCGCAAAAAATCGTAATTTTGCAAGCCGGACATCAACCCAACCTTGAAGCCCCCGAAACATTCAACGAATTGGTCATTGAGTTTCTGCGAGATTAAGTTAACGTGAATATTTTAGTAACTATTTGATAATGAGCCAATTATGATGCAAAAATGCACTCTTTTTGACAAACAATCAATTATTTCAAAAATAAAATTGTATTATTTCAATATAATATATATTTAATATGATTTTTGTAGAAATATATAAAATACTGATAACCAATTAGTTAATGAAAAAAATGAACCAATAAAAATAACCCAAGTAAGTCATCCTGAAAGGAACTTTGTGGACTTTTTTCAGCCTCCCCCTAGCCCCCAAAGCCTCTCCCCAGCCCTCTCCGAAGGAGAGGGAGGAATACAAGAGAGGAAATTTACAAGGCATTGACTACCAATTAATTACAGAAATATTTTAAAAAATAATAATTTAACAAAATTCCACGCAGGATGACGGCTTGGGGGGATTTTGAATTGTTTTTTTTTCAAAATTTAATTTTTTGTACTTTTTTAATATATTTCAAAATATTCACGTTAGGTGATTGATTTCACCATTTCACCATAAAACCATATTTCTATCGTTGATAAAAAAATTATAAATTCAAGTAATAAACAACTTATGAAAAAAATCCTGATTATTTTCCTGCTTTTAATGTTTGGGCAAAATCTTTTTGCTCAAAAAGTAACCTACAAAGACGGTACTATTTTGGTAGATGAAAAACCCTATGGCTATATCAAAAAACAAGCTTGGGATAAATTTAGCGTCCAAACTTTGGGTAACAAAGAGGTGATGTTTGTCAAATTGATTCAAGATACCGAGTATTATGAAGTGATTTTTAGAGGTTCGGGCAAAAAAGCCTATATGGAAGCCATCATTGGCTTTGGCAAAAGTTTAGCCAAGATACTCGTCCAAAAAAATATGCTTACCGCCGACGGCATCAATGCCGAGGGTGAAAGATATTTTTTGCAAGATTATGGTACAGTACCCGCGCCTTTGCAGGGGCAAATCAAGGGACAATCCGGCGAGACCGGTACAAGCAACCGCGCAAACGGGATAGAATACCTACCCGTGCAACGCGACCGCAGCCAACCTTTGTATTTTCTGTATGAAGAAATCAAACAAGGCACTGTAGATATTGCCAAATATGAAATTGATACCGAAACCGTAACGGGCGGTATGCAAGTCAATCAAGTTTTTATGTTGCCTGATGGTCTCAAAGTTGCTCAAGCCAATTATTTGCAAGGGCAAGACGGTAGTATTCAAATCCTTACCTTGCGCGACAATCGGGTACACACCTTGCCTTACTCTACCGACAAAAATGACGTGCAAATCGCTGAAATCATTGCGCGTTTCCTCATTGGTCGAAATTATTTGTAAAATTAAGAAGTGATGAACGAGGAACAAGGAGTGAGGAGAAATACCACAAACTGGTTTAGAATTAGGAAATCTTCGCTTTTCTTTTCACTCCTTCTCGCTTCTCACTCCTCGCTTCTCATTTCTCATTCCCTCTTTTTTTAACCTCAAAATAATGCAAAACTCAGCTTCCAATAACCTCAGCGAGCAAATACTCAATCAAAGTTTATGGCGAATAATGCTTCGATTGTCCGTACCGGGTATTTTGGGTATGTTGGCAGTTAGCCTCAATACATTTATTGATGCCATTTTTGTTGGGCAGTTGATTGGCAAAAACGCGCTGGCGGCTATTTCATTGGCTTTGCCACTTACGTTGGTAGTAGCGGGTTTGTCGTCATTGGTGGGGGTGGGAGCATCTTCGCTTTTGAGCCGAGCCATCGGAGCTAAAGATGTAACAACTCAGGGCAAAATATTTGGCAATACCTTGGTAATGTCGTTGGTTATATCGAGTTTTTTGACGGTGTTTGGATATTGGTTTGCCCAAGATTTGATTGCTTTTATGGGTGGCAAGGGCGAAGTACTGACTTTGGGAGCTACTTATTTGGAGATTTTTATGTTGGGGTCGTTTTTTCGAGTATTTGGGGTTGCGGGGAATATGCTCATTCGCGCCGAAGGCAAAATCCGCGAAGCGATGACTTTTACCACTATCAGTATGATTTTGAATATTGGGCTTAACCCCTTGTTTATCAGTGGATTAGGTTGGGGCATTGCGGGTTCGGCGTGGGCAAGTGTATCGGCTTTGGCTGTTTATAGCGTCCTCAATATAGCTTATTTTGCTTCCAATCGTCCTAGTTTTCCGGTCAATTTGACCCGATTTCGTTTGGATATCGATTTAATGCCCAAAATTTTGCCAGTAGGCATATCGGCAATGCTGATGCAAGTGTTGTTCTTTTTGCAACAAACTATAGTTTTCAAATCTATAGCCGTGTATGGCACCGAAGATGATTTGGCATTTATGGGGGCTTATTATCGGGTGATTATGTTGGCGGTAGTGCCGGTTTTTGGCTTTGTGCAGTCCTTACAACCCGTAGTAGGTATCTCGTATGGGGCAAAAAACTATAGCCGAGTAGTAAGAGCCGTACAAGTATTTAGCTGGGGAGGTACTTTGTTGCTGACTTTGATTTGGTTGCCAATTCAATTGTTTCCACAGGTGGTTTTGCATTGGATGTTGCCACAAGAGACTTTTTCGGCAAATGATTTGAGCAATTTTCGTTTGGCGATTTTGATGTTGCCTACTATGCCATTTATGTTTATTGGCATTACCTTGTTTCAAGCCATTGGCAACGGACGCTTGGCTACTACTTTGTTGATGGTAAGGCAAGTGATTTTATTTATACCAGTTGTCCTTATTTTACCGGTTTATTGGGGCGTGAGTGGTATTTTTTATGCTTCGCCGGTGGTGGATACCGTGGTTTTGGCAGTTACAAGCAGCTTGGTATGGCGGGAGTTTGGGCGATTGTTGGCAAAAGAATCGCCTAAGCCGGTGGTTTATTGAAGATTTGGGTAAGGTTTGAAAAAATAGGGTGAATATGCTAATTAATGAATATTTTGAGGAAATTCTGGCTTTATTCTAAGCCTCAACTCATTTACGCGGGCAGGCTAGACAGCCTGCATTACAATTTTCCTGAAAAGTGGTGAAGAACCGAATAACTTTTGTAATTACCTGAAAATCAATGTGTTACCAAAAAATATTGTACGCATTATTTTTTTCTTGTTCCTAAGTAATTGCAATATTCAAATTTGCTATTTTCTTGGAAAAGTCCAAACAATGGTCAATACACGATTATCAACAATTTATAAAATTAATGAGCAATGAGGTTTGTAGTTTTGGCTTTAGCCGAGACGAATCCTTCGGCTAAAGCCGAAGTTACAAGTTTTTTTATCATTAAAATATTCACGTTGGTATTGTCATTCTTACAAACACTTTGCCTACTTCAACTTGTCGGTTCGGCGCGTACCGCTATACAATTCATAGCGCATAAACCGGCACTCAAGCGAACCATTGAATAATTTGATTTTGGGTTTGGGTTCAAGGCGAATGTGCTTGGCAGCATCTAGATTGGAGGTAATGAGCCAAGCCTCATAACCTGCCCATTTTTGTTTGAGGGTATCGCCAATCGATTTGTAGAGGGCATTGATGTCTTCATCTTTGTCCATACGCTCGCCATAGGGTGGATTGATGACCAATATACCTTTGCCTTCGGGGGCGGGCAGGTCGGCAAAGGCGCAATGATTGACTTGAATTTTGTTTTTTAAATTGGCTTCGTTGATATTGACGATGGTTTTTCGGATTACATTTTTCGATATTTCTCCGCCATAAATCAAAGCCGAGCTATCAATGATGCCATTCATTGCTTCGTCATACACTTCTTCCCATAAGTCGGGGTCAAAATTTTTCCAATTTTCAAAACCAAAGTTTTTTCGATAGCTTCCCGGAGGTATGCGGTTGGCAATCAAGGCGGCTTCTATCAAAATCGTGCCTGAACCACACATTGGGTCAATAAAATTGCTTTGTGTATCCCAAGCGGTGAGCAAAATCATACCGGCGGCAAGTACCTCATTGATGGGCGCAAGGTTGGTTTTGTCGCGGTAGCCCCGTTTGTGCAAAGAATCGCCCGAACTGTCGAGCGAAACTGTACAGGTATCTTGATGGATGTAGAGATTGATTTTGAGCGTGGGGTTGTGCAAATCGACCGAAGGACGGCGGCCGTATTTATCCCGAAACTGGTCAACGATAGCGTCTTTGGTTTTTTGTTCTAAATATTGGGAGTGGGTAAATAAGGGTGAATTTAAAGAACAATCAATTGCCAAAGTGTCGTCCACGCCTAAATACTCCTCCCAATCCATTTTTTTGATTTCATTGTACAAATCGCGTTCACTCTTGAGTTGAAACGAATGAATTGGCAACAAAATCCGCAAGGCGGTTCGCAAACACAGGTTGGCTTTATACAACAATGCCCAATCACCTTCGAAACCAATGGCGCGATTATACTTTTCGGGGTTTTGTACTCCCAAATCGTGCAGTTCTTTTATCAAAATATCTTCTAAACCAAACATTGTTTGGGCAATCATTTTAAATTTTTCTTGTGCCATCTTACAAATTATGAATAAATTAATTGGGGATTTTTAGTTTCGATTTCTGAATTTCGGGTTTCTTGTTGCGAGTTATTTGCTAGGTATTTGGTAATCTGCCAGAGGCGGATTGTCAATTACTTATAAAAAATATCCGAAGTATTGAAAAATGTAATTAATTGAAAATCAAGTAATTAAATAATTTCTCAGGTTCTTCACCACTTTTCAGGAATGAAAATCTTTTTTCTGAAATTTATCAATTTCAGTGATTCTGAGCATTAATGAACCAAGCGATAGCTTGGTGAAA
>JALONJ010000076.1 GCA_025455045.1 Microscillaceae bacterium | reverse complement strand
TTCAAAAATTCAGGATAGTTTCGGTGCAGGCTTGATTTCGTTGTTTCTTTTTTATCAAGAAAAAAGAAAGTTGTAAAAAAAGTGTATTTATAATCACCTAATTATCAATGAGTTACAGAAAGCCTATTTGCAAATATTCTAAAAAATCAAACATTCGTTTAAAATTTATACATTGGGAATTGCTGGAAAAGAACCCCCTCCGGGGGCAGGGGGCTTAGAAACTAGAAACTGTCCGAACTATTGCTAATAGCTCAAGATTGTAATTAAAATAAGTTTCTATGGGTGCATTTCAAATTTACGCATTTCTTTGTCCTTGTTCTGTGGCATACAGAACAACAATTCCTGAAAAGTGGTGAAGCTCTTTTTTTGTAAAAATTGATTTAGCAAAAATTTCGCTCTTGAGATGTAAAAGTCAAACATCGGATGATTAAAACTTAATTCCCACCATCAAAATATCATCGGTTTGTTTGTGGCTTCCCATCCAAGTTTTGATTTCTTCGTCAATTTTTTCTTTTTGTTTTGCCATTGGTAAGTGGCTGATTTTGAGCAAAAACTCCCTCATTCGTTTTTTGAGGTATTTTTGTCCCCGTTCATTGCTACCGCCAAACTGGTCGTGAAAACCATCGCTGGTCATATAAAATACGTCATCGGGTTTGACATCAATGGTATTTTTTTCAAAAACTTTGATAGGATTGCGCGAGGAGTAGCCAATCGAGTTTTTGGAAGCCGGAAAAACTTGCATTTCATAATCACGCACCAAATAAAGCGGGTTTCCGGCGGCGGCATAAGTGATTTGGCGTTTGTTTTCATCATACACCATTACGGTAATTTCCATACCATCAACGGGTTTTTTGTCGCCTCGTTTGCGAAGAGTTTTGATTACGCTTTCGTCCAACTCATATAAAATTTCGTCGGGTTCGTAAATCTGTTTTTGATTCACAATTTCATTCAAAATAGAATAGCCCAACACAGTCATAAATGCTCCCGGTACACCGTGACCGGTACAGTCGGCGGCAATCAAAATTTGTTTGCGGGCTTCGCCGGTATCTATGGTTTCAAAAGTGAGCATATCACCGTTATTTTTTCGGTTGCTACGCAAAGCAATGGGTTCATAAATACGCTCGGTAAAACTCTTTTCGCGGGTTTTCTTTTGCGGTACGCCCAAACCACCTACGCGCTCTGCCAATAACTCGCCATACCAATAAAAATCACCCGAAACTATGTCTTTGGGGCTTAAGTAAATAAATGATTCTTTGAATTTGGCTTCGGTTTCTTCCATTGAATCAAAAATTGCCACCTGAATTCGACTGGCGTAGGTGATGCTATCGGTGATTTGGTCGCGGCTATGCTCAAGCAACTTGTTTTGGCGGGCAATTTCTTCGCTTTGGGTTTGGAGTTCTTCGCTTTGATGCACGATTTTCCACTTTTGTTGCTCAATTTCTTCGGTACGCTCGCGGACTTTGTTTTCCAACTCACGGGTAACTTTGGTTTGCAATTTTTGATTTTCTTCCAATTGATAAATCAAATTGCGCTGGGCAATTTGCCGGTCTATTTCGCTTTGCTTAAATCTAGCACTCAAGCCCAAAGAAAACACAAAAATTTGCGCCAAAACTCCCAATTCATAATAAATAATGTTGTTTTGGAGGGTAAAAATCTTCATTGCGCCCAACAAAAGCATTGCCCCGCCCGCTATCATCAAAGCCGTGCCTACCGCCAAAAAACGCGCCGTAGAATCGCCCAAAGCAAACAAAAATACCAAAACCACCAATAAACCGGCTTGAATCAATAAATAAAAAATGCGCTCGGCAAGCAAATAATTTTCATAACTTACTGGTAATAAGAGCATTAGCAATATCAACATTACTCCATAGGCAATCGTAACCCCCACCAAAATTATATCCCATTTGGGGTAGTGTTTGGGGGTTTGGAGGTAGTGCCGCATAAAAAACATATAAAAAATAAAACCCAAATGAGCAGTAAACGGCATATACAAATAATCAAACATAGGATAGTCGCCCATTACAAACTCACCCCAATACCCATAAAAATTCAAAAAATAAACCGAAGTCGTAGCAATATACAATACATAGTAGAGGTAGGCTCTATCCAACATCGTAACAAATAAAAGCAAATTATACAGCAAAGTCATCCACAACAATCCCTGAAAAAAGCCTTGCATCAAATTGTTGAAGTTGTTTTGTTCCTGCCATTCGGTTTTGTGTAAAAGCAATAAATTGGGGTCGGGGGGAAGGTCAATTTTATTTTCAAATCGAATAAAAATTGTAATTGTCCCACTTTTGGCGGGCAAAAATAGATTGACTGAATTGTACCTGCCCGATTTTACCTCTTTTTTGGCAGTCTCGACAAACTGCCCGGTATGTTTTACTTCATATTTGCCGGTGTTTTGCGGAATATACACTTGCGCGTGCGTAATTTTGCCCAAAGAAAGTATCCAATCGCTATCGGTTTCAAGATTGCTCTTGAGGCGAAGTTTGAGCCAATAAATTGCATTGGGTACTAAGGTGTGTTGGTGTACGTCTGCCAATCGGAAGTTTTTTTGAAAATCGGCTTGGCTGATGTCTTGAATACTCAAGTTGCCGTTTTCGTCTTGATAGAGGGGTAGAGGGGTGGTTTCTAATTGAAACAACGTTTTGACGGAGTTGATTTCGATGATAGCCGTAGCATCATTGACTACTTTGCTCTCGACCTGCGCCAATACCGGCACTGCTCCAAGCCAAAAAATCCACAATGAATACCAAAAATATCGATGCATTGGTGTCGCCTTCAAATTGAGTAAAATGAGTTTATTTGTCTGATTATCAAGTGATTATAAATAAATGGTTCTTTACCACTTTTCAGGAAAAATTGTAACGCAGGCTGCCAGCCTGCGCGGGTAAGTGGCTTTAGGCAATTTTTAAACTAAATAATTCCTAAAAAGTGCTGAAGAATCAAATAAATGGTTCTTCACCACTTTTCAGGAATTGCCTTTGGCAATCCCTCTCGCTTTGTCATTCTGAGCGAAGCGAAGAATCTGAAACAATCTGAAACTCTTGATAATCAACGCTTTAGATTCTTCGCTTTGCTCAGAATGACAAAGAAATTTTTTTCATTCCTGAAAAGTGGTGAAGAACCAAATAAATTTCATAACTAGCTGATTATCAGTTAGTTATGAAATTTATTTGAATTTATTAGCTAAATAAACTAAAAATTGGGAAAAAATCCTATCAAATTTAGTTTTTTTAAGGGGGTTTTACCTGATTTTTTGCTACAAAGTATCTAAGGAATTGGGAATTAATAATTTGGAATTAGAAATTATTTAATTGCCTGACCGTGTCAGCCTTTGGAGGATTTTCAATTAATTATATTTTTCAATGGTTCGGACAGTTTCTAGTTTCTAGTTCCGAGTTATTTAGTAAGTGCTTGATAATCAGCTAGTTACAAAAAATACCTAAAATAGCATAACCTGCTGATTGTCAATTACTTACAAAGACTGTCCGAAGTATTGATTTTTAAAAGTATCATTTTATTTTGAGTATGTTCCTAACTTTAATTTTGCAAGTAATTGATTATTAATTAGTTAAATCATTGAAAATAATATGCAATTCGTTTCCAATAATGGTATTTTGTTACAACATAATCAAATCCATTGTTCTTTTTTCCAAATTAGTATCTTTGATTTTTACTTTTACACTGTCGCCAAACACAATCGTGTTTTTGGTTTTGCGCCCCACCATTCGATAATTTTCGGAATCTAATTCATAAAAATCATCGAGCATATCGCTGGCGCGTACCATTCCTTCGCACTTAGTTTCGGTAATTTCTACATATACGCCCCATTCGGTAACGCCCGAAACTACTCCCTCATATATTTTACCTTTTTCGTGCTTGCTCAGGATTTGCATATATTCTACTTGCTTGTACTTGATAGAGGCGCGCTCGGCATCGGCGGCACGTTTTTCCATATCGGTAGAGTGCTTGCATTGCTTATCGATGTCGTTGCGGTCAAGATTGGCTTTGCCATCTAAATAATATTGCAGAAGTCGGTGCGCCATCATATCGGGGTAGCGGCGAATGGGCGAAGTAAAATGGGTATAATGGGCAAATGCCAGCCCAAAATGCCCAATGGCTTCGGTAGAATAGCGGGCTTTTGCCATCGTGCGGATAGCCAAACTTTGCAAAATATTTTGTTGGGGTGTACCTTCGGAGTTTTCAATCAAACGATTGATAGAGGCGGTCATTGCGCGCCCGTTGAGGGCGATGTCATATCCAAATTTTTTGGCAAAAACCGCGAAATTTTGAAGTTTATCGGCAATGGGCTGTTCGTGAACTCGATACACCATTGTGCGTTCTTTGCCATCTTGTTGGAGATTATAGACATATTCGGCTACTTTTTGATTTGCCAAAAGCATAAATTCTTCAATCAATTTATGGCTGTCTTTGCGTTCTTTGAGATAAATCCCGATAGGAGTACCGTGTTTGTCCAAATTAAATTTGACCTCAACGGTTTCAAAATTGATTGCGCCCATTTTAAAGCGTTTGGCATTGAGTTTTTTGGCTAAATCATTCAAAACATTGAGTTCCGCAGCAAAATCACCTTGTTTGGTTTCTAGCCTTTCTTGAGCTTCTTCATAGCTAAATCGGCGGTCGGAATAAATGACCGTGCGCCCAAACCATTGATTGTAAATATTGGCATCTTCATCTAACTCAAAAACTGCCGAAAATGTCAATCTATCGACTTGTGGCTTCAAAGAACAAAGGTCATTGGAAAGTTTTTCGGGCAACATCGGCACGACTCTATCTACCAAATAAACAGAAGTTGCGCGGTACTGGGCTTCGCTCTCGAGGGCGGTGTTGGGCATCACATAATGCGTAACATCAGCAATATGAATCCCTACTTCCCAATTGCCATTTTCGAGCTTGCGAAGCGAGAGGGCATCATCGAAATCTTTGGCATCGGCGGGGTCAATGGTAAAAGTAGTAATCGTCCGAAAATCGGTACGGCGTTTGATTTCGGCGGCAGTTACTTTGGAACGAATTTTTTTGGCTTCGGCTTCTACCTCTTCCGAAAACTTGATGGGGAGGTCGTACTCCGCCAAAATTGCATGCATTTCGGTATTGTGCGAACCGGCTTTGCCCAGCACTTGGGCTACTTTGCCTACCGGACTGCTTTTGGCGGTGTGCCACTCGGTAATTTTGACAATTACTTTTTCGCCTTGTTTTGCGCCATTGATAGCGTTGTTGGGGACAAAAATATCCAAGTGCATTTTTTTGTTATCCACAATTACAAAGGCAAATCTTTCGGAAAGCTCGATTTTGCCCACAAACTCATCGCGGCGGCGACTGATGATTTCCACTACCTCACCTTCGGGGCGGCGACCTTTGGCAGTTGGAAATATATTGACTTTGACACGGTCGCCATCTAAGGCAAATTTTAAATCGTCGGCATTGCACCAAATATCTTCTTCGCGCCCCTCCACAATGATGAAAGCAAAACGCGGATTGACAAAATCGACTACTCCCTCTACTACTTCGCCGGCACCGGCTTGGTTGTGGTTGCGGAAGTTGCCATCTTTGGTCATAATTGCCTGCCCTGACTCGAGGATTTTTTCCAGTTCCTCGACTACGCGGAGTTTTTCGGCTTTATCATTGGCATTTACCTTGCGAAAAATACTTTTGATTGAGAAATCACGTCCGGGATTATCTTGCAAGAGCTTGATAATCAAATAAGCCCAGTTTTTGCCTTTGTTGCCACCGCCTCGATTGCGATTGCCTCGGTTGCGAGATTTTTTCTTGGTCGAGTTATTCGAGTTACTGTTTGGGTTGTTGGGCTGGTTATTTGCCGATGAATTGTTTTCGGTTTTTTGTTGGTCTTTTTTGGGTTTTCTGTTAGTCATCTTAACAATTTTAAAAATAAGCGAATTTACTGATTTGTGATAAATGATTGATAATCAAGGTTTTATAATTAAAATCTATAATTTTGCGATAATTTATTCAAAAATAGCCAAGAATACTAATTAAACCATATTTTTGCGAGGATATGTAGGGTTGGGTTATAATATGCTATACTTCCAGCCTCGCTCTACTCAACTCACATTCTGTTGTGTCTAGCATATACAAGCAGGTTTGTAATATAGTTAAGTATCTGATAATCAATTAGTTAAATAAATAAATAAGCAGCCAAAATTGCTTGTTTTTTTTATTTTTTATAGAAAACACGTAAGTATTTGACAATCAGTTAGTTATAATATATTTTGATTGTTTCCCTCAAATTGTGGAAATTTGTATAATAAACTTTCTCTCATTTTAAAAAATCGGGCTATTTGAACTATAAACATTTTTGATAACCTATTGACGTGTCTCGCCTCGGCGGATTTTTCAAATGATTAAAAATTATTCACGCTACGTTATTCACTATTTATTACTAAGTATGAGACGATTTAAAGTATTGTTTTTATTCGTCATTATATGCCCGCTATTGTTAAATCCTGTGCAGTCACAAAATATTGATTTAGAAATGCTGAAAGACTCGAGCATCTATCATCTTGATAAGTATATTTCCAAAAATTTTGAAGTTAATTCCGAACTCACCCAAAATATGTGTTTGAGAGGGTGGTTTTTTGTAAAAGTCGAAATGGGTAGATATGAGAAATTTTATAAGATTGCTTTTAGTATCGGAACACCTAGAGCTATAAAAGAATCTTTTGAGCGCGTAATAACCTCAATGAATACATTTTGGGACTTTGATAAAGTTAATTTAAACCCTAATTTGGTTATTTTAAAGCCTATCTATTTTGATTTTTGGGCAGGCTGTGATGATAAAAATAAACCTTACCACCTTGCAATTTTTCCAGAAAATGAGAAATATTGGCAAAATAGTCGTTTGTTTTTTGATGATAATACAAATTATGCAACAATTGAATGTGTTTTTTTAAGTGAAATATATAGCCGTACGATTTGTGTTAAAAAATAAAAGCGACCTCAACACGCCATTCTTCCAGCCTCGCTCTACTCAACTCACATTCTGTTGTGTCTAGCATATACAAGCAGGTTTGTAATATAGTTAAGTGTCTGATAATCAATTAGTTAAATAAAGAAATAAGCAGCCAAAACTGCTTGTTTTTTTGTTTTTTATAGAAAACACGTAAGTATTTGACAATCAGTTAGTTATAATATATTTTGATTGTTTCCCTCAAATTGTGGAAATTTGTTGTGAAGTGTTGGAGCTCGAGAATAGCAAGGTTTACCAATTCACGTTTTGTAATTCCAAAGCCAAAAATTAAACCACTCAGGCTAGTTGGCGTTAAAAGTAAAATAAACGATTTTTGCGAAATAAAACGTATTTTACACAAACCTCTGATAATCAATTACTTACCTATATCAATAATTTAATCTATGAATCCTGAATTGCTAAAAATTTATATTGACAAAATCAAAGGCGTAGGCGCATCTATCACCAAACCTTTTTATACCGTCAATGAACTCAAAAATACAGCTGTTGAGGTAGGGGTTTTGGAAGAAGAATGGACTTGGGTGATGCAAGCCTACGAAGATTTTATTGCCAAAGGCGAGAGCTATATGGCTGCCGGTAATGAATCGGACGCAATTGAAGAACTGGAGCAGGCTTATGCCATTTATCCCTATAACCCACAAGTGCTGTATCTATTGGCGCAAGCCTACTTCGATCGTTGGACAGAAAAACGGCGCACCAATGATAAAAAACAAGGCATTGCCTATGCCGAGGCTTGTTTGCAAGTAGAACCCGAAAATCGAACTGCCGCCCAAATCATCTCCGAACTCAAAAACGCTCCTTTTCAACCTTGGATTAGCTGGAAAACTCAACTGACCGCAGTTCGTTATTTGGTTTTTTTGGCAATATTGGGCGGAATTTATTGGTTTTATCAAAAAAATCAAGAGATTATTCATAAATACATCAATGATTCGTTTAAAGAAATCCCAAAATTGACCGGCAAAGGCGATATTTTTGTCCTAAAAAATGTTATCTTTACCTCTGGAAGTACTACCCTGAGTACGCCTGCCAAACAAGAGCTAGATGATTTGATTGCCCATTTAAAAAAATATCAAGATTTGAAAGGCGAAATCGGCGGACATACCGACAACATCGGCGACTCGCGTTACAACCAACAAATTTCGGAGCAACGGGCGCGTGTGGTTTTTGATTATTTGGTAAGCAAGGGAATTGCGGCTTCGCGCCTTACTTATCGAGGTTATGGCGATAGCCGTCCGGCATTTCCAAACGATATAGAAGAAAATCGCGCCAAAAATCGCCGCATTGAATTTAAAGTTTTGTAATGCCCTGAAGGATTGAGGGATTGAAAGGTAAAATTGGAAAATTTAAAAAATTTGGGAATTCAAATATTTGAACGATTTGCTTAAAAAAAGAATTAAAATAATGGCTTGGGTAGTTTTTGCCTCGTTGTTGCTGGCAATAGGAGCGATGTATATTGCTAATTGGCATATAGACCACTACGCCGAAAAGTTTGTGTTTGATGATTATGAAACTATGCCGGTCAATAAAGTAGGTTTGCTTTTGGGAACCAGCAAACGCCTGCGCGATGGTAGTGTGAATCTCTATTTCAAATATCGAATTGAAGCGGCTATCAATCTCTACAATGCCGGTAAAATCAAATATATTATTGTAAGTGGCGACAACAGCCAAATATATTACAATGAGCCAATTGATATGAAAAAAGCCTTGCTAAAAGGCGGTATTCCACCCGAAGCCATTTATTTGGATTATGCCGGATTTAGGACTTTGGATTCGGTTGTGCGGGGCAAAAAAATATTTGGACAACAAAAACTCACCATTATTTCGCAAGAGTTTCACAACAAACGCGCTATTTTTATTGCCAATCGCTACGGAATTGAGGCTATTGGTTTCAACGCGCGTGATGTAAGCATAAGTCTAGGTTTTAAAACCCAGATGCGCGAAAAATTTGCGCGTTTGATGACTATTTTTGATTTATATTTGTTAAACACCCAACCCAAGTTTTTGGGCGAGAGCATCCAAATCGGCTTGCGATAATTCGCAAAAATCAACCGCATTTAAGCACTTCGCCAATGCTATGAAGAAGCATATCTTTTATTTTTAATTTCCTAATTTTTGTCATTTTTTTTCCTCGACATTCCCACTAAAATTGCGCTGTTGAGTAGTTCAAAGCCCACAATTGTTAATTGAATAATACAACTTCGGCTAAAGCCGAAGCTACATTCATAGATTTTAAAATCAAAAGCAGATAAAATATATAAGTTATTGATTATCAAGCAATTACACAAGTGGACTCGGCTTTAGCCGAGGTAGATAAAATATATAAATGATTGATTATCAATAATATAACTTCGGCTAAAGCCGAAGCTACATATATAGATTTTATACTCAAAGTATATGAATTTTTCTTATAACAAATTGATTATCAGTTATGTATGATTTTTTAAATCAATTTATCATATCAATACTTCGGGCAGTTTTTATAAGTGATTGATTATCAGCTAGTTATGCTATTTCAAATATTTTTATAACTAGCTGATTATCAGATACTTAGTAAATAACTCGGAACTAGAAACTGTCCGAACTATTGTCATATAACTCATAGAATCACATACGCAAAAAAAATATGCAGTTTACCCATCTTATTCAAAAATATGACATTCCTACTCCGCGCTATACCAGCTACCCGACTGTGCCTTTTTGGGACGACAACCTAGACGAAAGCCAGTGGCGCAAGCAAGTAATCCAAGCCTACCAAGCCAATCAAGAAGGCATAAGTCTTTATATTCATTTGCCTTTTTGCGAAAAACTTTGCACTTACTGTGGATGTAATAAACGCATTACGGTCAATCACCAAGTTGAGCATCCTTATATGCAAGCTATTTTGCAAGAATGGGCAATTTATCGAGCCATCTTGGGCGAAAAACCGCTTATTCGTGAAATTCACTTGGGCGGGGGAACGCCTACTTTTTTTTCGGCTGATAATTTACATTATTTAATTAATCAAATTTTGCAAAATAGTCGTCTGCATCCCGACTATGAAATGGGTTTAGAAATACACCCCAACGTTACTCAAGCCCAACAATTGCAGGTTTTGTATGATTTGGGTTTTACTCGCCTCAGCGTGGGCGTGCAAGATTTTGACCCCAAGGTACAAGACATCATCAACCGCCACCAAACTTTTATTCAAACCCAAGCAATCATTGCCTCAGCTCGCCAAATCGGTTATCAATCCATCAATATTGATATTATTTACGGTCTGCCTTTGCAAACTGCGCAAAGTATTCGAGATACCATTGACAAAATCAAGATTTTGCAACCCGAGCGTTTGGCATTTTACAGCTATGCGCACGTGCCGTGGAAGAGCAAAGCCCAAAGACGATACTCCGAAGCTGACCTACCGCAAGGGGCTGAAAAAAGGGCTTTGTACGAATTGGGCAGAACGCAGCTTTTAGCCGCCGGTTATCACGAAATCGGGCTTGACCATTTTGCGCTTTCCCAAGACGGATTGTACCAAGCCGCCAATCAAGGTACTTTGCACCGCAATTTTATGGGCTATACGACTCGCCACACGCGGCTTTTGTTGGGCTTGGGGGCATCGAGCATTGGGGATACTTGGGGGGCTTTTATGCAAAATATCAAGGAAGTAGAAGAATATCAGGCAACGGTGGCACAAGGCAAACTGCCAATTTTTAAAGGACATCTTTTGACCGATGAGGATTTGATTTTGCGCAAGCACATTCTCCAGATTTTGTGCAAGGGTGAAACCGATTGGGAAAACCAAGCCGACTTTTGTGCGGTTTTGCCCGATGCGATGATTCGTTGGCAGAGCTTTGTCGAAGATGGTTTGGTAGAATTACAAAGCCAAAAAGTAATCGTTACACCGCTAGGGAGGGCTTTTTTGCGCAATATAGCGATGCAAGCCGATGCGCGCTTGTGGCGCAAAACCATTAGCGAACCCTTGTTTAGCCGAGCTGTTTAGCCTCCCTGTTTGATTTACATTACAACATAATACACAAAAAGCTAAGTTCTGCAACTTAGCTTTTGGTATTTGATTGATTATCAATGAGTTATGAATGTAATATATTAGATTATATATTCATTGACCGATGACTTTAATGTCCAAACAAAATTTATTGTTTGCTTCTAATTAGCCATTTCTGACAAAAACTTAATCCGCATCAGGCGAAGTTCATCGGTAGAGTATTCATCATCGCCAAAGTGTTGGAGGGCTACTTGTAGGTTGTCGGTTTCAGCCCCCATAAAATAATCATATACTTCTTGTTGGCGGTCATCTTCCATAATTTGGTCAATGTAATAATCCAGATTAAGTTTAGTACCCGAATAACAAATATGTTCTATTTCGTCCAATACATCAGACAAAGACATATTTTTGGCTTCACCGATTTCTTCCAAGTCCACCTTACGGTCAATTTGTTGAATAATCCATATCTTGGCTTTAGATTTATTGACCGCCGATTTGACTACTACTTCACTTACCGTTTCGATGTCGTTTTCCTCGACATATTTGGTAATTAACTCGATAAAAGGTTTGCCATAGCGCATTACTTTGCCCATTCCTACGCCATTTACTTTGGCAAGTTCTTCTTCGTTGGTTGGGTAAGTGGTTGCCATTTCCTCGAGCGAGGGGTCTTGAAAGATTACAAAGGGTGGAAATCCTCTATGCTTGGCTACTTTTTTGCGCAAAGCCTTAAGCATTTCAAAAAGATTTTCGTCATACGCCCGCCCACTGGTGGTATGCCCTATCTCTTTATCGTCTTCTTCTTCTTCGTTTACATTAGTAAAATCGTGGTCTTTGTAAAAAGTAAGCAAATAAGGGTCTTGGCGATATTCCAAACCTTGCTGTGATATTTTCAAAACCCCATAGTTCTCGATGTCTTTTTCCAAAAATCCCAACACCAATACTTGTCGGATAAGCGAACCCCAATATTCGGGCGTATGTTCGTTGCCCAAGCCAAACACCGGCAGTTTGTCGTGTTCATAACTTACAACATAACTTGATAATTCACCTCGCAACACATCGGCAATATGCGAAGCCGCAAATCTTTGCTCGGTTTGCAATACCGCATCTATTATCCACAAGGCGTGGTTTTTTTCCTTAAATTTTTCGTTGGGGTTGAGGCAGTTATCACAATTACCACAGTCTTGGTGGGTTTGTTCGCCAAAATAATGCAACAATTGCCGCCGCCGACACATTCCGCAGGTCGAGTATTGCATTATTTCCTGCAACAGATGGCGAGCATTGTCGCGCTCGGTTACTGATTTATCTTTATTAAATTTTTCTAACTTCAAGATATCGTTGGGGCTGTAAAACATAATACAATCGCCCTCGATGCCATCGCGCCCGCCGCGTCCGGTTTCTTGATAGTAGCCTTCCAATGATTTGGGCGCGTCATAGTGAATGACAAACCGCACATCGGGCTTGTCGATGCCCATACCAAAGGCAATGGTTGCGACAATGACATCGGCTTCTTCATTCAAAAATGCGTCTTGGTTATGCACCCTTACGGCAGGCTCAAGCCCGGCGTGATAGGGTAGGGCTTTGATGTCATTGACTTTTAGAAACTCATATACTTCTTCTACTTTTTTACGACTGAGGCAGTAGATAATTCCGGCTTGCCCTTTTTTGCTCTTGAGAAACTTGATGAGTTGTTTTTTGATATTGTTCTTGGGGCGAACTTCATAGTAGAGGTTGGGGCGGTTGAATGAGGTGGAATAAATTTCGGCATCTTCCATCCGCAAGTTTTTTTCAATATCTTGCTGTACTTTGGGCGTAGCCGTAGCCGTGAGCGCAATGATGGGCAACTTGCCTATATCATCAATAATTGCACGAATCCGGCGATATTCGGGGCGAAAATCGTGTCCCCATTCCGAAATACAGTGGGCTTCATCAATGGCAACAAACGAAAGGTTGGCTTTTTTCAAAAAATCAAGGTTGATTTCTTTGGTCAAGGATTCGGGGGCTACATACAATAGTTTGGTCTCGCCCGAAAGCACGCCTTTTTTCACGCGGGTCATTTCGGCTTTGGAGAGGGTGGAGTTGAGAAACTGGGCATCAATTCCCAAAGCATTTAATTGGTCAACTTGATTTTTCATCAAGGCTATCAAGGGGGAAATCACAATAGCAGTTCCTTCCGAAACAATTGCCGGCAATTGATAACAGAGCGACTTACCAGCTCCGGTGGGCATCAATACAAAGGTATTTTTTCCAGCCAAAATACTTTTTATGATATCTTCTTGAATGCCCCTAAATTGGGTGTAGCCGAAAACTTCACGCAATTTGGCTTTGAGATTGACTTGGGTTTCTTCTTCTACGAGCATCATTTTATCAAGAATATATTTAATTGAATAATCATTTTTATTTTTAGGTCTTGCGTATTCAACATACGCTATCACGCCACAAGTGGGGTGGTAATCTTAATTTTTTCGGTTTGCGATAGTCAATTTAGCTACTTAATGTTGATTTTTCAAATTCCCTCAATTTTTTTGAAAAATATTTTCTTATTTTTTTATAATCAATTGATTATCAATGGATTATATATTAAAATATTTTTCAAACAAGCATTGTGCAGCGAGGCTTGTTTACGCATAAGTTGCCGAGCCTTGGGGCATATAATTACTGAAATTAGTAAATAAATATCACTTAGCCAAGAAAAAATTTGATTTGAGCAAAAAAAAATTCACAGTTGCCTATGAATTTTGCGCACTCAGTCCAATTGTCAGACAAAATTATATAAACTTAAATAATTTTTTCAAATCAACTTAGGATAAAATATCATATAAGTATTAAAATTTGGATATTTGTAGCAAATTGAAGTTTTTGAGATTTTAAAACCTACATTTGTGCGCCAAAAATCAGTACTTTCTAATTTTAAAAAATTAATTAATTGTACTTTTTTAATATTTTAAAAGTAATACTATTATTTGATAAACTGATTTCTAGAAAAAACGCACTTTTGCGAGAAGTAATAAATAAGCTATTTTTTTGAAAAACAAGGACTTATCTGCTTTTTTTAAGAAATAACTTCTATGAAAAGTCATAAAAATACAATTTTTAAAGCGTTTTGCTAATTCAAAAAATTAAAATAAAATTTGGATTAGTGCTATTTTTATATGAAAAAATGGAAATTATTTGTAATTATATTCTAAAAATTGAACAATCAAAAACATTTATCAACTGATAATTTTTCAACTTTTATGGTAAACAAAAATAATTATGTGGTCATTATGGCGGGTGGTGTGGGTACGCGCCTGTGGCCCTTTAGTCGCAATAGCCGCCCCAAGCAATTTCACGATTTATTGGGCGTGGGCAGTTCGCTTCTCCAGCAGAGCGTGCGGCGATTTAGCGATATTTGCCCGCTTGAGAATATTTTTATTGTTACCAACGAAATCTACTATGCTTTGGTCAAAGAGCAACTTCCCAACCTCAACGACCACCAAATATTGCTCGAGCCAATGATGCGCAATACCGCCCCTTGTATTGCGTATGCGAGTTACAAAATTGTGAAGCAAAATTCCCAAGCCAACATCGTGGTCTCGCCCGCCGACCAAGTAATTCGCCAAGAAGGCTTGTTTCAACAAACTATTCTCAAAGCCCTGACCGATACCCAAAGCTCGGAGCATTTGGTAACGCTGGGCATCAAACCGACTCGCCCCGATACAGGTTACGGCTATATTCAGTTTTATGAAAGCGATCATCACGAAGTCAAAAAAGTAAAAATGTTTGCCGAAAAACCCGCATTGCCAATGGCAGAAAAGTTTTTGGCAAGTGGTGATTTTGTCTGGAATGCCGGAATTTTTGTGTGGAATGGGCAAACGATTATCAGGGCTTTTGAAGAATATATGCCCGATGTAGCCGATATTTTTGCCGAAGCTCAAGTGCATTTTTATACCGATAATGAATTGAATGCCATCAAAAAAGCCTATTCTATTTGCCCCAGCAAGTCGATTGACTACGGGATTATGGAACAAGCCGGTCAAGAAGAAAAAGTATATGTATTATTGAGTGAATTTGACTGGTCGGATTTGGGAACTTGGAAATCGCTGTATGAAGAATCGAAAAAAAATGAGCAAAAAAATGTAATTACCGGCAATGTAATGACTTATGATGTTCAAAACTGTATCATCAAAACCCCCAAAGATAAATTGGTTGTCATTCAAGGTTTGGAAGATTATATTGTGGCGGAGTTTGACGATGTGTTGTTGATTTGTAAAAAAGACGAGGAACAAAAAGTTCGAGATTTTGTGGCTGATGCCAAAAACAAAGGAGCTAAGTTTGTCTGATTTTGAGGAGAAATGATGGTTTAAACCAAACTCAATAAATCATAAATATCTGATTATCAAGCACTTATAAAACTTATTTAAAAATGGAAAATACGCTTGCCTACTCACAGGCGCAAGACCAAGCCGATATATTAAAAGATTTTAGACATCGGTTTCACTTACCCAAACGTGAAAACGGCAAACCTTGGCTTTATTTTACCGGCAATTCCTTGGGCTTACAACCCAAATCCGCCGAAGTGTATTTATCAGAAGAAATGCAAAAATGGGCTGAACTGGGCGTTGAGGGGCATTTTCGGGGAGATTTTCCTTGGTTGGATTATCACAAGCATTTCAAACCGGCTTTGGCGTATCTGACCGGAAGCAATGAAAATGAGGTAACACCAATGGGTAGCCTCAGTGCCAATTTGCATTTTTTGCTGGCAAGTTTTTATAAACCTCAAGGCAGGCGGAATAAAATCTTGTTGGAAGCCCACGCTTTCCCATCTGACCAATATGTACTTGAGACTCAAGCCCGATTTCATCAGCTCGACCCTAATGTAGTAGTGATTGAATTGATGCCTCGCCCGGGCGAACACACTTTAAGAACCGAAGATATTGTCCAAAAAATCAATGAATTGGGCGAAGATTTGGCTTTGGTTATGCTGGGAGGAGTCAATTATTATACTGGGCAAGTATTTGATATACAGGCAATTACCCAAGCCGCTCACCAAGTAGGGGCTTATGCCGGATTTGACTTGGCGCACGCCATAGGCAATGTGCCTTTGGCTTTGCATACTTGGGAAGTGGACTTTGCAGCTTGGTGCTCGTACAAATATCTCAACTCAAGTCCGGGTGGAATAGGGGGGATTTATGTGCATCAAAAACACCACCCACACAATCAAATGCCGCGTTTGGCGGGTTGGTGGGGCTACGAAGAAGCCACTCGTTTTAAGATGCAAAAAGGCTTCAAACCCATAACTGATGTCGATGCTTGGCAGTTGAGCAATGTACCCATTTTACTGTTGGCGGTCCATCGTGCCAGTTTAGAAATATTTATGGAAGCAAAAATGGAAAATTTGCGCGCCAAGAGCAAAAAATTGACTGCTTTCTTAGCTTTCGTTATCCAAGATATTGCCCACAAAACCGACTATCCCATCGAGATTCTCACCCCTGCCAACCCAGCCGAGCGAGGCTGTCAATTGTCGCTTTGGGT
This sequence comes from Microscillaceae bacterium, assembly GCA_025455045.1. Taxonomy (GTDB): domain Bacteria; phylum Bacteroidota; class Bacteroidia; order Cytophagales; family Microscillaceae; genus JALONJ01. The sequence goes on along the minus strand of JALONJ010000076.1, from coordinate 2,252 downwards.
GGTAAAATCCGGTAAAAAACTCTTTCAACTTTTGCAAGAAGCGGGCGTGATGGCAGACTGGCGCGAACCCGATGTAATCAGAGTAGCTCCAGTACCACTTTACAATACTTTTGAAGAAGTATATGTGTTTGGGGAGGCTTTGCAAAAGGGAATTGCTAGGTTGTAAAAAAATGGCATTTCAAATTACAATAGTTTGGACAGTTTCTGGTTTCTAAGCCCCCTGCCCCGGAGGGGGTTCTTTTCCTAGTTATTTCCTAAGTAATTGATTATCAGCTAGTTATAAAAAAATATTTGAAATAGCATAACTAACTGATAATCAAGTACTTATAAAAAATGTCCGAAGTACTGAAATTAGAATCTACGATATTCTCAACTTCGGCACAGCTCTAGATCTTTGCCGAAATTCAAAACATTTAAGTTTGAAATCGCCATTCATACTATGTTTTAAAAACAACCTCTAACAAACACTTATTTTTTGTATTGAATCACAATCAGTCCAAACTTGATTCAGTCAATTCAAAATCAGAATTATTCAAATACCTGCCAGCAATAAATTTGCGAAATCGCCCATTGCATTGTAATTTGGAGCGGAAATCAAAAAGCAATGCTGACACCCAATAATCAAAATATCATTATCCAAGAGGTAAACGACCATACCATTACGGTCAATGTAAACGGCGAAATTCAAGAAATTCAAAACCAACTTTCGGAAGTCAAGAATTTGTTGCAAAATTTCAAAACGCCGACCATCCAATACGCCGAAAAAATCTATAACATTGAGCATATCGACGAAGCCAATTTTGGCTTTGTAATGGGCAAAAAATCCTTTAATGAATTGCTTACCAAGCGATTGATAGAAGTGATAGCCCCCTATAGCTCCGATGCCCAAAAGGTGCTGGATTATGTAACCAAAAATCAAGTTGCCGACTGGGAAAGCCAAGCCAAATTTGCCAAAAAAGCCAAAGAGATCATTGCCTATAGTTTGGTAGGCGTATTGGGCGTGCAATTTAGTAAACTCATTGCTATTGGCAACGAAGAAAACACCGATGCCAAACAGCGCAAATACATTGAGAAATGCCTTTATATTGCCAAACGTAGTTTGGATTTGATAGAATTCACTTTATTATCTACTTTGTGGGATTTTCAAAAACAAGGTTTTCGCCCGATTTCGCCGGCGCAAAGCCAGCTAATCCAAGCTTTTTTTACCCGCAGTTTTGAACCCGGATTTCGGGAAAATTTACATTTTCTTCAAAATTTGCAAACCCTTTTGACAGAAAATCAAATTCCTTTTCCTTTTCCTGAAGTTGCCAATTTTGCCGATTATTTGGCAGAATCGCACCCTTTTCATCAGGCTTGTTTGCAAATGCAAGCCTTGAGCAATGCGCTCGACAAAGAAAACTATACTTTGTTGGAATGTTCGGAAGCCGAAAAAAATCTGGCTACTTTTTTTGAGTATGTAGGTTTTTTGGCAAATTATAAAATGGCTTCCATCAAACACATTGGCTACAAACATAGCCGCAACACCACCCCGCATTATTTGCATCGCTATGCCTCATTGGGCATTGACAACAAAGCCAATATAGATGCCGAAAAATATAATTATACCCCCAAAACCGTGGCTACCGATGCTGTACTGATTTATCAGGGCGATAATTATCAAAAAAGTATCAATTTATTTCCGTTTGTGATTGATTATAATTCGCTTACCTTCGAAAATGGGGTCAAAATTTGCTTTTTTCATTCCTTGCATATCTCCGACTCGAGTTTGGATTATATATTTTTGGAAGATAATAGCGTGTATAATATTGTATTTGAAAATATTTCTGCCGAAAATCCCGATTTCAATGAGTTGATTGCCGACAAAGAAAAACACAAAATCTTTAATTTGGATAATGTAGTGGTGGGTTTTCAGGAAGCCCAAACCAATATTTTGGGCAAAGTTGAAACTCCTCAAGATGATTTTGAGGGGATGTTTAGTTGAGAAATAGTCATTGATCATTTTCAATTTCATTGGGTTATTTTTTTGATAAAATAATCCCAAAAGGGTGCATTACAAATTTACTACCTATGACCCTCTCCTTTGGCTAATCTCCCTACAGAATTTTAAAGTGCTGATAATCAACCACTTAACTATCATTATTTTTAATTGGTGCAGTAATTGATAATGCTCAATAATTAAATTTGACAAGTATAAAAAAAACACAAATAGACAAATAAATAGCATTTAGAAAATTTTAAAATAATATTTGGTA
>JALONJ010000492.1 GCA_025455045.1 Microscillaceae bacterium | reverse complement strand
TCAATGTTTTATATATTTTTACAAAAATTATTTAAAATATTTATTATATCAAAATAATACAATTTTATTTTAAATATAATTTATAATTTACCGAAAAAAATGTATTTTTTACATTATAATTAGTTGATTATCAATTAGTTATAAAAATATTCACGTTAATGTAATACATGGATTATCAATTAATTCATAAATTCAATCGTTTACTTTATTTTATTCTTGTTCCTAAGGAGGCTAAACTATTGACGACCAGCACTTTGCACCTTAGCGTGAACATATAATTGTAATCCAAGTTGTGTGTTATGAAAATAACAACCTCAAGCTCCCTTGCCTTCGGAGGGGTTCTAAAGGCGAAATTTCAAGATATCAACCCTAAATTTTGCATTTTTCGGTGCTTGGTGGCTACAAAGATGTAGCCCCTCTGGGGGCAAAGACTATAACGCACAACTTGGGTTAAGTTATAACTCCTTGATAACCAAACAATTAAAATATTTTAATATTCAAGGTTTTAAAAATGTTATGCGTGGTTAGATTTATGAGTGGATAAATAATTCTCCAAAGTATTTATTTGCGAATGTTAATTATAGCATTTATATTGAAATGAAATATGTTTTATCCTAATTAAAATCTACATAAGTTATTGATAATTAAGGGTTTACTTCTATTTTTGATTTTTAAGAATGTCTTAAGAAGGATATGCGTATAGCTATATTTTTATTTTTGAGTCTTTTGAAACTAGGTTCAATGGTGGGCTGGGCGCAAGGGGCTTCTACACAAATTATTACCCTCAAAAATGAATTTGAGTTGCTTTCGGTGGGCAAACAAATTTATTTTTTGGAAGATATTGGGGGGCAATTGACCATTCACGATATTTTGAAGCCCGAAAATCAAACCAAATTTAGCCTATCGGAGCAAAATATCTTTACGCGAACCCCTACTGCTTCGGATTATTGGCTCAGGTTTACTTTTCAAAACTTGAGTGGCAAAGAGGCTTGGCTGGAGTTGAACAAACTCAATTTAGCTTACATCGATTTTTATGCCGGACAAGGCAATCAATACCAGCTTGTGGTACAAACCGGCATCAACCGCCCAATTGCGCAAAAGCCTTATCCTAGCAATGTTTATTGGGTGCCTTTGGGCAATACCGCCACTGCACAAATCTTTTATATCAAGCTCAGTACGCGCACGGTGTTTGAGATACCACTGCACATCGGCAGCATCAGGGCATTGGAACAAGAAAAAAATCAAAACGATTATTTGGTAGGCGGATTTGTGGGGCTAATGCTCATTATGTTAGTATATAATTTATTCTTATTTTTATCGATTCGAGAGTGGTCGTTTGTACCTTATTTGGGCTATGTATTGACCAGCATTTTTTCGGCTACTTTTCTCAACAATTATGGATTGATTTATGAGTTTGTACCGGAGGCTTACCATTATCTTGTTCACGAACACGTATATGTATGGCTGGGTTTGCCGATTATTTTTATTGGCATTTTCGCGCTTATTTTTTTAGAATTGGCAAAAAAAAACCGGGTTTTCGCGCGAGTTGTATATGTCCACTTAGGGCTGGTGGGAATTATCATTCCTTTCATCAATATTTTAGGTTTAGAGCCCCGCTATTGGCAATCAGTTGCTTACCAAATCACTACTCTGACATTCACGGTATCTTTACTGATAATCAGTAGTTATTTATGGTTTGGCAAAAAAGATAAAAATGCGCGGTTCTATGTCTTGGCTTGGGTATGGGCAATTATGGGTATTTTGAGTTATTTGTTGTGTATCAATGGCGTATTACCTTACAATTTATTTACGCGCAATAGCATCTACTTTGGGATAGGTCTCGAGACTTGGATGTTTTCATTGGCGTTGGCAGACCGCATCAATCGCTTGCGCGAAGAAAAATTAGGTTTACAAATTCAAAATATTCAATTAATTCAAGAACAAAATAAAAATTTAGAGCAAAAGATAACCCAAAGAACTGTCGAAATCAATCGCAGTCGGTCATTGCTTGAGGAAACCGGCAAACTTGCCCGCTTTGGGGCGTGGGAGTTGGAATGGAAAACCGGCAAAATCACTTGGTCAAAAGTAACCCGCGAAATTCACGGAGTTGAGCCGGAATTTGAGCCGGATATTGACAACGTTAAAAAGTTTTACCCCGATGGCTGGGCAGAAAAAATGCACCAAGCCGCTTATGATTGTGCCAAACAACAAGTGCCGATTGATTTAGAAATGCTCCTACTAACGGCTCAAGGGCGGAGTATTTGGGTCAGGCTTTTGGGGCAGGGGGAATACGAAAACGGCAGATGTATTCGGCTGTATGGTACATTTCAAGACATTGATGAGCGCAAACGTGCCGAAATCGAGACCGAAAGAGTCAAAGAAAAACTTGCCAGCATTTTCAATTCGCTCAATGATATGGTATGGTCGGTACGCTTGCCCAACAAAAAAGCAATTTTGATAACGCCTTCGGCGGAAGCTATCTTCGAGATTCCGTTGGCTGATTTAATGGCAGACTATAAACTTTGGCACACTTTAGTTCACCCCGACGACCAAGCTGTGATTGGTTTAATCGAAAAAAGCCTCGAGACCCAACCCGAATACTATTACGAGTACCGCATTATTACCCAAAGTGGCAAGCTCAAGTGGCTGGCGCATAGTGGCAAATTGATTTATAATCAAAATGGGTTGCCATTTAGAGTAGATGGCTTTATCTCCGATATTACCCGGCGCAAGCAAGCCGAAAGAGAAATTATTGAAGCCAAAAATCAATTGACCAATATTCTGGATTCAATGTCAGAGGTAATCTGGTCTCTACGCTTGCCTGAGCGCAAGATGCTTTTTGTAACCCCTTCTATCACTGAATTGTACGGTATTTCTCAGCAAAAATTTATGGAAGACCCCGACCACTGGGACAGGGCTTTTCATCCCGAAGACCGCGTGCTGATTCCGATTATTTTTCAGGAATTGGCAACCAAAGGGGCTTATTATCACGAATACCGCATTGTTACCCCCCAAGGTATCACTAAATGGGTGAGCGATAGTGCCAAGCTGATTTATGATGAATACCAGAATCCAATTCGTTTAGATGGCTTAATCACCGATATTAGTCTGCGTAAACAAGCCCAAAGTCAGTTATCCAATGTTTTTGAATCTATGTCGGAGGTGGTATGGTCGGTTAGTTTGCCCGATTATAAAATGCTGATGCTGACCCCTTCGGCGGTTGATTTGTATGGCATTGCTTATGAAGATTTTATGAACGATAGCAGTTATTGGGAAAAAGCCATTCATCCTGAAGACAAAGGCATTGTTTTGGTCATCTATGAATCAATTGCCACACAAGGGAATTATTATCAAGAATATAGAATTGTGAGTACCCAAGGCGAAGTAAAATGGATAAGTAACAATGGGAAAGTTATTTTTGATGTCAATGGCATACCCATCCGTTTGGACGGGGTGATTACCAACATCACCCAACGCAAACAAGCGGAGCAAACCTTAGCCGAAGAACGACATTTGCTCCGAACAATTATTGACAATATTCCCATTAATATTTATGTAAAAGACCTCTTATCGCGCAAGATATTGGCAAATAAAGCCGAATGTGAATACATGGGGGTAGAAAATGAAGCCGACATATTGGGCAAATCCGATGCCGAAATCTACCCGCAAGAGTCGGCAATGCCTTCCCTTGAAGAAGATGCACTTGTAATGCAAAAAGGCGAAACGATTTTGGGTAAAGAGACTTTCAATCTACGCTTTGATGGACGAAAAAGCTGGTTTTTGACCTCTAAAATCCCGATTCATAATCTAAACGGCGAAATTACCGGCTTAGTAGGTATCAGTTATGATTTTACACAACGCAAAGAATCCGAAGAACAACTACGCCGTACCTTGAAAGAATTGCAAGAAACCCAAGAAGCCCTCGAGCAACAAGCCGAAGAAATCCAAATGCTTAACAATCACTTGGAATCCTTGGTGGTAGAACGCACTCGGCTTTTGAGTATTCGCAATCAACAACTCCAAGATTATGCTTTTTTTAACTCCCATAAGTTGCGCGCACCGATTGCTACTATCTTGGGGCTTTATGAAGTAATGGATTTGGGAATTACAAGCGATGAAAACGAGTTGATTATCAGCAAATTGCGCGAGTCTATTCTTCTGTTGGACAAAATGGTCAAAAAAAGCCAAAGCCTCTTAGATGAAGTAGATGACAAAGATGAAATCATCAATCCTGATGATGAAGAAAAATGAGTAACGTGAATATTTTACTAACTATTTGACCGTGTCCGCCTTTAAAGGAACTTGTCCGCCTCTGGCGGATAATCCACCAGAGGCGGACGCGGTGAGCTAATTATGATGTAAAAACACGCTTTTTTTGACAAATCATCAATTATTTTAAAAATAAAATTGTATTTTTTTAATATAATAAATATTTAATATGA
>JALONJ010000491.1 GCA_025455045.1 Microscillaceae bacterium | reverse complement strand
TTTTATTTTTGAAACAATTGATTATTTGTCAAAAAGGGTGCATTTTTGCATCATAATTAGCTCATTATCAAATAGTTACTAAAATATTCACGTTATTTTACCACAAAAAGCAACCAGTCAATCGGTTATGTCATTTCAAGTACTTTGTATAACTATCTGGTTATCAAGTATTTATAGAATAACTCAAAACTATAAACTGTCCGAACTGTTCTAATCAGTGCGTTGATAAAAAGTAATGCCAATTCATCGTGCTTTGGGTTTATTCAAAAACCTCAAAGTCTTGCGGCGGGTGGGGCTTACCCAAAATTTGGTAGGGATAGTTTTGTAATCCAAATGAGTAGGCTGGCGGACTTCATAATGCAGATGCGGAGTAGATGACCAGCCGGTATTGCCGCTATAGCCAATGACTTGACCGATGCGGACGGTATCGCCCACCTTGACCAGTGTGCCTTCGTATTGAAGGTGTAGGTAAACTGCAAAAGTGCCATCGGAGTGGTAAATTACGATTTGGTTGGCTTTGCTACTGTATTGCCGGTCGGCACCGCCTTCGTTGGAGTCGTTTTTGACCTTAACCACTACGCCGCCACGAGAGGCGCAAATGGGCGTTCCAATCGACATTCTAAAATCCAGCGCGTATTGCCCACGATGCGAATAAAGTCCGTTGTAGCCTTGAATGACTCGATATTTTTGTCGGGCTAAGTAAGGCAATCGGTAAGTAGTGCTGTCTTGGTGGCGAGCAGTTTGCGGATTTCCCAACTGACATTCCTCAACATAGCCAATGTCTTGGCGGCTTGGATAGCGCGCTTGTACCGTAAATAAGTAGAGTTTTTGGGTTTGTGGTGGAACTATAAAATAAAGGCTAGAGTCGGTATTTGCCCCACGATTGATGACCAAAAAATCTTCGGAAATCGTCAATCTGCACTGATACGGGCAATAATTGCGATTATCGGCATAAAAGGCAATGCTTGAATCAAGTATAACTTTATAAATACTAATGCCCTGCGAATGAGCGAGTTGCACATTAAAAAAGACTGTCAAAAGGCTTAGGCTGTATTTTAATGGTATTTTCATAAAGGCATAAGTATTTGATAATCAATTAGTTATGTTGTTTTTCAAACTATTTAGATGGACTCAGTTTATAACCTTAACGACAAGTATTTCAGCAATGAGTCAGGGCTATACTACACTAAGCAAACATAATAATTAACTAATTGATTATCAATAAATTAACCAATAATCAATCCCAACTATCAAGGGTGCATTTCAAATTTATTCCTTAGATTCCCTCTCTCAGAGGAGAGGGCAGGGGTGAGGTCTTAAAACGTAAATTTGAAATGCACCCACTATCAATTGTATGGCAGTGCAATCAGAAAGGTTCTTAAGGGTTTGGTTGTAAGATATTTGTGGATTTTCAATAAAAAAAAAGTGATTAAAATTCTTTTTTGCTAAAACTTCCCGAAATTTGCATTGGCAAATATACGCCTGCTGTGCCTATCGAAAGGTCATATTCAATGAAAACAATTTTACTCTTGGGCTTGTGGTTGGGGTCGGTTTCGTGGGGATTAAGTCAAAATAAAATCGAACAACTCCAAAAAAAAATAAATGTTATCCTACAATCTTCGCCAAGTTTTGTCCGCGATACTACTCACATCGGATTGCTCAATGAGTTGTCGTGGGAGTATCGCAATGTAAGTGCCGATACATCTATCCTCTACGCCCAAAAAGCCCTGCGCTTGGCACAAAAAATTCAGTGGGATTTAGGAGTGGGTATGTCGTACAAACGCTTGGGCGTAGCCCATCGCAACAAAGGCAATTATCCGCAGACTATTGACAGCTTTTTACAAGCCTTGCGAGTATTTGAGAGGTTGAAAGACAGCCTCAATATGGCAGGTTGCTACAGCAATATAGGCTTGGTATTTCAACGCAAAAACAACTTGCCCAGTGCCATCAAGTATTTTGAGCAAGCAATGTGGCTTTACAATTCCCAAAAAAATGTGCGGGGTGTACTTAATTCTTCCAATAATTTGGGAATGACTTACTATAAACAAAAAAATTATCAAGTCGCCCTTCAATACTATTATAAGTCATTAGACCTTGAAAAACAAGTCAAAGACGATTTTATTCGCACTATCACTTATCGCAATTTGAGCGAAGTACAATTGGCACTTCACGAATATCCCAAAGCCATCGAATCTGCGCAAGTTGCCTTGAAAGTTGCCCGCGAAAGCAACAATAAAATAGGCGTTACTTCTACCCTCAACAATTTGGCACGTATTTATTTGAAAAAAGGCGAAATCAAACAAGCCATTGAGTATGCCCAAGCGGCGATTGACGAAGGCAGATTGTTGGGAGCCAAAGAGTATCTCAAAGATGCGTATTTTGTCTTATACGAGTGTTATGCCGCCCAACAAGATGATAAAAACACCTTGAAATATTATCAACAATTTATCCAATATCGAGACAGCCTTTACAATGAAGAAAATGGGCAAATGATTGCCGAGTTACAAAATAGGTTTGCAATGGAAAAAAAACAAACCGAACTTGAACTTGCCAAAAAAGACCAACAATTCAAACTACTTTTGATTTATTCTTTGAGTGGGGCTTCTTTATTTGTTTTGTTGGTGCTGTTTTTATTGCTACGCAACAATTGGCGCAAGCAAAAAACCAATCAGGTTTTGACCCGCCAAACCACCGAAATTTTGGCAAAAAACGCCGAATTGGCAAATCAAAATGATGTCCTTGCCGAACTAGACCGCGAAAAAGACGGCTTGATTGATATGGTAGCTCACGACTTACGCGCCCCGCTCAACCGCGTAAGAGGCTTAATTGAGTTGATTCAAATAAGTGGCGGTTTGAATGATGACCAAAAAACCTACTTGCAATTGATGGACAAAACCAGCGAAAGTGGCTTGGCACTTATCCGCGATTTGTTGGATATTAATCATCTGAACCCAATTGATGCCGAAATCCATCTCGATGACATCAACCTCTCCGAATTTATCCCCAATTTTTTGCAAGGTTATGAAGCTCAATTTCATTTCAAAGACATCAGTTTGCATCAGCCATCTGTTGAATCAGTAGTTACAATCCAAACCGACGCAAGTTTTTTGCAACGAATTTTGGATAATCTGGTTTCCAATGCCCTCAAATTTTCGTACCGCGACAGCAATATCTATGTCAATTGGTATCAAAACGCAAGCACAACAAGTATTTCGGTCAAAGATGAGGGGCAAGGAATCAGTTTAGCCGAACAAAGCAAACTTTTTCGCAAGTTTCAAACGCTGAGTGCCAGACCTACCGCCGGCGAAGAGTCCACGGGCTTGGGCTTGGCGATTGTCAAATCCTTGGTTGAGCGTTTGCAAGGTCGCATTGAAGTCATCAGTGATGCCGGAAAAGGCGCGGAGTTTATTGTTCATTTGCCCAAACAATATGCCTGATTTTTATCAATAGTTCGGACAGTTTCTGGTTTCTAAATCCCCTGCCCCCGGAGGGGGGGCTGTTCTGAGCTTTTTGTTAAGTGCTTGATAATCAGTTAGTTACAAGAAATATTTGCAATAGCATAACTAGCTGATAATCAATTACTTATAAAAACTATCCGAAGTATTGAGTTCTTGAAGGTTCTCGTTAGGAATTAAATAATTGAAAATCAAGCAATTATCTAAAAATATTGTGATAGTGTAAAAGCCAGCAAAGCCACATTTGGAAATATTGTTGCTTATTTTCTACCAAAATCGGCGGGATTTTCGCCCCAAGCTTTGGTCTCCCATTTCAAGATAGGATTTGAATACTCGTTTTCTTGCAACCATTTCACGGCTCGTGCCAATAATTCAAAAAGCGACTTATTTTTTTTGTTTTCTACCAATTTACTGCGATGGGTTTTGGCTTTTACCCAATCAATGGCATTTTCGGAGTCGGAATAGATAGGTAAATCGGAGTTGTTTTTTTTGAGCAATGCCAAAGCGTGGACAATTGCCAAAAACTCACCCACATTATTGGTACCTTGCTCAAAAGGACCCTGACGAAAAACCTCGCGCTGGGTGGCAGTATCAACCCCGCGATACTCCAACAAGCCCGGATTGCCACTACAAGCCGCATCTACCGACATACTTGGGTACACCGGGTTGCCGATTTTGGCTAGTTCGGTGGCACTCAAAGTGCTTTCTTTCCACGTCTGTTCAAAATACTGCTTATAATCGGTACGGTAGGCTTGCTCGGCTAAGTCCTTGGTTTTGAACGACTTATAAATTGCTTGGGGGTAGCCATCTACTTGTTTTTTACACTCGTCCCAAGTGTCAAAAACTCCGGTTTTGCGCCCTTGCCACACAACATAAAATTTTTTCATTTTTAAGTGCTTCTAAACTTAACGTGAATATTTTGAAACATATTAAAAAAGTACAAAAAATTGAAGTTTTAAAAAAACAATCCAAAATCCCTCCAAGCCGTCATCCTGTAAGGAACTT
>JALONJ010000490.1 GCA_025455045.1 Microscillaceae bacterium | reverse complement strand
GTTGAGTGCCAAAGATTTTTTAGATGGCGATGTAATGCTTTTTGACGACAAAGACTTTGACACCATTCAAAAAGAAGGTTGGATATGGGTAAAGTCTAAGATTAAGAATTAGGAATTAAGAATTAAGAATTAAGAATTAAGAATTAAGAATTAAGAATTAGGAATTAAGAATTAAGAATTAAGAATTAGGAATTAGGAATTAGGAATTAGGAATTGTATAAATACCTGATTTTCAATTAATTATGTATTCATAAATGTTTACCTTATTTTGTAATCATTCCTAAAAAATAAAAGGCGTAGTTCAATGTGAACTTTGACACATATAACTCATTGATTATCCTCCAAAGGCGGACGCGGTCAAAGAGTTAAAAATGTGGGTAAACGATTATTTTATAACTACCTGATTATCAAGGTTTTATAAGTTAATAAAAGTTTTATAACTCATTGATAATCAGTTATTTATCCATAGTGGGAATTGCTGATTCAGTTACGAGTTTTTTGTTAAGTGCTTGATAATCATATAGTTACAAGAAATATTTAAAATAACATAACTAGCTGACCGTGTCCGCCTTTGGAGGATAACCAATCATTTATAAAAACTGTCCGAAGTATTGATATTTTAACTTTTACATTTATAAAAATAACAAAACACATAAATAATTGATAATCAGTATTTTAACTGTGTTTTTTCATTAAATTGCCCTTAGCGAAACCCTAGAACCCGCCAGAGGCGGGGCAGTAAAAATTTGGTTTGAAGCGAGCTTCAGCGAGCGACTAAGTGAATTTTAGTTTCCGCCTCTGGCGGATTCAGGATAGTGTAGGGCTGCTTGGTTTCGTTGTTTCTTTTTTATCAAGAAAAAAGGAAGATGAGTCAAAAGTGTATTTATAATCACTTCATTATCAATTAGTTATATTAAAATTCATTTTTTGAACATTCTAAAAAATTAAAAATCTGTTTAAAATTTCTATAGTGGGAATTGCTGAATGTGTACAATATTTTTTGGTAACATATTGACTTTCAGGTAATTACAAAATTATTCATTTTACATTATTCACTATTCATTCCTTAGTGCTTATTTTCTCCAGTCTATTCGAACAATTTTGTATTATAAACACATAGCTGTCTGAGCAATTATTCGTAATTTGCATTTATAACCTTAATTGAAAAATGGTCAAGTATAAGTTTTATATCCTTATTTTCGGGTTTTTGTGGGCTTGCGCCAAAAAAGAAATCAATTTTCAAGTGCAGTACAAGCCGGTTTTGACTGCCCCGGATTCGGTTTTGATTAGTTGGAAAACCGAAAATGCGCGACTTGTCAAAATCGCGGGCATCAACGAAAACCTCCCCCCACAAGGTAAGCAGATGCTCTATTTTGACCAAAACACTCAATATGAATTTTGGGCGCAATCGGGCAAACAGAGTGTTTCGCGTAAGATTAAAATTCCGATTCGCACACCCATCATCGATTATTTCAAAGGTGATGAATTTGTCATAAAAGGCAAAAAAGCCCAACTCAAATGGGCAACCCAAAATTTTAAATCTTTGCAAATATCCGTAGTTGGTAAAACTAACCTCAGCCTAGTCAAAGATTTGCCCGATGCCAGCTATTTGGACACTCCTTTAGACTCAAGCACTACGTTTGTTTTGGAAGGTGTTAGTTTTGACAACCAAGTTTTCAATCAAACGCATCGTGTAGAGGTGGTGTATCAAGGCAAATTGAGTGGCGATGAATGGGTATATCCCGAAGACTCGGCACGCCTTAAATGGAGCTATCCCGAACACCGCGAAATTTCATTGGCACGCCGCGAGTTGGACGGTTCGTTTGTAGCGGTGGGGCGCGACCTTCCCGAAACGGGTATGAAGCGGGTTGCGCCACAAAGCCGGATTGTGGAGTATAAACTGACGGCTACTCGAGGTGATAATAAGATAATAGAAGATTATTTTCGGGTAAATCCAAGATTTCCCACTATTTTTAATTTTTCGGCTTTGCCCACCAACCTTGAACAAGGACAAAATACCGTATTGTCGTGGCATACCAGTGATTTGAAAGACGTACGCATCGAGGGCGAGAAATATGACTTGCCCGCCAAAGGTACGCTCAAAGTGTCGCCCAAACGCAAGGAAACAATTTATACGCTCAAAGCCTTTGACCGATTTGGGCAAGAATACACCAAAACCGTTCAGGTCAATGTTTTGCACCGCAAATACATCAAAAACCTGATCCGCCGTACCGAACTGCCGGTCGGTCAAGGAATTAAATTTGATATAGTAGAAACCGACCGCACCCAACACCCCCGCGAAATCAAGCTCAAAGTACTTGCCGTGGATACTGCCGGTAATTTTGTGGCTGACCTTGCGCCGGATAGCGAAACCGCCAAAAAATATTTTTTGGGTTTGCTGGAACGTGTAGAAGGCAAGCCCCAAGTTATCAAAAACTTTAAAGTGCGAGAGGTGAATCAGCTCATTTCTAAGCCCTATGCGGTGGGTCTGGTAGCGGATTATAGTGGCTCTATGTATGACTATATTCGCGCTACCGAAATGGCAACTCGCGCCTTGATAAGTGAAAAACACCCTGAAGACCAGCTAAGTTTGGTAAGATTTGATGATAATGTCGTTCGGGAATACCCCTTGGAAAAAGATGAGCAGAAAATATTGAAAACTGTCAAATTTCAAGGTTTAGATGGCTATGGCGGAAGCACTGCCTTGTATGCCGGAGCCAGTGCCGGATTAAAAACGCTCGATTCAACCAATTTGAACAAAATGCTGGTTTTATTGACTGATGGGTACGAAAATGCCTCGTTTCGTTATAGTTCTCAGTATGCTTATACAGCACGCCAAGTGGTGGAGCAAGCCCGCGAAAAAGGCACAAAAATTCATACCATTGCCCTAGGAAGCGGAACTAATAGCAACCTTTTGGAAAAACTGGCAATGCTGACCGACGGCTACCCTTACTATATCAGCAATCCGCTTGATGTCAATAAAGTGTATCAAGAAATAGCCCGCCTTTTTCGCAATTATTACGAAATCACTTACCAACCTATCAATGCCGAAGGTGAGCATCGAGTTGATTTGATTTACAATGGCATCACCCGCAAAGATACCATCGGACGTTTGTATCACATAGGCAATAACTTTGACCTAGACCACCTCGAGACTCAAGGCAATCCCGGATTTACCGGCAACATTCCCAAAGGAAAAAAACTGGTTGCCCCACCCCAAGTATTGGTTAATTTTCAGTTTAATGAAAGTTTTATTGAGGCACAATACGAAGCGCAGATTAAAATGTATGCTGAGTTTTTGCAAAAAAATCCCAAAACAGTCATTGAAATTTATGGACACACCGACTTGGTAGGCGATGCCGCCCGGCAGGTGGGTTTGTCGGAACGCCGCGCCGAAAGTGTCAAGCAACATTTGATAAAACTGGGTATCGCCGCCGAGCGCATCACTACCAAAGGCTATGGCAAAAGTCGTCCTTTGTGGAGCAAAGAGACTGACCCTTGGCAAGCCCGCGAAAATCGCCGAATTGAGGTGGTTTTGTTAGAGTAAAGTACCTTGAATTGCAAATTGAAATACAATCGATTCATAAGTTGATTATCAATTAGTTAAGTGATCGAGGAACAAGCATAAAATAAAGTAAACAATTGAATTTATGAATTAATTGATAATCAATGGATTACATTAGCACATCAGCACATCTTATAATTAACTCATTACTAAATATTAGTGTTCCTTTTTATTTTTTTCAAAAATCCCCCTTCAAAATGAATGAGGGGGGAATAATATTTGTTGCCATAGAGGTCAAAAAAGCAATAAATTGCATTTCAAAGTGGATTTCACGATTCAATCTATGTAGGTTAAATAATTGATAATGAAGCACTTACGTTGCACCAAATACTACATAATTCCAAAATAAAATAATTAAAAAAAAACAATCATTTAATTGATTTGAAATCTTTTAAAGAAACTTGTTTTCCGGCGGTAGTTTGAAATTTTAAATCTTGATTAGCCTCTGACTGTTGTTGCTGAACGCCACTCAATACAAAACTACCAGTATCATATTTTTTGGTTTTACCTTTTATTTCAATCACCAATAAGTTCTTCTCGGCATAGTAGGTATAATTGGTGCTATTTTGCGAGCCTTTGAAGGTAAAATTATCTGCATTGGAGGCTTGCTTCACAGGCGTAGTTTTTACAATTTCTGCTAGTTCAAAACACAAATTATTTACCTGATTTTTGAGAAAATTGTTAAACATATCGCCAATCATAGTCATTCCGTTTTGCCATTGTCCCATACCCCCCAATTCTGGAATATTAAATTGAACTTGATTACCACCGGTTTGCATCAGTCCATTGAGCAATGTTTCAACCGTTGATTCACTCAAAGTATATTTCTTAGCCAAAGCCTTTATTTGTTTTTTCATTTTCGATGAGTTGTTATTTTGGGCGAAGTTAAAGATTTAGCTCGGCTTAATTGTCTTTTCGATTGGCAATAGTCCGCTTATTTTTTAAGCTATTGATTATCAATGAGTTACAAAGCTTATTTGTTTCTCGACAGCTTTAAGGCAATTGTTGCTGGGTGTGCCATAGAACAAGGACAAACAAATTAATTTTAAGGATTGAATGTAAAATAATTAATAATACTAACGTGAATATTTTTATAACTAATTGATAATCAAATAATTACAATGTAAAAAATACATTTTTTCGGTAAATTATAAATTATATTTAAAATAAACTTGTATTATTTTGATATAATAAATATTTTAAATAATTTTTGTAAAAA
>JALONJ010000489.1 GCA_025455045.1 Microscillaceae bacterium | reverse complement strand
CGCCGTTGCTTGTGTCCTCACGCCACGCCGTTGCTTGTGTCCTCACGCCACGCCGTTGCTTGTGTCCTCACAAGCAACTATTGCGGACTCAGGAAGCCCATTGCTCGGCAAAATAAATGAAAGCTCTGGAGGCTAAATGCTTCAGCCTCACTGAGTTGATGGAGGGCTAGGGTGCGGCTGAGTTTGAGAAAAGGATGATCTTGAAGAATTGTCAAGCGTTGAGCCTCGGTCAAGATGTCCCAAGCTACATAATTATCCGATTCGTAATGATATTCCCAAGGTTGCGAATGAATGCAAATATAAACTGCCTGATTATCAAGCATTTGCCGGTTATCAATCAAAGCCGATTGATAAGTGTGCCACATCTCGCCTTGTAAATGTAAAGTGCAACTCCAAGCCTTGCCCCACCAAACCATCGTGCGGAATGCCCAAATTTGGTTGGTCTTGAACAATTTGGGATAGTCGAGTACCAAGTAGGGCAAGCCACGATAGTTTTCGCCTTTGGAGATTTTGCCAACTTGATAATCGAGGGCTATGGGTAAGTCAAGTGATGAATCGTGGATATAAGCCCGCAAACTATCGCGGAGATTTGCCAGCGTATCATTCAATTTTTGGGTAATTTTGATTTTTGTCAATAAAAAATCGGTGTTTTGCAGGTACTCTAGCTCTTGGGCAAGTAAATTCATTGGGTAAATGTAAGTCAATAATTTTATATAACTAATTGATAACCAGTATTTTATGAATTTGTTTGATTGTTACAGACTCGACTCATAAAAAATGGATTTTTACTGCCTTTTGGGAAATGCCGACTAGTTCTACTTGGGCATTTTAGAAATGATTGAGGTTAAATTAAACTTTTTTTGAAAATATTTTTTCCATAGCGAGGGGCGTTGCTTCCCCTCGCTATGGAAAAAACAAAGCTTGAAAATGGATAATCAGCTATTTATCAATACTTCGGATAGTTTTATAAGTAATTGATAATCAGAGAGTTATGTTATTTTAAATATTTTGTGTAAAAGCTGACCGTGTCCGCCTTTGGAGGATTATCAGATACTTAGTAAATAACTCGGAACAGAACCTCCGCCTCTGGCGGAGCAGGGGACTTAGAAACTGTCCGAACTATTGATTTATAAAAATTGTATTTTTCTATGCTTTCTATGTTACTAGGTGGTTCAAAAATTGAAAGTGCCAAAGTAGAACTAGATAGTAAGCCTAAACAAATTCACGTGCGCAGGCTAGACAGCCCGCGCTACAATTTTTCCTGAAAAGTACAGCAAATTCAAAATTATTTCTTTACCCCAAGTTTCTTCATCTTCATTGCTTGGTTTATGGCTTGCTCTGCCAAAGGAGCCATCACCCGATAACCGGCTTGGTTGGGGTGAACCCCATCTTCGGAAAAGATTTTTTTAAGTCCTTTGCGTTCATCGACCATTGCTGAATAATAATCCAAATAGACCCAATTGTTTTTGCGCGCATATTCTTTGAGCATTTGATTCAGCCGGACAATCTTGTCGGCAGGTTCTAAGCCGGGTCGCCACGGAAAATCATACGCTGGCAATACCGAACTAATGATGACTCTAATGCCGTGCGCTTGGGCAAGTTCAGCCATTGTCAAGAGGTTGGCGGCTATAGCCTCAAGGCTGATTGCGCCGGTATTTTGAGCTATATCATTTGTTCCGGCTTCGATAACTACCGTGTGGGGTTGCAAATCAATCACATCGGCACGAAACCGCACCAACATTTGCGAGGTAGTTTGCCCACTAATGCCCCGATTGATGTAAGGTTTTCCGGCAAAAAACTCGGGCGATAGATTGCTCCAAAACTCGGTAATTGAATTACCCAGCAATACCACACGATTTTCGGATTTTACCTCGGTTTTTAGTTTTTGGTTGGCTTCGGCATACTTGCTCAGGTTGCCCCAGTCGTTGCGTAGCAAATACTCTTGGCGTTTTTGATAGGCTTCTATCTGTTCGGGGGTATATTTTTGCAACCATTCCGGTTTATTTTGCAGTTCGAGCCAGCCGTGCTGCTTGAGCCAATCGCCTAAGCGTTCAATCCACGTATCAGAAGGTAGTTTTTTGACTCGCATACCAAAGCCGTGTCCACCTTTTTCATATACGTGGAGTTCGGCGGGCTGTCCGGCATTTTGCCACTGGTGGTAAATATCCAGTGAATAACTTGTCAATTTAAGTTCATCATCAGAAGCTACTACGGCAAACATAGGTGTTTTTTCGGTAGGCACTTTGCCTTGGATTACGGGCATACCCCAAGCATAGATTGGCATAATAAAATTGGGGCGGTTTTCGGCAATTGCATTATACACGACCGACATAAGCACCGTACCACCTGCCGAAAAACCCATCATACCAATTTGGTCGGGCTTGATATTGAGTTCTTTGGCGTGGCTACGCAAATATTGAATAGCCGTAAAGCCGTCTTGCATAGCCAGAGGGACAATCGGGCTAATATCCTCGCGCATTTTTGTAGCATTGCCCAACTTGGCTTGCAATTCTTGCGGAGGGTTATCGGTCAGGCTACGCACCAAACGGTATTTGAGGACAAAAGCAGCTACGCCCTTGCTATTGAGCCATTTGGCTACCTCAATGCCTTCACTATCAATAGACAAAGCGTGCATACCTCCACCCGGCGCAATCACAACCGCCGTGCCGGTAGCAACTTCGGGCTTGGGCAAGTATGCCAACAGCGTGGGCTTCACTACATTATACACAATACGAGTATTCCAAGGATTTTGACTGTTTTCGCGTTCTTCCCAAGTCCAAGTTTCGGAGCCGGGGGCTTTGTCGGCATACAAAGTGATGATGTCTTGCGCCAAAACTCCGCTGCTGCTCAGGGCTATAAAAAAGAATAACCAACATATCAGTTTTTTCATTGTTGAGATAGTTTTAGTTTCTACAAAAAATTCGTATGAATTAACGTGAATATTTTGAAATATTATTAAAAAAATACAATTTTTTATTTATGAATTTAAAATTTTTTTAGAAATAAAAACCAAATGCTTTTTATAAAACATTGATTATCAATTAATTAAAACTATTTTCAGTTTCTTCACCACTTTTCAGGAAAATTGTAATGCAGGCTGTCTAGCCTGCCCGCGTAAATAAGTTGAGGCTTAGAATAAAGCCAGAATTTCCTCAAAATGGGTAAAGAACCTATTTTCAAAAAGCAGATAATTGTCAGACCTACGGCTCGGATAATTATTTACTTTCTAAAAATATAAAAAATCACACAATAGACTTACTACCCATTGATTATCAAATAGTTACAAAATTTATTTAAAAATATATTATGTTATAAGATGGTGTATTTATCAAATTTTCTCAAAAATCGTCAGACCCTTGGTGCAGACTATTTTTGAGAAAATTTGAGTATGCTAAGTAGCTGATAATCAGGAGGTAGCAAGTCTAATATTTAACTTATACTTTAAAATTTTTCAGATTAAAATATTCTAGGACTTTCGCTTAGGTCGCATAAACTTGCCTGTGAAGACACAGGCAAGGGCTGATATGCCGTGGCTTGTGTCCACACAAGCCACTAAGTGAAAGTCCTATATTCAAAAAAATCAATTTTTTATAAAAAAAATTATAAACAAAAAAAGCGTTAAAACCGTTCGGTTTTCAACGCTTGCAATTGAAAATGTATTTTTTGAGTGAATCAAGAGCTATGCTGAACTTGGGCTTTTTTCAAAGCTTCAAATCCCAATTATCAAACTCTTTACTCAATCGATATATCGGGCATCAATACGATAGCCTTACCAACCACGGTGGCGAAGTTTGCGCAAAAATCGCTTTAAGGAATATTTGGCTTTTTTGCGGTCGTTGAATTCTTCGGGCATCGCTTCGCGGAAATTTTCCCAAGCTAGGCTCAAACCATTGTTGTAGTTGTTGTAGTCGGCTTCCAAAAATTTTTTATCAAATAAGGTATTATTCATGGCGGTAAATTATTTTAGTTTTCGAAGGGCAAGACTTGGTTTAATTACAAAGGGTTGCCTTTAGTCTAATTTTTTTTGGCAAATTTTTTCTTTTGCTTTCATATTTTCAAGCAAAAGTGGTTGAAACCGATTTTTTGGGAGCTGAAATGGCTAAAAACCGAGTGGAAATTTTTTATGCTAACCAAAAAACAACTTTGCTATGATTTTTTAAAGCCCGAAGCAACCGTTGCGTGCGGAAAAAAACCTAAATTATGAAATATGTTGGGGGGGCAAGTGCAAAATTTTCTAAGCCATTGATAGTCAATACTTTGAGCGATGGAGGGTTTTTGAGAGGTCAATGGGTAGTCGAAAGGGTAAAAAATCGGATTTTTTTTCGTAAAAATAACATTATCAGGCAGTTAGCTCGAAAAATTTTCGATTTTTATTTTTAAAATTTAAAATCTGGATTTAGATTTGCAATCGTAACTCAATGGTTATGAGTTATTTATAAAAATTATTGATTCATCTTAAAACTTCAAATCAAGTGACT